>NZ_CP032686.1:300000-600000 GCF_003627795.1 Rhizobium sp. CCGE531 | reverse complement strand
CGCCGAGAATGACCGCGAAAGACATCGACCAACAGCGACCGGAAGCGCCAGCATCGCAGGATGGCTACCACGTTACGGAGCAGGTCGGACATCTTCTGCGCAAGGCCTATCAGCGCCATCTGTCGATCTTCCAATCCAACGCGAGCGATCCGGACCTGACCTCGGTGCAGTTTGTGACCTTGTGCGCGCTGCATGACCTGGGTCCGAGTTCACAGGTCGAACTCGTCAAGGCAACCTCAGTGGATCAGGCAACCATCCGTGGTATCGTCGATCGACTGAAGGTCCGCGGTCTCGTCAGCCTTTCGAAAGACGAAGCCGATGGCCGCAAAGTTGTGATTTCCCTGCTGCCGAAAGGCGAGGCCTTGCTGCAAGAGATGTATCCGCGAGCCTACCTAATCAGTGAAAAGACTGTCTTGCGTCTCAATCCGGCGGAACGCATCGCGTTGTTGTATCTCTTGCGCAAAATTGCCGACGATGAAACTGGAGAACAGTAGGTGTTGATTGGGGTCCCTGCTCTTGAGATTCGAACCATCAATACGATTGTTTGAGCGTTAAACTTTTGTCCTCGCGGCTAAATCAGAATCTCTGCACTATGACTTTCGCTCCAGCTAAGTATGACCCGAGACAGCTCGCATATGTCGGTGATATAACCTTCGTCTGGACGACTTTCGCCTGAATTGCAGAGATCCATCTGCGCAGCGATATAGCAAGCATGTAGACCAAAAGAACATCAAATGCTGCCGATTAGGCCTTTTGCCTTCAACACAGGCTCAAGCTTGCTGACTTCGATGACCGACTTGCCTTGCTTATAGGCTTCGATGTAGCCGGCCTCAGCTTCATCACGAGCCTGTGAGAACCGTGCGACATCCTGTGCCTCCCCCTGGCGGACGATGACCAGCCCATCAGCGTCACCGATGACGATGTCGCCGGGATTGATGATCTCTCCGCCGACGATGACCGGATCGTTGACCGCCGCGATCGTCTCCTTGACCGTGCCCTTGATGCAGACGCTGAGCGAGAAGACCGGAAATCCGAGCTCTCTCAGCTGCAGCGTGTCCCGTACACCAGTATCGGTCACTAGCCCACCGATACCCTTGGCAAGGCACGCGTTGGCCAGGACATCGCCGAAGGAGCCGGCTTCCTCATATTCGCCTGCGGAAACGACGATGATATCGCCGGGTTTGGCGTAGTTGATCGCAAGCTGCAGCATGATGTTGTCGCGCGGCGCGCATTTCACCGTGAAAGCCGGACCGCAAAGCTTCATGCGATAGTCGACGGGTTTCAGCCGCGAGGAGAGCGCGCCGCGGCGGCCCTGGGCCTCGTGGATCGTTGCGGGCGAAAATTTGGCGAGTGCGTCGACGTCGGCCTTGCTCGGACGGTTGGCAATATCTTTGATGTGGGTCACGGAAACCTCCCATGGTTAAGCTGGCGATGGGCGTGCCCACCGCCTGTTATCGACGACAATTTTCGGATGGATGATTGGCCGGACTAAGCGGCCTATGGTCAGGGTATCGGGTCGAACTTCAATTCGGTGATCGGCACTACCTTCTCCGTACGGGTCATTTTGTACTCGGTGTTCGGGCCAAGCCATTTCTCCCAAATCTTGTTGATCTCGCCGGCACTGTCGAGCTTATGCAGGATCTCGTTGATCTTTGCGGTCAGCGCCGGCTGATCCTTTTGCATGCCGATACCGACCGGTTCCAGCAGCATGGGGTCGTCGATCATGCGCATCTGCTTGCCCTTTGTCTTGGATTCGTTGACGAGCAGCGTCGTCGTCATGGTGTTGGCGACGAGGCCGCGCGCCTTGCCCTGCTGAACGGCGAGATAGGCAGATCCGGTATCCTGGAAGGTCAACGGGTCGGACTTGTTGAGTTTGATCGCCAGTTCCGAAGTCGAGCCCTTGGTCGAGGCGAGACGCTTGCCTTCGAAATCGGTCTTCGTCTTGCCTGCGTCATCTGCAGGGACAATCAGCATTTCCTTGGCGATATAATAGGGGTCGCTGAACTGGATCTGTTCTGCGCGGCTGAGCGTATAGGCAAGATTGGCAACCGTGATGTCGACGCGGCCAAGTTTCACTTCGGGAACGCGCGCCTCGACCGAGATCGGCTTGATCTCCGCCTTCACACCCAGTTCGCTTGCGATCGCCCGGCACAGATCGACATCGAAGCCGACCATTTCCCTGGTTTTCGGGTCGGGCGAGGAAAACGGCGGCACGTCGGCATAGGTCGCGCAGCGAAGTGTCTTTGCCGACATGATGGTGTCGAGCTGGTCCGCCTTGGCCGGCAGGGCAATGGCGACGCCGGAAAGCGCCAATGTCACGGTGAAGCATTTCCAGTCCATAGCTGTTCTCCTTATTGTTGGTTTCTGATGCTTAATGGCGCAGATCGGAAAGAAAGCGCTGAGCTCTGGGATGACGGGGATTCTTGAAAAACTCTTCTGGAGGCGCGGTCTCCAGGATCTCGCCGGCATCGATGAACCAAATCCGGTCGGCCACGTCGCGGGCAAAGCCCATTTCATGGGTGACGCAGAGCATGGTCATTCCTTCGGCCGCCAGGTTCTTCATGACGCTGAGCACTTCGCCGACCATTTCGGGATCAAGCGCGCTCGTTGGCTCGTCGAAGAGCATGACCGGTGGCTCCATTGCGAGCGCGCGGGCAATGGCCACGCGCTGCTGCTGGCCGCCTGAAAGCTGACCGGGATAGGAATTCGCCTTGTCGGCAAGGCCCACACGATCAAGCAATGCAAGTGCCTTGTCGCGCGCCGCTTTCACCGGCACGCCCTTGACCCGGATCGGCGACATCGAAACATTGTCGACGACGGACAAATGGGGAAACAAGTTGAAATTCTGAAAGACGAAGCCGATGCGGCTGCGCAACCGATTGAGCTCGGCGGCGCCCATCGCGGCATGAATATTCTTTCCCTCAAAATCTATCGAACCGCTATTGATCTCCTCCAGCCGGTTGATCGTGCGGATCAGGGTCGACTTGCCGGAGCCGGACGGGCCGCAAATGACGACGACTTCGCCGCGGCTGACATCGGCATTGACGTTGTTCAACACCTGGTAGTGACCGTAGCTCTTGCAGACCTCGCTAAGACGGATCTCCTGAGCTCCGTCCTTAGGCCCGGAAACTGGGATGCTCATAGCTGCTCCGTGAATGTTTTTAGGGGAACGACGTCGCTGCGCAGGCGTATCTTCCGTGGCCCGGCTCGCCGGCGGGCAATTCGCCGTTCGACGCTGTTTGCGACATGGGTCAGGCTCCAGCAGAGCGCATAGTAGACAACGGCGAGGATGAAGAAGACCTGGAAGGGTTGCGACAGAAGTTGATTGTTCACCTGGCTTGCCGCGAAAGTCAGATCCGGCACGTTAATGATGTAGCCGAGCGTCGTGTCCTTGATTGTCGAGACGAAGGTCGAGATCATGCTCGGGATCATGTTGTAGAGCGCCTGCGGCAGGATCACGAAGCG
Organism: Rhizobium sp. CCGE531; assembly: GCF_003627795.1. Classification (NCBI taxonomy): domain Bacteria; kingdom Pseudomonadati; phylum Pseudomonadota; class Alphaproteobacteria; order Hyphomicrobiales; family Rhizobiaceae; genus Rhizobium; species Rhizobium sp. CCGE531. The sequence continues at coordinate 596,535 of NZ_CP032686.1, read as the reverse complement.
CATCGCGCCGATGTAGCTATGGCCGAGCGCCCTGGCCGCATCCATCTGCCCCTGGCCAAGCGAGACGATGCCGGCCCGTACGACCTCGCTTAAGAACGCGCCCTCATAGATCACAAGCGTTACCAGCATGATCAGGAAGCTCGGGACATCCGCACCCGTCCATAGCGGAACGATGAAATAGCACCACAGGATCAACATCAGCAGTGGAACGCCGCGTGTGATGTAGACAAGGCCGGTTGCGGGCCATCTGAGGGCCGCCCATTTGGAAAGACGGGCCATGGCAAGCAATATGCTGACGGGGAACGCCAGCGCGATGGCGAGTGCCGAAAGGATAAGCGTATTGGCAAGGCCGCCCAGCGGGCCATTGGGATACTGGCCGATCAGCAGCAAAAGCCAATAATCATGGATAATCTTGATGATGTCCTGGATCACGCGCGCGCCCTCCGCACCGGATCGCTGCGCAGGGAGATATATGCGCCGAAGGCCATGATGATGAGGGAGAAGAACAAATAGATGATCGTACCGATCAGGTAGATCTCGAAGGTGCGGAAACTGACATTGTCGATTTCCTTGATGGCATGCGTAAGCTCTGACGCACCGACGACGATCGCGAGACTGCTGTTCTTGAACAGGGACACACTATGATTGATGAGCGGCGGCAGGGCATTGCGCACGCCCTGAGGCATGATGACGAAGCGCATGGCCGAGATGTAGCCATGCCCGAGTGCTTTGGCCGCTTCCATCTGTCCTGGGCTGACTGACCGTAGGCCTGAGCGCAGATCCTCGCTGAAATAGGCAGCCTGGCACAATCCCAGGCCTATGATGGCAAAGATCGCCTCGGCATTGTGATCGGCAAGCCAGTCGGTGACGCCTTGCGGCATCAGCGTATAGATCCCGAAATACCAGAACATCAGCTGCACCAGCGTCGGCACGTTGCGATGGTAGGAGACGTAGGCTTTCACGATCGGATCGCCGATCCGAAGCGGCGAGACCCGCAGGGCAAAAAGCAGGATGGCCAGCGTCATTGCAAGGATCCAGGAGCCGACATAGATGACGAAGGTCATCTCGATGCCCCGCAAGAGCATCGCGACGTAATCCGGATTCCTAAGGATGGCCGACAGATCGAACCCGCTCACCGTTTCGCACCTTCCGCATCATAGGTGGCGGCGGATGTCTCGGGCTTTGCCGTCTGCAGGCCGCCCATCGCCTGCAATGTCGGGGTGATCTCCATATGACCGATATTGACTGCGACCGGCGCCGATATCGCAAAGGCGATCGCATCGGCGATATCGGCCGCCTGCGGCAACTCGAACCCGTCAATGAAGCGTTCGCGCACGCTCGGGTCATCGCCATGGACGTGGTTGAAGATGTCGGTCGCGACGCGGCCGGGGCAAATCTCGGTGACGCGGACCCGCTTGCCGAATGCATCGATGCGCAGCTGGTTCGACAGCATGGCGACGCCAGCCTTGACGGCATGATAGGTGGAATTGCCGCCGAAATTGTAGTTTCCGGCAATCGAGGAGATGTTGACGACATGCCCGCGGTCGCGAGCAACCATCCCCGGCACAACCAGACGGCAAATGTGCAGCACGGCGCGAAGATTGACGTCGATGAGGAGATCGATGTCCTCTTCGTCAGCCTGAAGGAATTTCTTGGGCCGGTCGACGCCCGCATTGTTGACCAGAATGTCGAACTGAACTTGGTTCGCGAGATCGGCAATGGCCGCACGATCGGTTACATCGATGACGTGCGCGATACATCCCGTGCGTTCGGCAAGCTCCTTCAGGGCACCGGCGCTGCGAGCGATCGCGTGCACCTCTATGCCCTCGCGGCAAAGCCGCTCCACCACTGCGGCACCGATACCGGAGGAAGCGCCAGTGACCAGCGCGGTCTTGTAATCGGAGAATGGCATTCTGACCCCCTTGTTGTTGTCATGGACATTAGCGAAGCTTCAACTCCTTGCCTAAGACCGATTACTTTTGGAGTAATAAGCAAGTTTTATGGAGATGGGCTGGCCGCAGGCGAGCCGGCTACAGCCAAGGGTCGTCGCGTCACTTTTGCAGCGATCCGTACGGTTTTCCGACAGCGACTTGCGTTGCAAAACAGATGCGCGTCTGCAAACATGCCCCGCAACGACAGAACAGTACCCGATGCCATGGATATCAGACGCTTCAAATCCTTCATTGCCATCGTCGATAGCGGCAGCATTACGCGGGCCGCCGATATCCTGCATCTCGCCCAGCCGGCGCTCAGCCAGCAATTGGCGGCGCTCGAGGAGCATTTCGGCCAGAAACTGCTGATCCGGAGCCAGCAGGGCGTCAGCATGACCGATGCCGGACATGCGGTCTATCGGCATGCGCAGATCATTCTGCGCCAGATGGAACAGGCCCAGGCCGATGCAGCCGCTGCCGGCAATTCGCTTGCGGGGCGCGTCTCGGTCGGTCTCGTGCCCTTCAGCAGCGCCGCCACGCTTTCGGTCGATCTTCTGGCGGAGACAAGGAAGAGGCACCCCGGGATTCTGATTCATCTGACGGAGAGCGTCGGACAGACCTACAGCCAGATGATTATGAACGGTCGGCTGGAAATGGCACTGATCCACGGCACAGGGCCGATCAAGGGCGTGCGTTTCGAGCCGATCCTGAGAGAGGAATTCTATCTCGTTGCCCATCGCAATTTCGCGATCGATCCGGACCAGAAGCCGGTGCCCATCAGTGCGCTCGATGGGATGCCGATGCTGTTGCCGCCCGCTTATAATTTCGTGCGCAGGGCCGTCGATGCCGCCTTCACGCGCAGCCGCATCAATCTCAAGGTGGTGGCCGAAGTCGAGATCGTTAGAACCCTGGCGCGCGCCGTCGGCTGCGGCCTTGGCACGACTATCATGCCGAAGGCGATCGCCGACCGCATCGTTTCGGAATCGAGCGAACCTCTTGTCTGCCGGCTCATCTCGCCGCGCATCGAGGAAACGCTGTCGCTTTGCACCTCCGATCAGAATTCACTGTCGGAGCCGGCATTTGCGGTCAAGGACATCCTCGTCGAACTGACCGAGCAGCTGAAACTCTGAAACCTAGAGGCAGGCGCCAGTGGCTCCCGGCCCGCAAACCGGGCCGGAAGAGCGCGTCCATCCGTCAGCGCATGTCGCGGCAAAACTCAGCGATACGGGCGCAGCCCTCGCCCAGCTTTTCCATGCTTGTTGCATAGGAGATGCGAAAATAGGGGCTCATGCCATAGGCGGCACCCTGGACAGTCGCGACTTGGTGCTCATCCACGAGCGCCATGACGAAATCGACATCGGTCTCGATCTTGCGTCCGCCCTTGGTGGTCTTGCCGATCAAGCCGGACATGTTGGGATAGATGTAGAAAGCACCTTCCGGCTTGTGGCAGCGCAGTCCCTCGACCTTCGACAGTTGATCGAGAACGAAATCGCGCCTTTCCCTATAGATTGCCGCCCGCTCCTTCAGGAGATCCTGAGGACCGTCCAGCGCCGCGAGCGCCGCCGCCTGCGTGATGGTTGCGATGCCGCCGCCGTTCTGGCCGTTGACATTGCTAATCGCGGCAATCAATTCCTTCGATCCGCTGGCGCAATAGCCCAAGCGCCAGCCGGTCATCGCATAGGCCTTGGAGACACCGTTCATCGTCAGGACCCGGTCGTAAAGCCGGGGTTCGGCATCGGCAATCGTGCAGAATTCGAATCCGTCATAGACCAGGTGCTCGTAGATATCGTCAGTCAGTATCCAGACATTCGGATGGCGCAGCATGACGTCAGCGATCGCGGTCATGTCTGCGCGCGAGCAGGCGGCACCCGTGGGATTGTTCGGAAAATTCAGGAGAAGCCATTTGGTGCGCGGCGTGATCGCTGCCTCAAGGTCTTCCGGACGCAGCTTGAACCCGGCCTGCTCGAAGCAAGGCACGGCGACCGGGACACCGCCGGCAAACTTGACGATATCGGCGTAGCTGACCCACGACGGGGTGGGAATGACGACCTCATCGCCGGGATTGCAGGTGGCGAGCATCGCGTTGAAGATCACCTGCTTGCCGCCGCCCGAAACGACTATCTGGCTTGCGTCGTAATCGAGATTGTTGTCGCGCTTGAATTTTCGGCTGATCGCGGCCTTCAGCGCCGGCGTGCCATCCATCGGCGGATATTTGGTATCGCCGCCAAGTGCGGCCGCATGCGCTGCCTCGATCGCATGGCTGGGCGTCGGGAAATCCGGCTCTCCAGATGAAAGGCTGACGACCTTGATGCCCTTGGCGGCCAGTTCGCGGGCGCGCTGGGTCATGGCGGCGGAAGCGGATATGGAAACGTTCTTCAAACGATCTGCTGTGGAAGGCATTGGCGTGATCTTTCGCTGGGAATGAAAAATTGATTGTCGGACACAATCAGGACGCAAGCTCGGACGCAGCCGTGAGCGTGGCGCCGGAAGCCTCGATTTCGCTGCGGATGATGCGGGCAAGTTCAAGTGAGCCGGGCGTATCACTGTGGACAAGGATCGAGCGGGCCGGCATTTCAAATATGGAGCCCTCGATCGCCTCGACAGTTCCGTCTGTCAGGAAACGGCGCACCCGCGCCCGAAGCGAAGCCTCGTCCTTGACCAGTGCGCCCGGCAGACCACGAGCGACGAGCCTGCCATCGGCATCATAGGCGCGGTCGGCCAGAAACAGCGCCAGCGTCTTGAGTTTTGCGCGTTTTGCCGCTCGCTCGATTTCACTGTCAGGCGTGACAAACACGACAAGATGCGGAGCCACTGTGGAAATGGCCTCCATCATCAGATCGGCGAGAACAGCATCACGATTGACCATATTGCCCATGGCCGCATGGAAGCTGAAATGGCCTACGTTCATGCCATGGCTTTTGGCGATCGCGATCAATGCGCCGAGCTGGTAAAGCATCTGCTGTCGAAGCTCGTCCGGCTGGAGCGGCATCTCGCGCCGCCCGAAACCAGAGCGATCCGGCAGACCCGGATGCGCGCCGATACCCACGCCATTCTCCTTGGCGAGACGGACCATGCGCGCCATCGTCTCCGGGTCGCCGCCATGAAAACCACAGGCGATATTGGCCGACGAGACGATCTTCATCATCGCTTCGTCATCGCATAGCCGATAAGGACCGAAACCTTCGCCCATGTCGGAATTCAGATCGATCTTCATCGCGTCCTCCCTTGGATCCCTGAAATTGCCGTCAGGCCATCGCCCTCAGCGCACGCTTGACCATTTGCGACGTCCGCCTGATATCCTCGACATAGCGGACAACAGCCTGCTCCACCGCACGCGCCTCGGCATGCGTCGAGCGGAGGAAGCGGAGCCGGGTCCCGATCCGGGCCTGACCGAGCCGCCACAAATCGCATTCGATGACGCCGGCGATCTTGGGATAGCCGCCGGCGGTGTTGGCATCGCTCATCTGAATGATCGGCTCGCCGCCAGGCGGAACCTGGATCACGCCGGGCACAACACCATGCGAGCGCATCTCGACCGTCGCCATCGGCCTTATGGGTTCGCCGGACAGTCGATAACCGGTGCGGTCGCTGCTTGATGATATGCGCCAGATCTGGCCCCAGAAGGCCTCGCCTTCCGAGGCGAACAGCTCATGTTCGCCGGCAACGATCGCACGGATGGATAGCACGCCATCGACCGGAGCTGGAAAGATATCACGTAGCGCCACCGCCGGCTCGACGACGGCAAGACCACCAGCCGGCAAGGGGAGCTCATCCGCGGCCGTGCCAAATTCAATCTGATCGCCCTTGACGAGCGCTCGACCGGCATTGCCGCCGAAGCCACCGCGCAGGGATGTGCTGCGCGAGCCCATGAGGGCCGGCACATCAAGCCCTCCACGGAACACGATATAGGCGCGCGCTAACCTGGGCGGCTGCCTTACCTCCAGGAGCTGACCCGGCTCGGCAACGTGAGTGCACCAGGAACGCAACTCCCGTCCGTCCAGCGTGGGGCTGCCATCCGCGCCCGTGACGGCAAAGACCGCACTGGCCTCGAACCGCAGTTTGAACGGAAAGGTCTGAACCTCTATTGCAGCCGCATCGTCGTCGTTGCCAACAAGGATATTGCCGATCTTCACCGCAAGAGGGTCCATCGCGCCGCTGGCCGTGACGCCGATATCGCGATAGCCGGGGCGACCAAGATCCTGGACGGTGTTGAATGGGCCGGTTTCGATAGTCTCGATCATAGCTCGATCCTCGCCGGCAGGAAGCGCACGGTATCGCCAGGCGCCATGAGGGCTGGTGTCGCTGAGGTGGGATCGAACATCTGCAGTTCCGCATGGCCGAGGGAATTCCACCCGTTCGGACCGGTCAGCATCGCAACGCCCGTCTGCATTCCGCCAATCGTCACGCTGCCCTTTTCCATTCTGAGTGACGGAACCGTCTTGCGGGGCATATATATGCGCGGATCAAGACCATGCAGGTAGCCGAAACCGGGAGCACTTCCCAAGGCAAAGACGCGGTAGCTCGCTTCATGGTGGATGCGCACCACCTCGCGGTCGCTGAGGCCGCAGAAATCACAGATGGCGGGAAGATCGATCGCGTGGGCGCCGCCGTAGTGAACCGGGATTTCGATGATCTTTCCCGACAGGTCGAGGCTCTCAGCGTTGTTCCACGCCTCAAGGAGCCGCTCCGCTACCGCTTCAGGGTCCTCAGGCGTCTCTTTGAAGATCGCCAGGAGATTAGTCATGCCGGGGATCACTTCCGCGACATCGGCCCAGCCCTTTACCGTTTGCGCCAGAGCCCAGATCCATCGCTGCGCCGGCAGATCGAATTCGCCCGGCGCTTCGAGCAGGAAAGATCGAGCGCCGATGCAGGAAACCTTTGCCCAGCCTTTTACGGCGGGAACGATTTCACGACGTGACGTAAGCGTGTTCGAGGTAGCAATCATGATATCGGCTCGATTTCGAACAGGGGATCACCAAATCCGGCAAGTGTATCGGGTTCCACCAGCAGCTTGGTCAGCAAACCGGACCGGCCAGCGGCGATGGGGAGCAGGACGGAGCCGATGCGGATGAAGCCGATCACGTCTTCGCCGGCAACAGTACGGGGCAGGCGCTCGGCCCCCTCGGAATCCGAAGCGGGCAAAGGCTGGAAATGACCCGCCATCGGCGCTTTGACTATTACCGTTCGTATTGCTGATGAGCCTGGCTGTGCGCTTCCCGTCAGGCTGACCTGGGCGCCTGCCGCCTTCGAAACCACGATGCGAAGCCTGCTGCCAGGCCGCGAGATTTCCAGACCGTCTACCCCTGCTGCAGTCAATGCATCCGCCAGGAATGCGATGATTGCAGGGTCGCTGACGTCGATCGCGCTCATGCCGCCCTCCGACGCCCAAGCCATTGTTCCAGGTAGTGGATGTCCGTGCCGCCGCGCGTGAAGCCTTCGTCGTCGAACAGGGCGCGCAGCAGCGGCAGGTTGGTGGAAATGCCTTCTATTCGGGCGGCGGCGAGCGCCGCGCGCATTTTCACCATCGCTTCCGTGCGGTTGGGCGCATGGACGATGAGCTTGGCGATCAGCGAGTCATAATAGGGCGAAACCCGATAGCCGGCATGGATATGGGTATCGGCTCGGATGCCCGGCCCTTCCGGTAGAGCAAGATCGGAGATTGTACCTGCCGAAGGCAGAAAGCTTTCAGGATCCTCCGCATTGATGCGGCATTCGAACGAATGGCCGATACAGGTCACATCGTCCTGCGCCATTTCCAGGGCAATCCCTTGAGCAAGCTGTATCTGTGCCTGAACAATGTCGATCCCGCTGGTCATCTCGGTGACGGGATGCTCGACCTGCAGGCGTGTGTTCATTTCGATGAAATAGAACGCACCATTCTCGTAGAGGAATTCGAACGTCCCAACACCACGATAGCCGACTTGTCTGCAGGCTTCGACGCAGGCCATGCCGACCGGCTTGATCATTTCCGCGGAGATCCCGGGTGCCGGTGCTTCCTCGACGACCTTCTGATGTCTGCGCTGCATGGAACAATCGCGATGCCCAAGCCAAATGGCGTTGCCGTAGGTATCGCAAAGCACCTGGATCTCGATGTGGCGCGGATGTTGGAGGAATTTCTCCATGTAGAGCGCCGGGGAGCCGAAAGCCTGATGGGCCTCCTCGCGCGTCAAGGCGATCGCCTCGTGCAACTGGCTAGCCCCGGGAACCACCCGCATCCCTCTTCCGCCGCCTCCGCCTGCGGCTTTTATGATCACGGGATAACCGATCTCCTGCGCGATGCGCTCGACGGAAGACGGATCATCGGGAAGCGACGTGTCCGGGCCGGGCACGCAAGGCACACCGGCAAGGATCATCGCCCGTTTTGCCGCTATCTTGTCCCCCATGGTCGCGATCGAGGACGCCTCAGGGCCAATGAAAACAAGGCCTGCCTTCTCGACGGCTTCAGAGAAAGCGGCGTTCTCCGACAAAAAACCATAGCCGGGATGGATCGCACCAGCTCCGGTTGAATGTGCAGCAAGCAGGATCGCAGCCTGGTTGAGATAACTGCTGGCCGCGTTCGAAGGACCGATGCACAGAAAGCTGTCGGCTGTCTTGCCGTAGGGCGCCTGCCTGTCCGCTTCGGAGCAGATCGCCACCGTCTTCAGGCCAAGTTCGCGGCAGGCACGCTGAATTCGCGCAGCAATCTCGCCCCGATTGGCAATCAGAACCGTATCGAAACGTCGCCCCATCTGATCTGCTTCGCCCAGAGCCTCCGCCATCACGCGATCTCCGCGAGCACATCGCCGGTCTCGACTTCGCCGCCATTCACCTCGGTGAGACGCACGATGCGGCCTGCGCGCGGCGCGGCGATCTTGTTGAAGACCTTCATCGCTTCGATGATGAAAAGCGTCTGCCCCTCTTCGACCAGATCACCGACCTTAACGAAAGGCGCCTGGCCCGGCGCGGACGCCCGATGCAGAACACCGAAGATCGGCGCCGTCACGGAGGTGATCGAGGCTGGGGTAGACGCTTGCATATTTGCCGTGGTGTTGCGACTGTATTTGACCAAGTTGGCAGCCACCACGTCTTCCGGCGCTTGCACCGAAGCGATTGAGGCAGGCTGATCCGGCGCACGGAAAATGCGAACCGTGACGTCCTTTTCCGTTACCGAGAGCTCGGTAACGTTGGAGCGTCCAACAAAATCGATCAGCGTCTTTATCTTCGACAGGTCCATGCGAGAACTCGGCATTTCGGAACACCTCTCGCAACACGATTCAAGAAATGACTACTGCGTTTGGCTGGTTTCCTCCGTACACGATCACCCTGACGATGGGGTCAAAAGAACTTTTGATGACGTCGACGGCCAATCAATGCCATAGCCGGCTGCAAGGCGTCATCGGAGAACTTTCTGACTTGAACCTCCAGTTGTACGTAAGCGTAGATAAGGACTTAAGCATAATCGCGTTAGGCAATTTTCGCTCTTGATGAGAGCAGAACCCGAAACCCGGTCATTCAGTGCCCGGGCTGGACACAGCATCTAGCTTACAGTTGAACGGAAACGAACCTTCGACCCTTACGATCCTGGCAAAGTGGCTGAGTCGACCCCAGAAGTTCCCCGAAAAAGACATCGGCTCGCGAGTCCCCACGCGCCGAATGTCATTCGCGCCATGGATCGACGACGATCACGCCGGTACCATCGAAGTCTTGAACATTCCGTGTGACCACAGTTAAACCATGAACCAGCGCGGTCGCCGCTATCAAGGCATCGGCTTCGTTGCGGCGATCTGGAATATGTAAGTGAGCACAGCGCGTCGCTATCGCGTCATCGATTGACAGAACTCGCTCCGCGAACTCAGGGCGGACACGGCTGTCCATCCATGCCCGCAGGCGAGAACCTTGGGAAGCGTCTCGACGCTGGATGCTTAAAATCCCGCGCTCAAGTTCCAGAATCGCAATCGCGGAAATGAATAGGTCGCTGGAATCTTGAGCACCGACCCACTTCGTCACATTCGGATCAGCTTTACCGTCTCCGACTTTGCGTAGCTCGGAGACGACGTTTGTATCCAGCAGATACTTCAAGACAGATCGACTCCGCGAGGTGCAATTTCGGCTCGGGGTGGATCGAACTCGATGGCTGACAAACCAGGCATTGAAAGAGCATCGACAAGATTGCGGCGCTTGCCGGTCAAGCGCTCGAACTCGCTGTAGGTCATCAACACATGGGACGGCTTCCCACGATCTGTGATAACTACAGGTCCTTTATTGGCAGCCTTCTTTGCCCTACTCACGTCGTGGTTCAACTCCCGGCTAGATAAACTTGTTATGCTCATACCAGCCTCCATGTAGGAACATGCCTACATATAGGTTATAGTTTGCTGCGAAGCAATGCCCGCGTTGAAGGAACCTGGACCCACGACCCTGTTGATTTCATGGTAAGCTGAGCTGACTCCGTTCCGACCGAAAACCAACATTCTTCTCTTCTGATCGGCAATTCGACCGACAAAATGAAATCGCTCATCAATAGTCTCGCTCAAAATCCCCGGCGCTCTTTCGGACAGCAACGTTTTTTTTGCAACAGAGCCCTTCCAGCATCATTCCGGTTCCTCCAATAGAAGTACCCAACCTGCGTCCTGCGTTTTCTCTTAAAGGTAATTGCGGACTGAACGCTGGCAAGCCCGCCTGATAAGATAATATTGCCCAAGCAATTTTGTTGCTTTGGTAACTCTTCGCCTCTGCAAGAGTGTCATTAGATAATCGCTCAAAAATCGGCCTCAACCGCTGATGGCGTCCGACCGGCGAAAGCGTGATGTCGAACTGCAACAAAACCTGCCGGTGTTCTCCTCCTCGATCTTCATGACCACCGGCCTGCGCGGATTTCTAAGACCATCAAGGAGCTTAATACCAACAGTCTGGCCGGCGTGTAATCTCACAAGTCCGAGAGCCAGAGTACCGACAAGACACTGGAGCTTAGCAGGAATAACGACTATTGGTGACCTTAGCGTTGCTTTAAAGAAACTGTGTAAGGATGCGGGTCTGTCTCCTACACCGGCAATTTGATGACGTTTCGAAGAAAACCAAAGATATTGCGCGACTTCGCAAGTTCTGCAGTAAACCATATGGGCGCGTTTGCTCCGGCAATATTTGCAGCAACTATCGCTATAATCATCGTCTATGTTGCAACGAACTGGCGGCTGGAACGATCACTAGACGACGAACGCTCAGTCGTTGCTGGTGAACTTGCCACCATATCATCTCGTCTTCAGACGAACCTCAACAGCAATGTGAAGCTGCTGCAAGGCCTGGCGGCTGGTATCGCCGTCAATCCGACGATGGACCAAAATGCCTTTTCCAAACTCGCCGCGGAGATTTTGCAGCCGGATTCACAGCTGCGAAGCTTCGCTGCAGCCCCCGGCATGGTGGTCAAGTGGGTTTATCCAGAAAAAGGAAACGAAAAGGCGATCGGGCTCGACTACCGAACGAACGAAAAGCAACGCGATAGCGCAATGTTGGCGCGCAATACCCACAATATCGTCCTGACAGGCCCTGTCGACCTCGTCCAAGGCGGAACGGCTTTCGTAGTCAGGTGCCCGGTTTATATCACTGATAGAAAAAGCCAGATCTTCTGGGGTCTTGTTTCTGGGATCGTAGACATACCGAGGCTCTACCGAGATAGCGGCCTTGGATCAACCGATCTTGAGATTGCCATCAGCGACGTACCGGAACCGAGGTTAGCCAAACAAGTCTTTCTTGGCGACCTGGAAACTTTCTCGAAGAATCCGGTCGCGACATCCGTTGATATGACTTATGGCCGATGGACACTTGTGGCAGTGCCTAAGGACGGATGGGGCCGAGACAGGGGTATAGCCACTTTTGAGCTCTATGCTTGCCTATTATCTTTGTGTGTCGTTGCGCCGATTGTCTGGGTAGGCTTTCTGATCAAATCACGCCAAAGGACCATTGAGAAACTTCGCCTTCACAAGAAAAAGCTCGTTCGAGCACGGCAAAGGCTCGAGCACCTGTCGTTGCACGACGCGCTGACGGGGCTTCCCAATCGCCGATTTATTGACGGGATGATCTCGCAGCCGCCGAGGCCCGGTCCAGAAAATTGTCTGATACTGATTCATGTCGACCTGGATCGATTTAAGGAGATCAACGACACGAAAGGACATGCCGGAGGTGATACGGTCTTGCAGGCGGCGGCTTCGCGCCTTGTCAACTTGGCCGGCCCAAGCGACATAGCGGCTCGGATCGGCGGAGACGAGTTCATCTTCGCTAGCTGGAGCGCCGATCCCGCACCGAGGGCAACCGAATTGGCTCAACAGATTGTCGATGCACTCAAGCAGCCCGTGTTCGTTGATGGTTTAGAGTGCGTGGTCGGAGCAAGCGTCGGCGTCGCCTGGGAGACCGAACGTACACAGCGAGATCTCAGTCAGCTACGTCTCAACGCCGATTTGGCTCTATACGAAGCGAAGAAAACGGGTCGCGGCCGGGCGGCGATATTCACAGAGGAACTTCGCACTGCTGCAATCCATACGAAGGAATTGGCGGACGAGTTCAATCATGCGCTCGATCGCGATGAACTGGTGGCGTTTTTCCAGCCGCAGTTTCATGCAGACACATTGGAGATCGCGGGTGTTGAGACACTTGCCCGTTGGGATCACCCGAAAAAAGGCTTGCTCCCCCCGAATAAATTTCTCGATGTCGCAGAAAATTTGGGACGCTCCGGCGACTTGGACAGGCTGATCCTGCAAAAGGCCCTGTTCGAGCTTACAAGATGGGACAGCCTGGGAATGCGTATCCCGCGTATCTCGGTCAATATTTCAGCGCGTCGACTGACGCAGGCAAATCTGCTTACCGAACTGGCTGAGCTACCTGTAGCCAACGGTCGCTTGTGTTTTGAGCTGCTCGAAACAATCTCCTTCGACGATCTTCAACCAGTTCTCGATGAGATAATTCCAGCTGTGAAAGAGCTCGGCATTGAAATCGAGATCGATGATTTCGGCACCGGACATGCCAGTATCGTGAGTTTGCTTAGATTTGAGCCACGAAGGCTTAAAATCGATCGGGAAATTATAAAACCGATCGTCACGTCTCCATCTCAGTGCCGCCTGGTTTCCTCGATTATCGAAATCGGCCGATCGCAAAATATCGACATCGTCGCGGAAGGCGTAGAGACAATGGAACATGCAAAAATCCTGAAAGAACTCGGTTGCCATTTGCTGCAAGGTTACGCTCTGGCACGACCAATGTCCTCAAAGCAGTTGATCGAATTTTGCTGCACCAAGGATAAGGAACTTAAACAGGTGGGATAAAGCTAAGCGCGCCTCCCGACCACCAAGAATCAACCGTGACCACAACGGCTTGGCGGAACAAATTATGAATTTTCGCAACCTCGCGATCCTGTTTAAGCTTCTGCCGTAAAGGAGGCTGCAAACCTTTCGCGCAACATCTTTTCGAGCGGACGAAAAGGGCAAAACGAGATCACGTTCGTTGTGCTGAGACCGCTGATCAAAGCTGTCATCGACGCTGTGGAAAGGATCGGAACCGGCGGCCTTGTTGTCTTTCAGACGCATGTCACCGCGCGCGATTAGCAGAGCGAACAATGCTCGCCGCACTAGAGTCGGCTCTCAACGGTATGCACGATCTTCCTAACTGCAGATTCCGTTGAAAACCCGCGATATCTTTTCGAAAATGCGCTTGCTGCGTTCCCGAATCTCTCGTCCGTTAGGAGGATAGTTAGGATATCTGTAATCGCCTGAGCTGAAACTCCGACAGGAAGCAGCAATCCTGCGCCGACACCAACGACCTGCGATGCGACCATAAATTGCTCCGCATTTTGGGGGCACATCAGCACCGGTCGGCCAGCGAGTAGTGCATCGTGGATCGTGCCGGTGCCGTATGTCACAACCAGACCACAAGACGTTAGGGCTGATGAGATATCGACCATGTCGCGCTGAATACGGAAATGGGGCGCTTGATCGTCATGAATACCGCCGGAAGGTAGCGTCGCCTTAACCGGTTGGTGCTGATCGGAATGGTATTGGTGTTCCATGACAAGCTTGCCACCGACATTGCCGCGCACCGCTACAAGCGCCATCGCTTTCCTGCCGAGATCATCGCTCACGCAGTGTGGCTCTATCATCGGTTGCCGCTGAGCCTGCGGGAGGTCGAGGATCTGCTCGCCGAGCGCGGGATCGATGTCTCGTTTCAAACCGTGTCGGAGTGGGCAGTGAAGTTCGGTCGCAAATTTGCCCATGATCTTCGACGGCGATCAAGAGGCAACTTTGCCGACAAATGGCGTCCTGACGAGATGGTCGTGTCCATCAAAAGAAAGAAATACTGGCTGTGGCGCGCCGTCGATGCCAATGGCTATGTACTCGACGCCCTCCTGCAAAGCCGGCGGAACAAGAAAGCCGCTGTTCGACTGATGCGAAAGCTGCTGAAAGGCCAAGGCCTCACGCCGCGTGTCATGATGACCGACAAGCTGTGCTCATACTCCGCCGCAAAGGCCGAGTTGATCCCAGGCATCGAACATCGTTCACACAAGGGCCTCAACAATCGAGCGGAGAATTCTCATCTGGTTGTGCGACGACGAGAGCGGCGCATGATGCGGTTCAAATCGGCGCGACAATGCCAGTCTTTCGTTTCGGCCCACGGCCAGATCGCCAACCTCTTCCTTCTCCATCGAAAGCATCTGACTGCCGCCGATCACCGCGAACTGCGTGGCGATGCCATCACGACATGGCGCGAAATCTCCTTGTCGATCAGTGCATGAAAGCAGAACCGGCCCATCTTCTCAAACCGCAGTCAACTAAGGCGACGCCACCTTCCGATCAGCACCAACCGGTTAAGGCGACGCTACCCTCCTGTCGTATGAGTGAAACCTCGACAGACATCGTCGTGCTGTCGGCGTTGTGCAGTGGCGGCAGAGCTGAAGGTCGGAGGCTTCGTGACTAGGCCTTTCTGGCCTTACGGTTCGCGTAGCGGCGGTCGCGTTCCGCCTTGCGTGCAGCCTCGTCTTCAATCACCCGCGCTGTACGAGCATTTTCGGCTTCCTCGCGTGCCTTGACTTCGGCCCTCGTCTCGGCCTCCGCGGCCGCCTGCCGTTCTGCCACCTCGGCTTCGGCGCTCGCGCGCTCGTCAAGCTTCAGGCGCTCGCGCTCAAGGCGTCGCTCCTCACGGGCGGAGGCGACGGCGGCGCGTTCTTCCTGTCTTGCGAGCTTCCTCGGTTCAGCGGCAGCCTTTGCGTCGCTGTAAGCTTTGAGAAGAGCCGATCTGGCGTCAGCGGATGCGGCGCGGCGGTCGGAGAATTCGTTGTTCTTGGTGTTCTTCAAAATCTTGATCCTAATAATAGGCTGGCAATTGAGATCAGCGCGTTTTCGAGCGCCGGGCACGAAGGGCAGGAGTTGCCGATGCCCGATCGGCCAGTTCCTTGGCGAGACGCGCCTCTCGAAGCCGCAAAGTCTTTGCGTCGCGGGCCTGTGCCACGGATTCTAACTCTTCCAGGGCGTTGTTCTTGGAAAAGAACTCAGTCTGTAGATTGCCGAATGCGATCTCCGCCTGCTGGCGAGATTTACTATATATCTCTGTCATTAAGTTCCTCGGTGTTGGCTAGGAAGCCGAAACAAAAAAGCCAGGCAAATTGCCTGGCTTCAAATTGATAGCGTGCTTCCGGCAGTGCTAGTACATCCGTGGTCAAAGGGAAGCAGATATCGATTAAGCGGACTGCAGATTGCAAGCCGACATCTTACCCGACTTCATGTCGCGCTCGAGCTCGAAGCCAATCTTCTGGCCTTCGACGAGTTCGCGCATCCCGGCGCGTTCTACGGCCGAGATGTGAACGAAGGCGTCAGCGCCGCCGTTATCAGGCTGAATGAAGCCGAAGCCCTTGGTGGAATTGAACCATTTTACTGTGCCAGTGGTCATGATGAACCCTTTCAAAGCATAGAGTGAGGGATCGCGAAGCGGATGCCACGCAGATGGAAACCGACTATTTTTGAAAGGGAAGTTCGTGTAAAGCGCGGCGCCAATCGCGCGGTAGACAAAGCTCGGCAAGCAAAAGATCGATGGCATGTCCATACGGGGCTTCGATCGCCGTGTCAACGTTTAGTTTTTGTTCCGGGCACGATTCTCGCCACGATTGTGTCCGGCGGCTTCTTCGATCCGCGCGGCATCAAAATACCGGTCGCGGTCCGTGCTTTTCCGGATGAGATCTACTAGGCTCCCAAGAGCTGGGCCCAAAAGGCGTACCCGAAGCTCATCTTCTATAACCGGCCTCCCAAGGGTGGTCACTTCGCAGCCTAGGAGCAGCCGGTGCTTTTTCACGGCCGATCTTCGCGCCGCCTTCAGGCCGCTTCGCAAATCGATCTGGCGGCTATAGTAGCGATGCGGCTCGCCGACTCATCGAGCGCGCATCTGTTCGCTCTGCTGGAATGCTGCGCATCGCGCACTGATGGCCACATCCGGCGGATAAGACTCTGGGTCTTCGATATTTCGGCTGCTGCCCCCGTTAACTCGGATGAAAGTCAAAAGATCGGCGTCTGCGTCGAGCAATCTTGTCGTATCCGGCAGTAGCCCCGTATAAGGCGCTATGACGTCTGATTCAAAGATCTTTGTCGGCCTGAGACCGACGCGAAACAAGCCGGCTGATCATCGCAAAACAAGCGGCCCGAGATGCCAATGGGACGGATGCGACGAGCAAGGCATGCATCGCGTGCCCGTGGGAGCGGATGCTGAGGGGCTGTACCTGTTGTTTTGCCGTGGCCATGCAAAAGAGTATAGCGAAGGCTACAATTACGTGGCGAAACTGTCGAACCCTGTCACGGCTCGCTATCAGAGGGAAGCGGCAAGTGGCAGCCGTCCTAGCTGGGGCGTTAGAATCAATCACACTTCTGAAACGCCCCTCCCCTCCTCAATTCGTTCCGGGACCGCGAAAACGATCAATGCAAGAAAAGACACTGCACAAAGGCAAGCGGCGAAAGCGGTCCCTCATTCCCGCAAACTTAAGGTGCTGGAAGCAAAAGCATTCGAAACGCTCGGTCTTTCACCGAGCGCGACGCCGGATGAAATTAGAAGCCGTTACAAGCAGAGGCTCAAGATGCACCATCCCGACGCAAACGATGGAGACCGCGCATCGGAGGAGGCGCTTCGGGCGACGATTGACGCCCATAGAATCCTGAAGCTCAATGGCTTCTGTTAGGTGCGATACCTGCTGGAACGCCCTGTAGGGGTTCGAACCTGTCGCGGCGTCTCACGGATTTCCCACGAGGGAACCTGCGTCCTTACGACGTGATCAGCAAACACCATCTCACTGCTTGTGGGTCACTGACATCAGCCCCGGGGGGAGATGGCGCGACCGGCGGCCTTCTGGATCTCACTCGCCAGCTTGGCAGCCGTTGGCGCTGCCCGCGTCGTTGAGACGACTGTGAGGCCATCGCTCGCATATACGGCAGACGATCGGCGGTGAGGCAATGGGCCCCGCGGTAGCCGACAGCGGCATTGTGGATTACCGCGTCGAACCGGCCAAGCTCGTTGACGCTGGCCGCGACTTACTTTGCGCCCGCGACAGTATCGAAGTCGCCCGATGACGATGCAACAATCCGGGTTCACAATTGAGCCGGACGCTAAACTCGTCGTCGTCCACGCGAAGGCGCTCCGCGTCGGTGAACTGCGTCTGCGACAGCAAGGAACCTCTAAAGAGGCGAAGCGTTATCTCCCGCATTATTGCTGGAGACAGGATCGATGTACGTTATCGTTGGCGGGACGGGCCACGTCGGCTCCGTCGTGACGAAGACACTGCTCGACGAGGGCGAGGCCGTCACCGTCGTCACGCGAAACCCTGACAAGGTCGGGGCATGGCGACAGCAGGGCGCGAAGGTCGCCCTTGCCGACGTCCACGACGTGACCTCGCTGCGCGAAGGCGTTCCGAC
Source organism: Rhizobium sp. CCGE531 (assembly GCF_003627795.1). Taxonomy (NCBI): domain Bacteria; kingdom Pseudomonadati; phylum Pseudomonadota; class Alphaproteobacteria; order Hyphomicrobiales; family Rhizobiaceae; genus Rhizobium; species Rhizobium sp. CCGE531. The sequence goes on along the minus strand of NZ_CP032686.1, from coordinate 578,696 downwards.
ACGGGAAGCGGGCCTTCCTGCTGAACCCGAACGCTGACATCTCAAGCGATACGGATCGGGAGGAACGCGAGACCGTGCGCTGCCTGCTCGAAGCGATTGAAGGGTCCGGGCTGGAGAAGGTGGTGGCATAATCAACCATGGGCGCGCAGCCGGGCGAGAAATGCGGCGATCTCAACGTCCTTTACGAACTGGAAGTGGGCCTGAGGAACCAGCCGATTCCCGCCAGTATCATCCGCGCAGCCTACTACTACAGCAACTGGGATACGATGGTGGGGTCCGTCATGAAGGACGGGGTACTATCGACCATGCTCCCAGCCAACCTCAAGCTCCCGATGGTCGCACTGGAGGATCTGGGAAGGGTGGCTGCGCGGCTCCTGCAGGCGCCGATCGAACAGATTAGCATACACCCTGTCGAGGGGCCGAACCGTTACTCCCCTAACGATGTCGCCGCGGCCTTCGCCGCCTCCCTTGGCCGGGACGTTCGCGTTGACGTGATCCCGCGCGAAACCTGGGAAGACGCATATCGCAGTTTGGGCTTCTCCGACGCGGCGGCTCGTTCATATGCAAGGATGACGGCTCTCACCGCCGATGGTCCCGAGTATCCTGAGAATTCTATTCGGGGATCGATCTCGCTCCAAACCTACATAGACAACCTCGTTCGCGGGAGATCGTCCCCAACGCGGTGACGATCGTCGACAAAAGCGATGCGGTCGCCGCCGAGGTGGCGGCATCGGACTATCTCCGACCTATATCGCCGCACCGTACACCGAGCGCGGTGAGTTGCTGCCGATCCTCAAAGAATTTGCCGTTGACCGCAGCAGCATTGCGGCGTTCTGGCCAGAAAGCCGGCGCGGCAGCCCGAATGTGAAAGCGTTCGTGTCCTTCCTCGGGGGAGATCTTCACATCACCGACGCCTTGGGACACGGTTTTCGCGAGGCAGGTATGACGATGAAAGCTAGGCTAAAGGTCGTCGATTGATGTGATCGACAAAAGTTGTCGACGCAGCCGCAAGCTCGTCCCGAAGGCAAGCACTTTGTCTCCGGGACGAGCCAAGTTTACAGGTTTCTGAACCCGCATTGGCGCTATCAGTCACAGCGTCTCATGGTTTTGGTAACCTGATCGCCGTTTTCATCAGTGCGGGTGACGCTCCTTGTCATGCATCGGCCGTGATCGTTATAGCGATTGTAACGGTCGCGATCGCGAACCGAACCGACGGAGATGCCCCGATCACTTAGCGCAACATACGGATGGTGATGTCGATGGTGGCGATAGCCTTGATCATAGGAAGGCCCGTCGACAATTACCTCTTCAGCGGCCGCGGGCAAAGCAGCGCCGATGGTGACGGCGGCCGCACAGGCAATAATTGTCTTTCGCATTTGCGTATCCTCCTTAATTTCCCTGATGATCAACTGCCAAAGTGGAATAATGTTCCAGCCAGCTGGCCCGAGCGCCCGGCATTATACGACCGCTCGTTCACATCCTTACAGGCGCTGCCGCCGTCTTTAGGAAGCGATCAAGGGGTCGTCGCCGAGCATTTAAACTGAGTTTCGGACAGCCCTGACCGAGACCGTTGGGCCGCGCCAACCTATATGTTTTTGTGCCACATCAACTCCATCCAGACGGAGTGACTTTCGTGCGGGCCGTCGCCGCGATCGACTTCGCGATTTGCAACGCCTCGATCCCAATCTGGCGAAGCAAGCCTGTCGTCGCAGCATTGAAGCCACAGAAGTACAAATTGTCCTTTCCCGGTTGAAGCTCGTTCCTGGCCGGCTTCCCGGCATTCGAAAACCGATCCGCCAAATCCGGCAGAAGTGTCTCAAGAGACGGCCTATAGCCTGTCGCCAGCACAATCCCATCAAATTCTGCGGATCGATCATTAGCGAAGTACATGTTCGCACCGTCCGACTTTTCGATGCCGGAGAACATCTTGATCCGACCATCTCTGATCTTCGCGATGGTACCAATGTCGATCAAGGGAGTCCGGCCTTGTTCTATCATCGTGGTCAGAGGGCCTTGCTGGGAGTGCTTGAGACCCAGTTGCTCGATATCGCGGTAGCGCCAATGCAGAAACGGCGCGTTAACTGCATCGACCATTCTGTACGGAAATCGTTGTTGAACGATGGCGATCGTCGCGCTTGGCACACCGAATATCTCCCTCGGAACGACATTGACCGGACCGCGAACCGACATGGCAACATCAAGACCCGCTTCGGCACATTCCAGTGCAATCTCTCCTGCCGAATTTCCAAACCCGACTACCAAGATTCGACGTGCGTCGAGGGCAGAAGCGTTCCGGTATTCAGAAGAGTGAATAATGGTTCCTGGAAAATTGTTCTGACCGCTCCAATTCGGTCTGAAGGGAGACCTTGAGAGACCGGTTGCGATTACGACGGCTCTCGCCTCGAACACATCGCCATCGGTGGTCTCGACAATCCAGTCTGTCTTTTTTGCTACATAGGCGACGGTCTTGTCAGTGAGAATTCGAAGGCTGTTTGCCCGCGCATAGCTTTCGAGGTAGTCGATGACCTGCAGTCGCGACGGATATTTTGGATAACCGGCGGGCATCGGCCTTCCCGGAAGCGCTGAGTGGCTTTTGTCAGTATGGAGGTGAAGACGATCGTAGTGCCTCCGCCAAGATGCGCCGAGCCTATTCGTCGCTTCAAGGATAATGGAACCGCAGCCTCGTGCGCGGAGCGCCGCGGCGCATGCCAACCCGGCCGGGCCTGCGCCGACGATGACTGTCTCCTCATCAGCCATGGGCAACTCCCCGAGTAAGCTCCTGTCTTCAACGCCTGAGGCTACACGATCATCGGGCTCGATGCATACCCATCTGCATACGTCTCTTGACGCTTGACCCAACAAGAGCTTGCATTCTGGTCCAGACCGAACCGAGACATGAACAGGGCTAGCTTGATACTGACAGGCTCAAGAGTCCGTATAGTGTCAGAGAGGTCTACACCGGCAGGCCTCTCTGTGCTTGGTGTTTTATACCTTTGCCTTGCGCTCACGCTTCGGCTTTTCAGCTTCCGTCCCGTCCGACACAGGCTTTGCTTCCTTTGCTTTCAGGGCTGCCGGCTTCCGAGCAGCTGCCTTCGTCGCTGGCGCTTTGGCCTTTGCCTTGGCGGTGCTTAGAAGTGTTGCGCGCCGCGAACGGTTTTCCTCGAGCGCCTTCTGAAACGAAACGTCGCTCTCGGCATGCTGGAGAAGATCGTCGAGGAACTCTGCGACTTGTGCCGTTGTTTCCAGGACGACATAGCTTAGTCCCTGGCCTGCATCGATCGAGTCTCGACCGATGGTCACACCGAGACCGCCGGGCACGCGCTGAAACCAAGTCGAGCGCCATTTGTTGAAACCGGCGGCGTCACTCTCAAATTCGGAGAGATATGCCTTCTGATCGGCGACCCTGACGCGGAAGGCGTCGACGGCGCTGCGTGTGCCGGCCTTCGGCCTGTCAGATTTCCTGGAGGACCACTTTTCCAAAAAACTCGTCATTATGATTGTCTCTTCCGTTGGTATTCGTCATCAAACGAATTGCAAATGCTTCGCGTCGATAAGGCATTCGTGCGCCTATCTGCCCGAAGGTTTTATAGAATTGCCGTATCATGGCAACATCGTAAGCCCGGTCTGAAAGACGTGAGTCAAATATGGATCGCAGCTGCGTCCCCTGCCGATTTCGGTGGGTGGCAGTCCGAAGGATCGGCCGTGGGCTTTTCACACCACGGCCTGACCGTTAAAGTTCCGGTATTCGATTGGTTGGATCTGTAATGACGTCTCAGCTCGACATGTTCTCCGGAAATCCGCAGGCGCCAAGCCGGCCACGAAATGCGCGTGCGCGTTTCCAAGAGCCCGGGGGGCGCCCGACGAAGCGGAGATGGTTCGTATCCTGGAGGCAACCGAACGCTATCAGATCCTGCGAAAGCTCGAACCGCGTGCGGTCGTCGCCGTTGCAAGGCATGGTTATCCGCTGCGAGGTGTCATCCTCGACACAGAGACGACCGGTCTCGACGCACACCAAGACGAAGTTATCGAAATCGGTTTGATCGGCTTTTCCTTCAACGACAAGGGCGAGATCGGTGACGTCACCGCAGTCTACAGCGCTCTGCAACCGCCGAGCGTACCGATCTCGCAAGACATTACCAGGCTGACGGGCATCACGGATGCGATGGTCCGCGGAAAGGCTATCGACATGTCGGCCGTGCGGGCTCTGGTTGAGCCGGCGGACCTGATCATCGCTCACAATGCCGGCTTCGATCGCCCCTTCTGCGAGGCCTTGTCACCGACCTTCGCCCGGAAGGCCTGGACCTGCTCGAACTCGGAAATCGATTGGGGCATTCGCGGCTACGAGGGCACCAAACTCGGCTATCTAATCAATCAGAGTGGATATTTTCATGTCGGGCACCGCGCCGTCGACGATTGCTTTGCGCTGCTGGAGGTGCTGGCCCGTTCCAGGGAAGATGGCGATCGATTGCCCTTTGCCGAACTTTACGACGCGAGCAAGCGGTCGCGGGTGCGCATCTTTGCGGAGGGCGCGCCTTTTGATCTCAAGGACCTGCTGAAGGCAAGAGGCTATCGCTGGTCCGACGGCAGCGACGGCCGTCCGAAATCGTGGTGGATCGAAATGGCCGAGGAAGCGGTGGAGGAGGAGCTGCGGTTCCTGCGGAATGATATCTACCGGCGGAAGGAAGCGGATCCGCCGGTGCAGCGGCTGACGGCGTTCGACCGGTTCAGGGGCCGAAGGTAGTTTCAATGCCGATTTGCCCCTGGGCATAGCTCATGTGATATCGAGAGGTGAGGTTGCGGCCGCGGAGTCGAACCGCCTATATCGGCTTGCCTTAACCGACGAGCGCTCCGGCGCTCTTAGCCGCATTTCCTGTCCACATTCCCTCCTGGGATCTGAAATCTACTACCAGTGCGACAGTTTTCCAGTTGCCAAATAGGACTAAAGTGTGTGCACCTTCCGCACTAACCATTCCTCCTTACGCATTCAATCTCGACCGGAGCGTTCGATCTCGTATGCGCTTGATCAGCAGGAGGTAGTCGGAGACAGTGCACATCGAAGCTTTTTAAAGCCGCTAGGCATTCGTGAGCTTGCTAGACGCATACTGAACATACCAATCGCGTACCCTGGTTTCGCAGCAACTACCCCATCTCATCTTCCGCCGAGCCAATGCGAAATATCATAGCCGAACCGCGTGCGCTGCCATACTGCCCGTGCTGAGAGATAGGTGACGTTGTACCGGAGACATGGTGTAGTGCACCCCGATTTTGAGACAAAAGCATGGTAACAGTCCTCCGTTAGGAGGACTAATGAGGACGGACGATCCTGGGCGGCGGATCGTCAGCAGGGACGGGATATCGCTTGCGCCTTCGCTCCCTCATCCTTACCTTGGACGCCCCGCTTCCCCCGTCCCTTGATCGCCTCGCGCCTTGCGCGACGTGCTTCCGCGACCGTCGGCACCGGGTCGTCTAATCCATTTGGATTAAGACAATAGGATAAATTTGATTATATTGCGCCGCACAAAAAAACGTGCAACGATCGTTACGTTACTTGGGGAGGAATGACATAAACCGCGTTCAGAAGGATCTGTGGCTATGTTTATTTTCCGGAAGAGTAATAAAACGATAAGTAGCGGCGCTTCAGTCAGACTTTCTTCTTATGCAGTTCTTGGCGTCATGGGGACAGTATTTGCCTCGTCCGCACTTCCGCCTTTCTTCACATCGACATCCAGTCGTGCGGTGATCAACGCCCCGCTTGTCCCGTTGACGACGCCGATCAGCGGAAAGGTGACGTCGCTCGGGTCGACCGACGACATAACGGTCGAGAACGATCGCGTCGACAATTCGACTTTGATCGGGTTGAAGGTTCAGCTGACCGCGCTCCAAAATGAATTCGAACAGAAGAACTCGATCGCTGTCGACTATGCCCAGCGTCTCCACGGTCTCGAAAACGATTTGCGCGATCAGCAGACCGCGCTGCTCGCGAGGATCGATGCCGATCTTAAGGCTGCGCAGGCAGCCTTCGAAATGGTTACCTATTCGGCCCGGATCGCACGATCGCAGGCTGCCCGCAAGCTCAAGCTCATGACCAAGGGGATTGCTGCCGGCTCGGCGGACGAGATCGCCGACACCGTCCGCCTGGAAGACACCAAGGTCGAAGCGGCCAAGCTCGCAGTCGCCAAGCTCTCGACGGAATTCGACTTCGCCCGCAAGGGTATCTATGTCGGCTCGGAGCTTCAGTCACTGCAAAATCTTCAATTGGAGATCCGCACCCGCAAGGCAGACCTCCTGCAGATCAAGATGCAGATCGCGACGATGCAGTCGAAAGAGGCTGAACTCAACGGCCTTGTCATGACGGAATCGCAGCGCATCGACAGGCTCGCCCGCGCCGATATCCGCATTCCGCCGACGAACGTCCTCTACAAGCCGGTGGCGGCATCGGGCCGCGAAGTGACAGCCGGCGACACGCTGGCGGAAACGCTGGATTGCCGACAGGCCTTCATCGTTGCGATTTTCTCCGAACGGCAGGCGCAGGCCCTGGCCGTTAGCTCCAAGGTTCAGGTTAACGCAGAGAATTGGGGGCAGCCGGTCGATGGTGTCGTCGAGCGGCTGATTCCGCGCACGACCGAGAGGGTCGACCTCGACTATGCCGTACCCTTTCCGCCGACGGAACGGCGCGAGCTGTACGCTTATATCCGACTGACCGAGTTCGCCCGGTCGTCCGTCCAGAGCAAGCAGTTCTGCTCGGTCGGCACATGGGTCGAGGTGACTATGCCCCATGAGTGGGTGCAGCGGACCGAGGATTATATCCGCGAGGCATCGACATCGCTGCTGGGCATCGCGCAGGCATCGCCCGCACAATGGCCGGCAGCGCGAGCCGAGTTGAGTGGCGTGGTCCGGCAATCGGCCGAGCGGATCGGCCTGATGGCATCTGAGGATCAGCGCAGTAAGAGCCGGCGAGATGGGCAGCCTGCCGTTGATCGCGATCGTATCCGGGTCGGCCATGCGGAGGAAAATGCCATCGATCTGCTGAACGACCGGATGGGAATTCTGCCGCGGAAGGGCTGATGACCGCGTGAACGGCCGTTTGCCGACATGATCCAGACATCGACCATTTCCGACGAGCTCGGCGGCCGCAGACATGCGGCCAGCGAGAGTATGCCCAGTCCATCGAACCAAGACAGAGAGAAGGGCAGCGGCCATGTTTTTCAGCTCCGACGACGACCTCTCCAATGTCCTCACTTTCGATGTCGTGATTGCCGCCTGTGCAATCCTATTCGCCTTGCTTGCCGATCCGAAACGGACAGTCGACAGGGTCGTGTTCAGCCTGCTGATGCTGGCCTCCCTCGGGCTTTACATCTCATGGCGCGCCCTAGACACGCTTCCTCCCTTCGATATCTCCATCGATGTGCTCTGGAACTATGTCTACTTCCTCTTCGAGGCGATCTCGGTCGTCTATGCCATCGGTTCGGTCGTGATCCTGCTGCGAACGACGGACTGGTCTCGCGATGCCGACCGCGGGGAGCAGGAGCTGGCCGCCGCCATCCGGGTTCCCCCGGTCGACGTCTTCATCTGCACCTACAACGAGCCGCTCAACATCCTGGAAAAATCGGTCATTTCAGCCCAGGCACTGAACTATCGGAATCTGCGGGTCTTCGTCTGCGACGATACGCGCCGACCCGAGATCCGGGCCTATTGCGAACGGATCGGGGTGAGTTATCTGACACGGCCTGACAATGCGCACGCCAAGGCCGGAAATCTGAACAATGCCCTGGACCATACGAACGCCCTCTCCGAGGTTTCGGATTTTATCATGGTTCTCGATGCTGACTTTGCCCCGCAGGCGAATTTCCTCAATCGGGTGATCGGCCTCTTTAGCGACCGCAAGGTCGCCGTCGTGCAGACGCCGCAGTTCTATTTCAACAGCGATCCCATTCAGCACAATCTCGGCATAAGGCGCTCCTTCGTCGACGATCAGCGGGTCTTCTTCGACACTTTCCAGCCGGCTAAGGATGCCGTCGGCTGCGCATTCTGTGTCGGCACGAGCTTTGTCGTGCGCCGGGGAGCGGTCAACGAGATCGGCGGCTTCCCGCATGATGCGCTGTCCGAAGATATGCTCTTGACCTATCGCTTGATGGAGCGAGGCTACGTGACACGCTGGCTCAACGAGAAACTGAGCGTCGGGCTCTCGGCGGAAGGTATTCCCGAATATATCACGCAGAGAACCCGCTGGTGCCTCGGCACGATCCAGATCGGACTGCTGCGCAACGGGCCGCTCTGGCGCGGCAATTTCACGCTGACGCAGCGATTGCACTACCTGCACGGTCTCTTTTGCTGGCTATCGAAGCCGTTCATCCTCTGCCTCTTGCTCGCACCTTCGATCTACTGGCTGACCGGCGTCTCGGCGCTGCAGGCTGACGAACTGCTGTTCATGAAATTTGGGCTGAGCTCGCTCTTCATCTTCTGGGCCTATTCGACCTGGATCTCGGAAGGACGGACGCTGCCGCTCTTTACCGAGGTCACCCATGCGTTGACGGCGGTGCCAATCACCATCAGCCTGTTGCAGGCAATCCGCAAGCCCTTCGGCCGGCCTTTCAAGGTGACCGAGAAGGGCGGCGACCGGTCGACGATCCGCATTCACCGGCCGACGGCTTTGTTTTTCGGCTTCGTCGCCGCCATGTCCGCCTTCTCCGTCATCCGGGCGGTTTACGATTGGGACGCGCCGGTGGAATTTTCGGCGCGCGAATGCCTCAATCTCATCTGGTCGTCGGTCGCGATGCTGATTGCGTTCACCAGCTTGATCTGCTGCATCGAGCTTCCAAGATTTGGCCAGGAAGAGCCCATCGAGATGACGATCCCCGCGAAATATCGGGCCAACGGTCGGATCGAGGACGTTACGATATCGGCCTTGTCCACAGAGGGGGCTTCCATCCCCGGACTGATCGCCCGCGGCGCGGAGGACGAGGCGATGTTCATCCCTGATGTCGGCTGGGTTCCGATAGGCCCCAGCCCGATGCCCTCCACGCAATTATCGCTGTCGCCAGCGCCGGATCAGCACAATGCCATCCTGAGACTGCTCTTCAGGACCGCGCCAGACAATGTCGCGGAAAAGGGTGATCTCAGGCGATCGGTTCAGATGCTGCTTTCGCGAGCCTTCTCTTGAGGTCGGCCAAAGCATCGTCAAAGGAGGTCTGATGATCGCTGTTGCGAGGTGGCTTCTGGTGCTCGGCACGCTTGTTGTTCCTGGGATTTCAGGCTCAAGGGCTGGTGATGAGGACCCGCATGCAAAGCTCGCGGCTAAGCTCTGCGACGGCCTTGCCGCGCGCATGACCGGTGACCCCGCGCAGCCCTTCATCTTCCGCAGTTTCGAGCCTTTCGACCAGAATTCGACGCTGCATCCGGCGCTCGAGAATAGCGGTTTCACCTACGACAATGCGCTGGCGGTCATGGCGCTTTATGCGTGCGGCCGAAGGCCTGAGGCAAAACGCGTTGCCGACGCATTGGTGCTGGCGCTGTATACCGACCGCCATTATCGCGACGGCCGGCTGCGGAATGCGTATCGCTCCGGCATTGTTATCGTGAGTGCGAACGGCATGCTGCTGCCCGGCTATTGGAGCACTGCGAACAATGCCTGGCTCGAGGATGGATATCAGGTCGGCAGTGCCACGGGCAGCACGGCCTGGGGCGCGCTGGCGCTGCTCACCGCCTACGACGAAACCAACGATCCGGCCTATCTCGACTCTGCGCGCACGGTCATGGCGTGGGTCGATGAAAATACCGAGGATCCCGACAATGTCGGTTATTTCGGCGGCTTTTTCGGCGGAGAGCCCACGCCCGATCGCATGACATGGAAATCCACCGAGCATAATCTCGACGTCTATGCCGCAAACCGTTGGCTTGCCGGCCTTGATCCCAGCGGCGACTGGAAGCGCCATGCCGAGCTCGCCCGCTTGTTCCTGGACGCAATGTGGGATGAGCCGGCCGGTCATTTTTACATCGGCAGCGTGCCCGGCAGCAACGCGCCGAATACCGGCACGTCGGGCCTCGATTCCGAACTCTGGCCGCTGATCGCAGTTCCGGCCTATGCGGATAAGGCCCGCCGGGTGCTGGAATGGACCGAGCGCAATCATGGTGTCGCTGGCGGCTTCGATTTCAACGAGGATCGCGACGGCATCTGGCTGGAAGGCACCGCGCAGGCGGCGCTTGTCTTTCGTCTCGTCGGCCAGGAGGACAAGGCAGGACCGCTGTTCGACACGATCTCTACGCAGATCGCACCGGATGGCTTGGTTTATGCGACCAACCAGGAGCAGCTTTCCACCGGCCTTCAGGTCGGCCCGACCTCGGATCTCGGCGATTTCAAGTACTACCGCCTGCCTCACATAGGGGCGACGGCATGGGCCGTGCTGGCGGGGCTGAAGCATAACCCTTTCCTCTGGAAAGCGGCTCAATTGCAACGGCCGCTTTGAACGCCTCCCGATCAATTTCCGCTGAGGACAGGCGATCGGGATGGACGCCGGTCCCCACCTCCAAATGATGCACGCCATCAGCCGCGAAGGAACGCCAGCAGATCCGCGTTCAAGCGGTCCTTGTCGACATGCAGCAGCCCGTGGGAGCCGCCTTCGTAGACAATGAGCTTCGCATGTGGAATGAGCCCGGCGGTCAACTTCGCGGAGATTTCCAGCGGCACGATCTGGTCGTCGCTGCCATGAACCACCAGCGCGGGAACGGTGATCTTCTTGAGGTCATCGCGGAAATCGGTTTCTGAAAACGCCCCGAGCGCATGGTAGGCGGCAAGAAAACCTGTCATCTGGCCCTGCCGCCAATAGCTCTCCCGCAGGCCTTCTGAGACGTGCGCCCCGGGACGATTGAAGCTGTAGTACGGCATGGTGACGTCGAGATTCCACTGCGACCGGTTTGTCTGCACGGCGGCGCGGAACGTGTCGAACAGCTTCTTAGGAGCACCGTTCGGATTGGTCGTGGTCTTGAGCAGAAACGGTGTCACCGAAGAAACGAAAGCGACCTTGGCGACGCGGCTCTGGCCATGGCGCGCGACATAGCGTGCGACCTCGCCGCCGCCCATCGAATGGCCGACGAATGTCGCCTCGCGCAAATCGAGCGCCCCGACGAGCTGGGCCAGGTCGTCGGCGAAGGTGTCATAGTCGTAGCCGCTGGACGGCTGACTCGAGCGCCCAAAGCCCCGACGATCGTGGGCGATGACGCGATAGCCGTTCTGCAGCAGGAAGAACATCTGGTCTTCCCAGGCGTCGGACGAGAGCGGATAGCCATGGCTGAACACCACGGCCGGCCCGGTGCCCCAGTCCTTGAAGTAGAGGCTGGTGCCATCTTTCATGATCAGCCGGTCCGCTGTCGGCTTGCCGGTATTTGTCGGCGTCGGTGTTTTTGCATCGGCTGAGCTGACTGACGCCAACAGCGGCAAGGCCGACGCCGGCGGCGGCAACCCCCTTGAGCAGGCGCCTGGAAGCGCCATCAGGTGTTGGGATCGTAGATGCGATTAGTGGCATTCACAAAGCTGTCACACAATGATAGATTGAAGCTGCGCAAGTTACTGAACTCCAGTTCACCCCGACTCGCGCGTTCAACAGCGCTCCTGTTGCTGCCCTGCCTGGCCCCACCCGGCAGGGCAATTTTTTTGAAACAATCGGAACCTTAATTGGGCAAAACATTGTGGAGAGTGGGCGATACTGATGTCACCAAGTCTACCACATACTTCAACTATTAACCGAGCTAAGCCCACGTCGGATAACCATTCCCGAGTGTCAGCAAATGGTCATACAAGAGAGACAGGCAGTTGCGGCTTTCGTCGTCGTTGCCTTGATCGGAACTGCTGTAGGGGTGCGAACGTCGTAAGCAGGGTCGGATGGCGGACTATCTCACACGTCTCGACTTCATTATCCTGAGGACGTTGCTGCATCTTTATCCGCCCTTGCAGCATCCCTGGACCATCTTAATCAGGTTGTGGGGGTGATTCGAACCTTTAGCTGAACGATCCCAGCGAGCTTATCGAACAAGGGCGTTGGAGGTGACAATACCGTACTGTCACAACTCCTTTAGGTAGAGACCACCGAGAAGGAATTCCATTTTGCATTCCGTCGACTTGTAAATTAACATTTCGTCATGACTCTATTTAACATTTCGCCATACATCTAATTAACGTTTTGCCACATTTAAATTGACATTCTGCCAAGGCTGTGGTTAACATTCCGCCCAAGCCATAAAGGCTCCTATCCAGCTGATTAATCTCGTATTTTTGCTTCAGGAAATGCCATGGCCGACGACTTATACGAGAGACACATAAGGTCGGAGCTGGAGCTTGCACTTGAAAGCGCACGGATCGTTAACCTGATCGGCCCACGCCAAATCGGCAAGACGACCCTCGTGCGTGATATGCTGGGAAGCGGCCATTTTGTGTCGTTCGACGATGAGAATGTTCTTGCGGCGATTGAAGCCGATCCGCGAGGCCAGATGCAAACCTTGGTCACGGCCGCGAACGGCGAGCCCATCATCATTGATGAAGTCCAGCGCTCAAAGAAGATTGCGCTCACAATAAAGCGCGTTGTCGACGCCGATCGCAGGATGGGCCAATTCCTCCTGACTGGCTCCTCGAATGTTTTCGTTTCAGCTGATGTACTCGATTCTCTTGCAGGCAGGGTTCAGACGCTCAAGATGCTGCCCCTAAGCTCAGCGGAGATCGACGATGCCGGTCCATGCTTGATATTGGACTGGGCCAAACAGAGTGGTGAACTGAATGCGTTGCCCCCCTGCAGGAGTATATCGAAGATCGAGGTGATCGACCGCATCATTCGCGGCGGGTATCCCGAAATCCGGCCTCTGTCGGAACGCTCTCGTCAACGCAGATACAGAGAGTACATCGACACCATCGTAGACCGGGATGTCGCGGACGTCATGAAAATAAGACGACCGGATTCGATGCGTCGGTTGATAAATCAACTTGCCGTCAGAACCGGAAACGAACTGAACATGACCGATCTCGGCGACAAGGTCGGCCTGACAAGGCAGGTCGTAGGAGAATATGTAGATATCCTGAAACGCCTGTCGCTTGTCATCAGATTGCCCACCTGGACGTCCGGCGAGGCGGGGCGCGATATCAAGCAACCAAAGTGCCACCTCATCGATACAGGAATTACTGCCGCCTTGCGTGGATTGGCGGCAGGCGATTTCGCGCTCGGGAAAGATCAGACCCCTTTAGGCGCACTTTTCGAAACCTACGTGTTTACTGAGTTGCTGAAATGTATCTCCTTGCAGCGCGATGAATGGCGTCTCTACCACTGGCGAGACCGGAGAGGACGCGAAGTCGATGTCGTGGCGGAGAGCGGCAACCTCGCCGTGGGATTCGAGATGAAAGCCTCCTCGACCGTCACCCGCGCCGACTTCGATAACTTCGATGTCTTTAAGAGCGGTCCTGCCGCCAAATGGGACTTTTTAGGCTTGGTGATCTACACCGGGGATCAGGTCTTAGCATTTGGAGACAGGCAATTTGCGATACCGGTGTCGATCTTCAGTTCATTCCCGAAGGCAACAACGCCATCATGAGCGGGCTTGGATAAAGTCGGCTTTAGCGGCCAAGATACTCAACCAGGTTTGGGAAGGCCCTAATCGATCGAAGCGATTGCGTCGGGATCAAATCCGCGTCTGAGCTGATAGTCACGCTCTTGAGTTCCCATCAGGGGTGAGTAGCGGTCACAGCAGGAAAATGTCCCGCCACACCGTCAGTGGAGGCGATATCGCCGGTTTGTTTGTGTGCTTTGCAGCTCCCCTGAAAACAAGAGGGCTTAATGCCGGAGATACCTTGCCATTCCGTTTTGCGACAGAACCGACTGAGCTGCTCAAGCGCAAGCCGCCTAAACTGGCAGCTGTCGCACTCGCCAACAAGATGGCGCGCATGGCTTGGAAGCTCATGGTCTCCGGAGAGACATACAGCGCGCAATCAGGGCCAGCTTTGACGGGATGCGCCGCATGACGATTGGGAAGCAAGAACCAGGGACATGATCTTCACCACGTGTTGGTAATACGACAACTTGCAGGATAATAGCAGATGGTGTGATCGATCGATCCGGGACACAGGACACCCCGGGAATCCCATTGGCCCCTCAAGGCCGCCTTGATGTTTGGGACCTGTGTTGCGGAAACCATCTTGGCCAGCGTTCATGTGCGAACGCAACAACAGGCCGGACATATGGACGCAAGCGATCAGATCAAATTATCTCAAAATATCTTGCGAGTCGGGGGCCGTCCACATATGGGATTTGAACCGTAGTCCCTCGAAGTCAGATTGCAATGTCGCGGGAGTTTCGTGAATAAAAAGAATGACTTAATATTGCGCTGTGAAGTGATACGTTCCACTATGAAGCTTCGTTTTAGGCTGTTAAGTTCCGCGTCCCTTTCAATGCTTTTTCCATTTTCCATGAACCCAGACTAATACGAATAAAGCAGCGTGCCGCAAGGGTTCTGGGTTGTATCGCAAAATAAAAATCAGGGTGAAAGGGAGGTAGGGCTCGACATTCTTGTAACCGATCACAGGGCTTGCTCATTTCAGCCCAATGATCGTTCTAGCGTTAAGCCACAGGCAACGTGACAACGCCTCTGCCGCAGAGCGGTTTCAGTTTTAGCGCGTGCCCGCCTCGCGCATTTGTAAAGGCAGAGTTTCCCACGCCCGGATCAGTTCTCCGATGGAAGCCGCCTCCATCTTGTGCATGACATTGCTGCGATGGAGTTTGACTGTGACTTCACTAATGCCAAGATCGAAGGCGATCTGCTTGTTAAGTCGTCCATGCACCACTTCATACAGCACTTCGCGCTCGCGCTGCGTCAACGTCTCAAGACGTTCTATGTTGCGCCTGGCGATCGCGGCTTCCTTCCGTCGTTCGACATCCATTGCAATGCCCGTAGTCACAGCGTCAAGCAGTGTCTGGTCCCGCACCGGCTTGGTCAGAAAATCCACAGCGCCCGCCTTCATCGCCTGGACGGTCATCGGAATATCACCATACCCGGTCAGAAAGATGATCGGCTTGGGGTTGCCGCTTTCCGCAAGATGCTGCTGCAAATGGAGACCGCTTGCGCCGGGCATGCGCACATCGAGTATCAAGCAGCCGGGGCGGTCCAATATATCGGCGCCAAGCAATTCCCGGGTCGAGGCAAAGCACACCGGCTGGAAGCCCGCTGACAGGATCAATTCCGCCAACGCTTCTCGAACAGATGCATCGTCATCGACAATAACGACGAGCGGCTGATCCTCTTCTTTTCCACACTGCAGTGATAACGGCGCCGATCTGCGCAGCAACGGTTGGTCAACTCTCATGTCACCCTCCATCTCTCGATTCGTGCAACGCATTGGCGATCGCGGCGAGTAGGGCCTGAGCATCGAAGGGCTTGCGGAAAAAACCGCTGATGCCTCGAGCGCGGCTCTGATCCGCTATTTCGTGGCGGCCTGTGACCAGGAATACCGGCAGTTCTGGACGTGCCTTCTTCACGAGGTCGCGAAGTTCAAAACCGTCTATGCCAGGCATCCCTATATCGGTGATGAGCACATCCAGGTCCGATAGTCCGTTGACGAGCAACGATGCTGCCGACGAGAAACTACGAGCCACATAGCCCGCAGATTCCAGGAGGTCGCCGACCGACTCAAGCATTCTCGGATCGTCATCAACAACTGCCACGACATGTCTTGTCTTGTTCATGTTCAATTCCCTCCCACTCTTCGTGAGTGGGTAATCGGTGTTTCCAGTCTCTCCGCCATGCGAACGAGATCGGCGAACGATGCTGCCGCCATTTTCTGCATCACGTTCCTTCTGTGGATTTGCAGCGTGACTTCACTGATCCCTAGCTCTGCCGCCGCCTGTTTGTTGAGAAGACCGCTCACGACGAGCGGCAAAACCTCGCGCTCTCGCGGTGTCAGCTCCAGATAGCGTTGTCTCAGAATGCTGAGCTCAGCGCGTTCCAATCTCTTTTCCCGATCCTGGGCAATCGCTGCGCGGACCGCTGCCATCAGATCCGCTTCGCTAAAAGGCTTGGTCAGGAAATCAACGGCGCCGTGCTTGATCGCGCGCACCGAAGATGGGATGTCACCATGTCCTGTAATGAAGACTATCGGTGGATGACCCCCATCCGCGATCTGTTTCTGGAGGTCAAGGCCATTGATATCAGGCAATTCGATGTCGAGGATGAGGCAGGCAGGGACATCCGGCTTGTCCGCGCTGACATAGTCGCCTGCGGATCCAAATACGGCTGCGCGCATGCCATGCGAGTCAAGGAGCTCGCTCAGTGCCTCTCGAATTCGTTCGTCGTCATCAACGATGAAGACAATATGATCGTCGGTTGTCATGGTACCGCCTTCATTTCAACCGGCAGGGTGAAGGTGAACCTCGCGCCATGCGGCTGGTTGTTCTCCGCCCACAACCGTCCGCCGTGTGACTCGACAATAGAACGGCAGATCGCCAGCCCCATACCCATGCCGTCTTCTTTTGTCGTAAAGAACGGCTCGAATATTCTCTCTGGAAATTCAATACCCTGGCCGAGATCGCTGATGTCAGTCTGGATGACATCCCCCATATAGCGCAGGTGTATCCCCAGCACTCGGTCGCCGGTAATAGAGTCCATAGCCTCCATGCCGTTGCGAATGAGATTGATCAGAACCTGCTGGATCTGGACACGATCGATGGCAACGAGCGGAAAGTCGCCATCGATCTTCACGTCCATCCGCACGTGACGTCGTGATGCTTCAACAGCCACCAGGCTCCGCGCTTCGTTGATAACGCTAGCGAGTGCCGTGTAGACCCTCGCATCCACAGATTGCTTGAACAAGGCGCGAATGCGGCTGACAACATCCGCCGCCGAGTTGGCATCCCGAATGATGCGTTCTACCGTTTTCTCGGCTCGCTCGATATTTGGCGGTTCGGCCATGAGCCAGCGTTGGCAGGCGTGCGAATTCGCAACGACGGCCGCCAGGGGCTGGTTCACCTCATGGGCGATAGAAGCCGAAAGCTCAGAGAGGCTCGCCGCCTGGCTTGCCCGTGCAAGACTCTCTTGCGCAAGACGCAATTTTTCCTCCGCCCGAACTTCGCCATCGATATCCAGGCAGATGACATTCCACTGAACGATCGCACCTCCCGCGTTTCGCATTGGAGCAGCACGGGTCTCAACCCAGCGATATTCGCCATCGAATTGACGCAGGCGGTGCCTACGCGCGTAAGGTTGGCCCGTCGCCAATGAATGCGCATAGTTCTCTTTGACGCCAGCGACCTCGTCAGGATGAACGCCGGCATCGAGCGTGCCGGCCAATCGGGACTTTCCTGTCCCGTCCAGATCTTCGAGCTTATATCCAAGGAAATCGCGGAGTTGAGGGTTGCGATAGACCGGCTCGCCATCCGGTGCGGCGCAATCGATCATGACGGGGAGCGTTTCAACGAGCTGCCAGAGCGAGCGTTCTCTCTCACGCACCTCCTCCTCAATGCGCAGTTGATCGTCGATGTCATGCGAGAGGCCGTACCACTGGACGATGCGCCCGCTCTCATCCCGCATAGGCTCCGCACGCCCCGACATCCAGCGATAGACCCCATCCGCGCGACGGAGGCGATAATTCAGTGAAAAGGTCTCACCGGTGGCGAAAGAGTGGTTGAGCGCGTCCGCCAGTCGGATCGCATCATGGGGATGGACGAGCGCCGCGATGGCGGCAGCTAGCCCGCTTATTTCCGCCCCATCGTAATCCCCAACATCTAAACCGATGAACTCGATCATGCGTTTGCTGAAGAAGAGCGGTTCGCCCGCTGGATTTAGCCGCCAGAGGAGGCTCGGAACCATGTCGACGAGCTGCGAGAATTCCCGCTCCCGGTTGCGCAATGCCATCTCCGCCTTCTTGCGCTCGGTGATATCGATGAAACCGACCAGACTCTTGTCGGCAACCGCGCCGGGCCGGGCGGTTGTGAAAAGAACATCGATGACGCTACCGTCCATGCGCGCTACCTTGGTCTCTTCCTGAAAAACTTCTTCGCCTCGATACCGCGCCTCGATGGAGCGTCGTATGGTGGCCATGCTCGGTTGCCAGTAGCGGGAAATCGACCCGAGCATCTCCTCGGCATTCTTCGCGCCGAACATCGTGATGATATGCTGGTTGACTTCTTCAATTTCCAGAGCTTCCAGCGCACGCGGCAGGAATTCCGGATGTTCGTCTAAATAGGTTTTGAGTTCCGTCACACCCTGTTCCCGCAGCTCCTTGAACAAGGGGATGAGCTTGCTTGCGTCCACCTGGGTGAGCCCGATGGGCATGTAGTGGAAGAGGTCGCGGTAGCGCCGTTCGCCTTGTCGCAAAGCCTCCTGCGCGGTCACGAGATCGTGGATATCCACGCTCACGCCGTACCAGTGGACAATCGCACCGGTATCGTCGCGCAACGGCTCTGCCCGGGTCTCAGTCCAACGATAGCTGCCGTCGGTCCGCAGCTGACGATACCTCTGAACGTAGGGGGCACCCGTTCGGAACGAATTGCTGATGTCTTGCCGAGCCACGTCTCTGTCGTCTGGATGGATCACGCTCAGGGACGGCGACCCATCAGGCGCCGTGATATCCTCGAGCGTAGCGCCCGTTACATCCCTGAACCGCTTGTTGATGTAGATCGGCGTTCCCTGGGGTGTTGTGGCCCAAATCAGAGCCGGCACCGCATCGATCAGCTGCTGGAGCTCCCGCTCGTGTTCTTCCAGGGCCCGCTGCGCGCGCACCTCGTCATCGATGTCTAGGGCAGCCGCGTACCATTGCACGATCACTCCCTTTTCATCCCGCAATGGCTCGGCGCGGCCCTCCATCCAGCGATAGACGCCGTCTGCGCGGCGGCGGCGATATCTTATCGTATAAGGCTCACCGCTGGCGAGGGCGCGGTCGAGCACCTCCCGCATGCGCAGGCCATCTTCGGGATGGACGGTTGCCCCTATGAGGGCCACCAAGCGGCTCATGTCAGGTTTGTCCCAAGCCGCGACGTGGTCGAGGCCGATGGATTGCAAAGTACGCTTGCTGAAGAAGGTCGGCTCGCCGTTGGGCGACATGCGGCCGATGTGAACCGGGACCATATCGACGAGCAGCGACAGCTCCCGCTCTCGCTCTCGCAACGCCTCCTGTGCGCGAACCTCGTCGTCCACGTCGACGTTGACGCCGTACCATCGCAGGATAGCTCCAGACTCATCTTGCAAAGGTGCAACCCGGGCCTCAACCCAGCGATAAACCCCGTCGTGCCGAAGTTGCCGAAGTCTCAGGCTGTAAGGTTGTCTGGTAATAAGTGAGTCGGCCAATGCCTGTGCAGCCCTTTGCTTGTCTTCAGGATGGATCAAATTTAGTGAAGCAATGCCGTCGGGCGCTCTCATATCGGCAAGCGTAGCGCCCACGATATCTGTGAACTGCTTGTTCACGTAGTCCGGCTTTCCTTCGTTCGTTACAGTCCAGATCATGGCCGGCACAGCGTCGATCAGTTGTTGAAGCTGCCGCTCACTCCGCCGCACTGCCTCCTCGGCCTGCATCTGGTCCTCGACATCGTGACCGATGCCATACCACTGGGTGATGCTTCCAGTCTGATCCCTCATCGGCTCAGCACGGCTTGACATCCAGCGATAGACGCCGTCGTTCCGCCGCAGTCGATAGCGCATGGCGAACGCCTCGCCAGTGACAAGACTACGTCTCAAGGTATTCTTGAGCTCAAACGCATCATCGGGATGAATGACGGTTCCAATGACAGCCTCCAACCGGCTCATGCCCGATTTGTCGGCATTACTGACGTCCAGACCGAGGAAATCGACCATGCGCTTGTTGAAGAAAGTCGGCTCGCCGTCGGGCCGCAGACGCCAAACGTGGCTCGGGACCATATCGACCAATTGCGAGAGCTCCCGCTCCCGGTCGCGCAAGGCCTCCAGGCTTTGATGCAATGTAAGCACCGCCAGTTGGTACTGCCGGGATATGGCGGCTACGATCAGCGCCGAAAATGCCGAGATCGCCAGAAAAAGCTGCAGCATGATTTGCTGGTGCCTCTGCGACTCCGGATTGCCGGTAAACTGACTTGCGCCGGATAATGTAAAAACGGCGGTGATCAGCGCAAGGAGAGCCAAGGTGACGGCGGCACCTTTGAACTCGAAACGCACCGCAGCCCAAAGGAGGGGCGGCATGATAATATAGGCAAATGGCAGGTAACCGCTCAGCGAAAGGGCGGCGACGCCAAGTAAGATCAGCCCCAGGGCGCAGGCTTCGATCCAGCGAGCGGCCGAAAGCTGTGCTTTACCGCGCCAGTTCTGGAATACGACCAGCGCCAGTGGAGCTACGATCAAGACCCCAGTGGCATCTCCGATCCACCAAAGGGGCCAAGCCGCCTCGAAGGTTTGCGACAGTATGCCAAACCATGCAAGTGTCGCACTTCCCACGGTCGCGCTTACAACTGGCGCAATTCCGGCCCCCAGCAAGACGAATGCAAGAACTTCCCGCAAGGTTTCCAGCCGAATCGATTGCCTCAAAATCCGGCTCACGAGCCATGCCCCAACGACCGCTTCCAGAGCGTTGCCGATATAGATCAGGAAGGCAGCAGGAAACGGACTGTGAAACCACAGAAAATTGCTGAACAATTCAGCCAAGCAGCCCCCCAGAATCCACCATGGCCAGCTAGACCGGGAGGAAAGAAGGAGCGTAGCAATGAAAAGCCCGCTCGGCGGCCAAATGGAAATACCTGTTCCTGGCACGATTGCGAGCAACTGAGCGAATCCGCAGCCCAGGATATAGGCAGCAATAAAAAGGCCCAGATGCAAGAACTGGGGGTGGTGCGACCATATGCGTAGTATCCGCAGCCGCTGTCGGGCAACGAAAGCCAGACGACCGTCAATGTGTTTTATATAACGTATTCTCGTTTTTGGGGCTGGCGAACTCATGATGGCAACGTAATCCCGCAAGGCTCCAGCTGCAACTCATGGAAATCCATGCATTACACGGAAACGTTGTTGTTGCGCTCTTGGAAAGCCCCGATGCACCGGGCAAACCGAGAAGGTTCGGTGAGGCCGGGCGCGACATTACCGCATCAATCCAAAGCAATCGTCTCGGCAGCTCCATCCGAGATCACTCCTCTTATCCGGATCGAGTAAGCTCCGAACCACACGTCGCGCAGGTGATGTCATGTTTGGATGGTGCGCGTTTAGCAATGCGGTTTTGGCCGGTGTTTTGATTGGTGCTGTGGCCTGTTTGGTGGTCCGCTGGTTTGGCTAGTCGTCACGTGAGGGCCGGTTGCCCGACCTCATTCTGGACGAGACAGTGTTCAAGGCAAGCGGTACCCATTGCTGTCATAGGGCCATTTCCACTTGCTGATTTCCGGCATGTCCTCACCGCATTGGCGAACATATCGGTGATGTTCTTCGAGCTTATTGCGGAAATGGTCAATCACCTCGACCGCCTTTTCCTTGAGTCCCGGTACGCGCATGATTGCCTCCATGGCCAGATGGTAGCGGTCGAGCTCATTGAGAACGGTCATGTCAAATGGCGTCGTTGTTGTGCCTTCCTCGATAAAACCCCGGACGTGGATATTGCCGTGGTTGGTGCGCCTATAGACGAGGCGGTGGATCAGGTGAGGATAGCCGTGATAGGCGAAGATCACAGGTCGATCCGGCGTGAACAGCCCATCGAAATCTTCATCGGTGAGGCCGTGGGGGTGTTGTTCCTTGGATTGAAGAGCCATCAAGTCGACGATATTAACGACGCGAATCGACAGTTCCGGAATGTTCTGACGGAGGAGATCGACCGCGGCGAGCGTTTCCATCGTCGGCACGTCGCCCGCGCAAGCCATAACCACATCGGGCTCGACGGCACTCCGTTCGTTACCAGCCCACTCCCAGATTCCGATCCCCGCCTTGCAATGCTCGATGGCTTCGGTCATCGGCAGCCATTGGAGTTCCGGCTGCTTACCGGCCACTATGACGTTGATGCGGTCAAAGGTGCTTAAGCAATGGTTGCTGATCCAAAGCAAGGAATTCGCGTCAGGCGGCAGATAGATACGCACCGTATCTGCCTTTTTATTGGCAACAACGTCGATGAACCCCGGATCTTGGTGACTGAAGCCATTGTGGTCTTGCCGCCAGACGTGAGAGGTCAACAGGTAGTTCAGTGACGAAACCGGCTTGCGCCACGGTAGCTCGCGCGACACCTTCAGCCATTTGGCGTGCTGGTTGAACATTGAATCGATGATGTGGATGAATGCCTCGTAGCAGGAAAACAGGCCATGCCGGCCAGTTAGCAGATAGCCCTTAAGCCAACCTTGGCAGAGATGCTCGCTGAGCACCTCCATCACCCGGCCGTCGCGGCTCAAATGCTCGTCATAGGGCTTTGTTTCGCCCATCCAGGCGCGGTCGGTAACTTCGAAGACGCTGCCGAGACGGTTGGACTCCGTTTCGTCAGGCCCGAAGATGCGGAAATTGGCGCGATCTGCGTTAAGAGCCAGGGTGTCGCGCAAATAATGGCCGAGGACTTCCGTCGATTGTGCCATTGTCCCGCCGCGTTCGGGGATCGCTACGGCGTAGTCGTGAATGTCCGGAACGACGAGTTCACAACGCAGGAGACCGCCATTGGCGTGAGGATTGGCGCCCATACGTCGTTTACCCTCCGGCGCGAGCGCGCGCAATTCGGCCTTCAATCGTCCGTCGGGACCGAATAGATCCTGGGGATCGTAGCTTTGCATCCAGTCCTCCAGGATCTTGCGATGTCCCTCATCCTCTCGGCAATTGGAAACGGGCACTTGATGCGCGCGCCAGAAGCCTTCCACCTTTTTACCGTCGACTTCCTTTGGTCCCGTCCAGCCTTTTGGGCTCCGGAGCATGATCATCGGCCAACGGGGGCAGAAATTTCCGGGCGCGCCGGTGCGGGCCTCCCGTTGAATGGCGCGGATACGATCGAAGACCAGTTCGAAGGTGACTGCCATTGTCTGGTGCATCTGGTATGGGTCCGATCCTTCGACGAAGAAGGGTTCGTAGCCATAGCCGATGAAGAGATGGCGCAGATCTTCATCGCTGCTGCGGCCAAGAATGGTCGGATTGGCGATCTTATAGCCATTGAGATGCAGGATCGGCAGCACCGCGCCGTCTCGGGTAGGATTGAGGAATTTGTTGGAATGCCAGCTCGCGGCCAGCGCACCGGTCTCGGCTTCACCGTCGCCAACGACGCAGGCGGCGATCAGATCGGGATTGTCGAACACCGCGCCGTAGGCGTGAACAAGGGCATAGCCGAGTTCGCCGCCCTCATGGATCGAACCAGGCGTTTCCGGCGCCGCGTGGCTCGGAATTCCACCCGGGAAGGAAAACTGACGAAAAAGCTTGCGCATGCCATCTGCATCCGCAGAAATATCCGGATAGATCTCACTGTAGGTGCCTTCGAGATAGGTGTTGGCA
This sequence comes from Rhizobium sp. CCGE531, assembly GCF_003627795.1. NCBI lineage: Bacteria > Pseudomonadati > Pseudomonadota > Alphaproteobacteria > Hyphomicrobiales > Rhizobiaceae > Rhizobium > Rhizobium sp. CCGE531. Next base: position 555,275 of record NZ_CP032686.1, on the reverse strand, counting down.
ACCATGCCGGGACCGCCGTGCCCAGGCCCGCAAATATAGATGATATCGAGATCGCGTTGGCGGATGATGCGGTTGAGGTGAGCATAAAGGAAGTTGAGGCCTGGCGTCGTCCCCCAATGACCGAGCAGCCGCGGCTTGATGTGCTCTGCCTTCAAGGGTTCGCGCAGCAGAGGATTGTCGAGAAGATAGATCTGTCCGACAGACAGATAATTCGCTGCTCGCCAGTAGCGATCAATCAGCGTCAGTTCGGCAGCGTCGGGTGTGAGAGTGGAAGATGCGGCTAGCTGCTTTTCCATGTGATTGCTCCGATTTAATGTGGTGGACTGTGAGACTAACCCCGATGAAACGGGGTGCTTGTGATCTGAATTACTCGGCCGCCAAAATCACGAGGGCTTCATCGGCGATGATCTGCTCCTCGTCAGTTGGAATGACGAAGGCTGTGATGGTGCTTGCTGATGTGCTGATGACTGGCGCATTAGCGGCATTCGCATCGCTGTCAATATAAAGGCCGTGCCATCGGAGGCGGTCGCAGATCGCGGCGCGTATTTCCGGCTGATGCTCGCCTATCCCCGCGGTGAAGACGACGGCGGCGAGGCCGCCGAGCGTCATCGTCATGCGACCGATCTCGCCGGCAATGCGCAAGGCGAAGAGGTCAACCGCCTCTCGCGCCTCCGATCGTTCGCTCATCAGCAGATCGCGCGTATCTGCGCTGATGCCAGAAACACCAAGCAAACCGGAATGGTGGTACAGCATATCTTCCACGCTTTGCAGCGTTGCGCCTTTCATTCCAAGAAGATGCAGCAGCACGCCAGGATCAAGAGTGCCGGAGCGCGTCGCCATGGGAATGCCGTCGAGCGTCGAAAACCCCATGCTGCAGTCGCGGCTGATGCCGCCATCCAATGCGCACAGGCTGGCGCCGCTGCCGAGATGGGCGATGATGATTTTGGCGGCGGCAGCCTCCGGTGCGCGACGGCACAATTCAGCGGCAATGAAAGCATAGGAAAGGCCGTGAAAGCCGTAACGTTTGATTCCCTGGTCGTGCAAGGCTCGAGGAAGAGCGAAGCGGCGAACGAGGTCGCTTTGGGTGGCGTGGAAGGCGGTATCGAATGAGGCCGTTTGAGCGAGGGCGGGCTTCAAATGTCTGACGGCGAGGATCAGGCGCAGGGCTTGTGATTGGTGCAACGGCGCCAGCGCCGCCAGCGCGTCGATGTCGCCAATAGTGGCGGCATCGAGCCGAACCGGACCGGTGAACCGATCACCCCCATGAACGATACGGTGGCCGACGGCACGCATCCGGTCTATATTGAAATGTGCTCCGAGGACTTCGAATGCTTCGGATATGGTATCATGTAGATCCTCGTCCGCCTCTGCTTTCAGAGGAACATCGAAGACAGCAGATCCTTCGGTTAGATGGAAGCTAAAAGGGCGGCGGCGGAAGTCGATCAGTCCCGTACCGATGCGGTGGGCTCTTTTTCCGTCGATCTCGAACAGGCCTATTTTGACCGTCGATGATCCTGCATTGAACGTTAAAAGCTGGTCAGTGTGCGTCATGTCCAATCTCTCGCGATGATGTCGTTCAATGGTCGTGGCGTCCTGCCGGACTACGGTCTCCAAGAGGAGCTGCAACTGATTTTATGCTGCTGCGAGCGAACCGACGAAGAAGGGAAATTGAAACGTTACGCATAAACTATCTTGCTCATTGCTGAGGATACACTTTAGTAAAGCAGTTAAAGACATGGCAGATAAACGAAGGTTTGCGTAATGCCCTTAGTTCCTGCAACATCCATACGTTCGCACAACAGCGATTGGCAGACCGTACGACTGGAGGCGTTACTATGCTGGATCTGGAGCCGGAGAACCCCGTGTTTCACTTAGAAACATGGAGATGGTTCTCTTTCTGAGCGGAATTGACTCAATGATCTGATCGAGAAAGACAATGTTGATCTAACCATCACAATTAACAACCTGCCGGATACAGCGCTCGTACGTCAACCGACGTTTGCAATTACAACAGTTTCATGTCGCGGCCATGACCGCCTATAGGAATGGCAATATGAAAGACATCGAGTTTTGTCGAAATCCGACTATCCAATGCTATTAAAGGCGATAATCTTGATGCAGATGCGCGCATGAGCACCGGTCATCTCAAGCGCGCGTTTCACCACCTTCCGCATGTCGCCGCGCACTTTTCTTTTCAAAAAGAGGCTAGAACGCACTCAGTTGATGATGCTTAAGCCCGAACGATGCATTTCTGCCATTGCGTTCGCTTATGAATTGTCGGACCAAGCGCGTTTTACACGTTTCAAGGGGCCACCTGTGCCCGCCGGCCCTCGGACAAAGCTCAGGAACGCAGGTCTTCGACCTCAAGCGGCCGTGTAGTATCGACCTTCATACGCTTGGCCTCGTGCATCTGGTCGAATTTACGGACGACGTCGACCAGGGAGCGAGCTTGCAGCTTCTTCATCATCCGTCCCCGATGGAGTTTCACCATGATCTCGCTGATCTTCATCTCGTAGGCGATTTGCTTGTTCATCATACCCTCGGACACATAGGCAAAGACCTCCGTTTCGCGAGGTGTTAAGGTTTCCACACATGCCCGTGATTGTAGGAAAGCAGCGGTCTGATCGCGCAGTTCGAGATTGCGCTTGAAAGCCAACAGGGTGGTTTCGATGAGGGTCTCTCCATCGAACGGCTTCAATAGAAAGTCAAACGCGCCCTCCTTCATGGCATGCACGCTAATCGCCACATTGGCGTTGCCGCTCATAAAGATTATTGGAAGAGGATATCCCATCGCCTTTAGCCGTGCCTGAAGCTCGATGCCGGTCATTCCGGGAAGCCTGACATCCAGGAGTATGCAACCCGGCAATGATAGATCGGCGTTGTCGAGGAACTCGTCGGCTGTGCCGAATGCATCGGCGCAAATTGCGGTCGACTCGAAAAAATTCAATAGCGACATTCTGAGGTTGGGATCATCGTCGATGATGTGAACGGTCGCTTGCGGGCTGTCAGAGCGGATAATCTCGAGCATTTGACTTCTCCTGAGTTGTGTTCATGGGGATCAGTCTAGGCTTTTTTCTTGACCCAGCAGATTGTTTCAGAGCCAACTTTATCGCTTTCGCAAATTGATCACCATGAGACTCCAGCCGCAGTTAACCTGTCCGAAAGTCTAGGGCGGCCTTGTCTGGATGGTCAGGTTTGTGGCTTATGTGCCTGGAGGGGCGTCTTCGCATCCTGCTTCGTGGCGCAGGTTCAAACATAGAAAAGGCCGCCTTTGATAATCAAAGACGGCCTTGGGCGGACAAGGCTGATGCCACCGTGCTTCGCTTGGGGAGAGAGCGGCCGAAGCGAGGCTGTCACGGTCACTTGGGAGGCAATTGTCGCGCCGTTGACGAATGCGAAACTACAACGGCTGGCCTTTCCGCTCATGCTTGCGTTTTGCGGGTTTCCCCTCAATTCCTTTGAAGTTTTTCAGCCTTGCGAACCAGATCGGCAAGAGAACGACTTTGCATTTTGCGCATCACGCTCATCCGATGCAGCTTCACAGTCATCTCGCTGATCCCGAGTTGATACGCGACCTGCTTGTTCATGAGCCCACTGATGACACCAAACATTACCTCCAGCTCTCGCGGCGTCAACGTGTCGACGAGCGCGCGGATCCGATCCCGGTCGCGTTTCAATTTCCGTCTCGCGCCATCTTGCCGAATTGCGTGGTCGACGGCATCGAGCAGATCCTGATTGACGAACGGCTTCGTTAGGAAATCGGCCGCTCCGGCTTTCATCGCTCTGATACTGGCTGGAACATCTGCATCGGCCGTCAGGAAGATGACCGGCATTCGGCTTCCTATCGCAATCAGATGGCTCTGCACGTCAAGGCCTGTACCTTCAGGCATTCGAAGTTCAACCACGACACAGCCAGGCGCGCTCGTATCCGCCGTGCTCAGGAACTCGTGCCCGCTGGAGTAGGCCGTGGCCCGCCTTTTCGTCGCCTCGAAGAGATCGAGCAAAGCGTCCCGCACATCCTTGTCGTCATCGATGACGTAGACAATGGGATCGGCGGTCGAATCCGATGTCAATTGCAAGTTTTGCATGACCTATCCTCCATTAACTTGCAAACGGGCATTCCTCAAAAGAGGATGGCAGCCACCGCCACATGGTTGACAAACCAAACGACGTCGTTCGCGGCCGCTCGCAACTAATTTATCACGGGTTCTCATTCGGCAGATGGTAAACCTCGGTTTACATCGCAACACCGTGTGAGCAAAGACCGACAGCGGCTGGCAGTCCTGGCTTATGGTCCTGGGCTGGATGGGTGGGACGCTCGGCTGCCATTTCGTTGGCCACAGGAAGAAACCGGAAAAAACCCTGCATTCATCATCTCCATCGCGTCCGGTTGACACAGCTCACGAAGATCGAGCTATCATTTCAAAAATACATCAGCATCCCAAACATTGGTTTGCATTGACCTGGCTGGCAGTAGGTTCGAATCTCGCGATGGTGAATGGACCCCAGCAACTGGAACACCTTACTACCGGAAAATGTGACGAAAATCGCCGTTGTCGGCGCAACCGGAATGACAGGTTCCAGGACCACTCGGCTTCTCGAATGTGACGGATTCGACGTAGCGAAGGGTTCGGCAATACTTGCTCGATCGCCGAATTGGCGGTGACGAAACCGACTAACACGATTATGAAAATAGACGGGCACGAACAACTTCGACGGGTCGAGCTTGCGAAAGAGCTCGTAGCCGCGACTGAAGATCCTCACCTTGTCGTGACAAATCCTGCAGCGCGGTATTTCGGCATTTCTTTGCCCGATAACGGGCTTCGCGGACCAGCCCGCCGTGCCTGCAATCGTTGGGATCAATGCGTCAAGACGTGACCGCCACGACGTCACGGTATTCCGGGTGGGCAAGCAAGAAGTTTTCCATAAAGGAGCACCTGATTATCGCTCTCCTACCTTGCTCGCGAAGAATATCGAAAACGCCCTGAACAAGCGCCGCACCGATACCCTGCCCCTCAAATTCCGGGACTTCGACGTGGAAAAATACAAAGTTTTCGTTTTTAATTTCGTAGTACGCCGCCGCCCACATCCCATTGTGAATTTGCCGTTCAAAACGGTGCTGTTCGCTGTTGTTTCTGACTTGGGAATCCATTGCGTTCTCCTTCCGAGCTGTTCATGGATGGGGCTATGATGGAGCGATATGATCTGCTGCTTCAGCTAAACGGAAGTGATGATGTCGGATGGCGCTCCAACAATGAAACGCTCGCCATCGATCCGGCAATTGTGAACACTACCAGCGGCGACATCTCAGCGAAGACCTCGCCGATTCCCCACGCGGCGATTGCGCCGACGACGAGGGCAGCAGGATCGCCCGACGCGCTCACGGATTGAATAACACGTTGATCACGGTGCAATTGGCATGTGCCATTCACGCTGCAACTGGGAACGGCCAAGGCACATGTTCTCGGCCTTGGCCGCTTGTCCGTTCGAAATTTACGCAACGGCCTTGGCGCGCTGCGCAAACCATGTCTTGACGTCCAGCCGCCCGAGCTTTGCCGTTCCGAGGGGAACCAGGGATTGGTCGTCGACGAGAGAGCCAAAATACCTGGCCTCCTTGTCGACGACTACGGTCCGCGCGTCACCAGCGGCGGCAAGATAGCCGGTCACGAACGTACTCATCGGCCTTTTCTCAGGCCCGGCGATTTCGATGGTCCGGTTTTCCGAAGTCGAGGTTGCAGCTTCAGCGACGAAGCCTGCGACATCGTCTGCAGCTATGGGTTGGAATGCGCCGGGCGATACATGAACTGTCTGCCCAACCGTAGCGCTGTCGGCGATGCCGCCCAGGAATTCCATAAACTGTGTCGATCTGACGATCGTATAGGGAACGCCGCCATTCTTGACGATGCTTTCCTGCACGACTTTCCCCGGAAAGTAACCGTTGTCGGGCGACCTTTCGATGCCGACGATTGAAAGCGCCACATGGTGACGAATACCGGCTGCTTGCTCGGCCTTGATCAGATTCGACGTGGACTGCTCGAAGAATGAGAGCACGTCACTGGGCTGAAAAGACGGAGAGTTGGCCAGATCGATCACAACATCCGCGCCGGCGAGTGCGCCAGGGAGCCCCTCGCCTGTCAGCGTGTTGACTCCGGTGGAAGGGGACGCCTGTAGCACATCATGTCCCTGGTTCCTGAGGAGCGCTGCAACTTTTGTTCCGATGAGGCCGGAGCCTCCGATAATAACGATTCTCATGGTTCTACTCTTTGCTTGGAGATCCTTCGCGGGATCTTTCGTGGTTTCGAGAACAAGGCAGCGGCGGTTTGCCGTGAACTCTCGCTGCCCAGGCGGCAATCTTAGTTGTCGGGATACACCAGCTTCGTCTCATCCATGTCGGCCTGCGATTTATCCGCAGCGACGGCAGGTAACGCGATCATGGCCGTGCATAGCGGACCCATCGCCGGCGTCCGCATGATTTTCTCCTTCCTAACGTGTTTGATTATGCCCGGATCGTACGCGCCGCTGGGAGGGCGGAATAGCTATACGATGGTTGGGCGCGATTGTGGCTTCAACGGCTATCGGCGCATATGCCACATCACGATTCCAGCAACCCCAAAGAAACTTATCAGTAGCGGCAGCAATTGAAGTTTCTGAGCCATACCCGTTCTCGCGACATGAAATCCGAGCCGATGCCTGTCCCGTGACCAAGATACGGATTGAGACGGTTGGGATTTCGAAGCAAATATCTGATCTGATTTCTTCGGGGCGCAGCGCGAGCCAACACCATAGTTGACCGACGGGAGCGGCTATCAAACGATAGGTCTGCCCCTTAGCAGCTATTCGAGGCGACTTCGGAACAGCCATGATGCTGCCCCTAGCGTCACGACGGCAATCGCAAACAGCGGCAACGTTTGGTGCAATACCTCGGACAGGGGGATGTCCTTCAAGAATATGCCTTTTACGATGACGAGAAAGTAGCGCAGCGGGTTGATTACTGTGATTGGCTGCAACCAGTTTGGCATGTTTTCTATGGGAGTTGCGAAGCCGGAGAGCAGCGTTGCCGGCACGAGAAACAGGAACGCGCCGAGGATTGCCTGTTGTTGGGTCATCGACAGCGCCGAAATGAAAAGGCCGATACCTGCGATCGAGGCCAGATAGAACAGTGAACTTGCGTAAAGCAGAACGAGTGACCCGCGCTGCGGAACCGCGAAGATGAAAGCGGCGGCGAGAATGTAGACGGTCATGTGAAACAGGCCGATCAACATCGGTGGCGTAAGCTTGCCGATGACAATTTCGTGCGTGCGCAGCGGTGAGACCATCAATTGGTCGAAGGTACCGAGCTCACGCTCTCGTGCGATCGAGAGCGCGGTCACGATGAGTCCAATCAGGAGCGCGATGTTCGCGATGAGATTTGGCACCATGAACCACTGGTAGATGAGGTTGGGATTGAACCAGTAGCGTGGCACGATTTCTATCATTGTCGCCGCCCTCCGTTTGCCTGCGGGCGTCTCCGCGGCCAGCGCCAGCACTATCTGGGTAATGTAGCCGGAAACGATCTGGGCAGCGTTCGATCGACGCCCGTCCAGCAGGATTTGCATGTTCGCCGATTCTCCGGCTTCGATGGTGCGAGAGAAATCCGGGCCGACTGTGATCGCAGCAGCCACCCTCTGGTGGTCGATTGCGTCGCGGATCTCCTGCGGACTGTCGGTAAGCATGACATGTCGGAATCGCGGCGACCCCTCGATACGTGCAACCAGCTCCTCGCCCCAGTGACCTGCATCTCGATTGAGCAGCATCACATCGACGTTTCGAACCTCAAGTGTCGCCGCATAGGAGAACACCACGAGCTGCACGATTGGTGGCCCGATTAGGATGGCGCGACCCTTTGGGTCACGAAGCACCGCTAGCAATTCCTTCAATACAAGTGCTTTAAGCCTCGTCCACCACATCTCAGGCGATCCTTTTTCGCGTGCTGCGGGCCGCGAGTGCGAAGAAGATGGCGCCGATCAGGAACATCACTCCGATCGCGCGAAAGAACATCGGCCAACTGTCGCCGGCTAGGAAGACGGTCTGAAGACAGGGGATCAGATAGCGAGTCGGCACCACGAAGGTGATCCATTGGATGACCTCAGGCATCGAATTGATCTCGAACAGGAAGCCGGACAACAGAAATGAGGGCAGAAATGCGGTGATAAGAGCCATCTGTGACGCGAGGAACTGATTTTTCGTAGCTGCCGAAATCAGCAGTCCCTGCCCAAGTGCCGGGACGAGGAAGACTGCAGAAAGCAAGTAGAGTGCGCCCACTGACCCACGAAACGGGACGTCGAATATGAACACGGCTAGGAGGACGCAAAGCGTCATCGAGGCGAGCGCGAGTATGAAATATGGAAGAATTTTCCCGGCCAGAAGTTCGATGGCTGTGACAGGCGTCGCCATGATTGCTTCCATCGTGCCGCGTTCCCACTCGCGGGCTACCACAAGCGAGGTCAATAAGGTCCCGACAAGCGTCATGATGATCGCGATGGAGCCTGGAACGAGAAAGGAGCGGCTCGCCAGCTCCGGATTGAACCAGAAGCGTGGCTCGACCCTAATAGGTGGCGCCTGTGCTGCAGCTTCCGATTGTCGGAGTTGCGACCACGTCGCCACAGTTCCCTGGACGTAGTTCTGTACGAAATTGGCGGTGTTCGGGTCGGACCCATCGACGATCACCTGGACCTGAGAACGAATTCCGGCCGCGAAATTGGCTGTGAAATCGGCAGGAATGACGATGATGCCCCGGACCCGCGATAATACAAGATCCTCCTCGAATTCCCGTCGGTCGCGCCCAGTCGTGACCGAGAAATAGCGGGAAGCCTGGAAACTCGCCGCCAGATCGCTAGTCAGCGGCGTCACATCTTCGATGACGAGGCCGACGCGCGTCTCCGTTGTGTCCAACGAGATGCCATAGCCGAACAGAACGAGCAGGATCAGCGGAAGCACGAAGGCGATCAGAATGCTGCTCGGATCGCGGATAACCTGAAAGCTCTCCTTGCGCACGAGCGCGACAAACCGAAGCGCGCGGCCGGATTGCGATCTATCTCTCGAATCGGTCATTTCGCATCCCTCACTTCCGAGCCTTCCACGAGCGCGATGAAGGCGTCCTCCATCGTCGGATCGGGATGTTCCGCCGTGACGACGCTCGCCTTCAGCTCATCCGGGGATCCAAGAGCGATTGATCGACCACGATAGATCAGGGAGATGCGATCGCAGTATTCGGCTTCGTCCATGAAGTGCGTTGTGACGAGAACGGTCACGCCTTTCTCGACAAGACCGTTAATATGGGTCCAGAACTCGCGCCGGGTAATCGGATCGACACCCGAGGTGGGTTCGTCGAGAAATAGAGCCTGCGGTTCGTGCATTACCGCACAGGCCAATGCCAGTCGCTGCTTCAGACCAAGGGGAAGATCTTTTGCCGACATCGATAGGCGCGGCCCGAAGTCGAAAATCGACGTCATCAAGTCGATGCGGTCACGCTTCCTGGTACCCGTGAGACCGTAAACTCCGGCAAAGAACTGAAGGTTCTGTTGAACGCTCAGGTCGCCGTATAGCGAGAATTTCTGCGCCATATAACCCAGACGATTGCGCGCCTGGGCGGCATCGCGGCGCAGATCAAAGCCCGCCACGCGTCCCTCGCCGTCCGTTGGCTTCAACAGACCGCAGAGCATTTTGAATGTCGTCGATTTACCGGCACCGTTCGGCCCCAACAGCCCGAATATCTCGCCGCTCGGAATGTCGAACGTTATGTTGTCGGCGGCCGTAAAATCCCCGAAGCGCTTGACCAATCCTCTGGCCTCGATTACCGGCCCATCATGCCTACCCTCCAAGGGAGCCTGAGCATCGGCAAGCTTGGAGCGTCCGCCCGGCCCTCCGCCCAGCATGTCGACAAAGGCATCTTCGAAGCGGGGCTCGGTGACACTGACCGTTGCCTCGCCACTCGCCGCGAACTGGCTTTCTCGACCTGGTGCCGTCACCAGCCTGATCGCCTCGCCCTGGATCCCGCCGTCGACAACACCGGTCTCATCCAGCAGCTTCGCCAACATCGAACGCCTTCGGCCCGTGACGCCGGTAATCCGGTACACGCGGTCCCTGACCCGATCAGTCAATTCCTTCGGCTCACCCGAAAACAGCAGCTTGCCCTCGTTCAGCAGAAGAACGCGATCACAAGCTTCCGCTTCATCGAGATATGCGGTCGACCAGACGACGCCCACACCCTCCCTGGTCAGGTCCTCCACCATCTTCCAGAGATCGCGTCGGGATATGGGATCGACGCCGACGCCAGGCTCGTCGAGAAGCAGCAAGCGAGGTTTCTTCAACAGTGCGCAGGCAAGACCAAGTTTTTGCTTCATTCCTCCGGACAGCTTTCCGGACAGCCGGCTGGCAAATCGCTTGAGATCGGTAAAGGTGAGCAGTTCGTCGTAGACGGCCGCCCGCTCCTGTTTTGGAAGACCGCGTAAGTCGGCGTAAAGTTCGAGGTTTTCCTGCACGGAAAGGTCTTCATAGAGACCGAAGCGCTGCGGCATGTAGCCGATGGCTGCCTGAATGTCGGCGGAGTGATCACGCGTTCCGAAACCAAGAACGTCCACCTTGCCGGCATCAGGCAACATCAGGCCGGTCATCAATCGGATCAGTGTCGTCTTCCCGGCGCCATCAGGCCCTACCAGCCCAGTGATCTCACCGCCGCGGATAGAGCCAGATACCTGATCCAGTGCGGGTCTGGCCTCACCGAAGCGCTTGGTGACAGTGTCCAGACGGACGAAATCGGCGGCTCGAGTGGCTGCGGCTCGATCGTTCATTTGCTTTCTGCCTTCATCATTGGGAAGCGAAGCGTCACGGGCATTCCCTGACGAAGATCCTGACCTGGCACGTCGATCACGACGCGCAGCCGATAAACGAGGTCGGTGCGAAGCTCCGGCGTCTCCACGGACTTGGGAGTGAATTCCGCGACCGGCGAAATGAATCCGATCGTTCCGTCGTAGCTCTTGCCAGGATTCGTATCTGACGCGACTTTGACTTTCATCCCCGGATGGATCCGACCGAGATCGACTTCGCCGATATAGCTGCGTACCCAAACAGGTACAGCCAGGGACAGGACGTATACGGGATCGGAGGGCGATACGATTGCGCCCGGCTCTTTGATCCGCGAAAGAATGATGCCGTCATTCGGCGCGCGGAGCTCCGTGTCGGAACGCGAGCTCCGAGCCGAGAGGAGCACCGCCTCGGCCGCCTTTACCTGTGCGGCGGCTGCGGCGATGTCTTCCGCGCGGCTGCCCTCTTCCAGGAAGGTAAGCGCCTGCTTCGTCATATCCGCCCGCGCTGCGGCCATCGCTTTTGCAGCAGTTGCCTCATCTAAGCCGGCTTCGGAGATCGTTCCTTGCGGTCGCAACCGCCGCGCCCGGTCGTAAGCGAGACTTGCCTGTTCCAAATCCGCCATGCTTGCATCGTGGGTTGCCCGCGCCTGTGCGATTTCGGTTTGTCGCGGGCCCGCTACCAGCTTCTCGTGCGTCGCCCTCAGTGCCGCAACATTCGCTTCTGCCGAACTCACCGAGTGGTCGTAAATATCCTTGTCGAGGCGGGCCAAAAGGTCACCGCGCTTTATGACGTCACCTTCGTCGACCATAGCAGCGTCGATGCGGCCACCGACGCGGAAGGCAAGCGGTACCTGGCGGATGTCGATATTGCCATAGAGAACCAATTCCTCGGTGGTATTTCGCGAGATTCCCAGAGCGGCCGGCACGTCATACTTCCACGCTGCAGCGCCCAAGGTTGCCAGAACGATCATGATCGGTACGGCTTTATTCATTTCTGTCTCCTATGGCGGAGCCAAACGTGCCAACTAGCGGAAGCTCGAAGTACATTGACATTCCTGCTCTGTTATCCCGACCTTGCGGATGCAGACGTCCACCAATGCTTTTGTCCCACGGGGGCGACGGGGTCTGATCGGCATTGGAAGCGTCAATGCGTAATTAGCGACCGAAGTGACCTTCACCGCTAGCCCAACCTTGGTTTGCGTTGACGGGTGACCGATCATGGACAGGCGTCCGGCAATGGGAAGTATTGCTGAGGTAGCAATCTCACAGCCATACACCCGACGGCCGCGCAAAACCCCTTTCAATCGCCGATGAAAAGATTGACGTGACAAAAGCCTGCAACGGATGGACTCGCGATTGTGCCACCAGACCAGGCCAACCAACTTTTAGTACCAGCGGTCCGAATTGGCCTCGTTGTGCCGGATTTTCAGTCATTCGGGCCCGGTTAGGCTGAAACAGAACTGTCTCCTGACGCGCGCTCGCCTGACACCCCCAACGTTAGTTTAGTTACATTCCCCAAGAAGCCCGGCGATACTCCCACAGCGGGAGCATGCGCCGCATTGGTGTGAAGCAGTGTCGGCTCTCGCGACCGCTACCTGACCAAGAGGATCGTATGTCCAACAACAATGAAGGTTTGCAACAATGAGATCTATGCTGTCTGTATTCCTGGTCTCGGCCAGTGTCTGCCTCTCTGGCACTTTGGCCGTCGCTGCCGAAGATTCTGCAAAGGTCACGCCGCTGATGACCAAGGGGCTTCCCGACTATCCGGGCAGAGAAGCACTGATGCTAGCAGTCGAGTACGGGCCTGGGGGTTCTTCACCGGTCCACAAACATGAGGCGGATGCATTCGTCTATGTCGTCGAAGGCTCGATCGTGATGCAGGTCAAAGGGCAAAAGGAGGTGACCTTGTCCCCGGGCGAAGCGTTCTACGAAAGCCCCTCCGACATTCATCTGGTCAGTCGCAACGCGAGTGATACGAAGCCGGCAAAGTTCATCGTGGTGCTGCTCAAGAAGAAGAGCAATCCGGTGTCGATACCCGTGAAGTGACGTTGGTGCGGCCGCGGACGAATACCTGGATCAAATTTTCGGTGCCGGCCTAATCCAAGGCCGGCATCGCTTCATCATCATTGGCAGCTGCGACGCTGCCGTCAGAACGAAGGGAAGGAGCAGATTGATGAGAGTAACGGTCATGGGAGCTGGCGGGCGGATCGGAACGCGGGTCGCGGAGGGCCTTCGGCAAGCAGGGGCGGACGTGATCCGCGCATCGCCTTCCCTGGGTGTGAATAGCGTGACTGGGGAAGGACTTCGGGCGGCGCTGGACGGAGCGGACGTCGTCATTGACGTCACGAATGCAGCCTTGTTCGGCGACAATTCCGCTTTGGAGTTCTTCAAGACGTCGACTGGCAATCTGTTGGCCGCCTCTGCGGATGCCGGGGTCGGCCACTATCTCGCTCTCTCGGTAGTGGGAACCCCGCGGCTTGTCGAAAGCGATTACTTCCGCGCCAAGATGGTGCAGGAAAACCTGATACGAGCGGCACGACGGCCCTATACCATTCTTCATTCAACCCAATTCTTTGATTTCATTGGCGGCGTCATAGACATGGCCGCGGAGGGAGACACCGTTCGGCTTCCTTCGGCGTTCGTAAGACCTGTGGCGGCCGACGACGTTTCTCAGATGCTGACCCGATTGGCGTTGCAAGCAGCGGTGAACGACACGGCGGAGATCGCTGGACCAGAACAGTTCGCCTTCGACGATATCGCTCGAACGTACATCGCCGCGAACGAAGACACGCGTCAGGTGCTCACGGACGACCACGCGCGATACTATGGCGTCGAGCTGAACGACGATACATTGTTGCCGCGCGACAACACGCACATTGGCTCGACGCGGTTCATAGAATGGCTCAACCGCTCTATGGCCAACTAGGCTTGGCGACGCGTAACAAGATCCAGCAACCAAGGATCGGGTTTTGAATGCGATGATCAAACGAGCGACCTGTTTAGCAGGCGCTTTGGAGTTCAATCGCTTGTCAACCTATCTCGGTTAAATCCTCCAGGACACCAAAAAGGGGTCGAACCCTCTGGCGTCGACCCTTCTTTATTTTCGGGTCTCAACTTCAGCCGCATGTCTCGAATTGTCGGCTTGGGGAATACCGTTCGCTTCGCTTTAATTTTTAACGCGAAGGACCGCCGAACCCATTGTGTGCCGCCCCTCCAAATCGCGATGAGCCGCGACAACGTCTTCGAATGCATAGATGTGAGTGGGATCGACCTTCAGATGGCCTGTTTTTATCCTGGCAAATAGATCGGCTGCGGCCTCTGCTGTCTGTTCCGGCGTCGACACATAGTGCTGTAACATTGGCCATGTGAGATGAAGCCCCCGCGGACCAAGTAGGTAGGGATCGATTGGGGTGATCTCACCGGACGCTTTACCGAACTGCACCAACGTACCGCGGACTTTAAGGACGGCAAGCGACCCACGGAACGTATCTTCGCCGACGGAATCGAAGACCGCTTCCACGCCAACGCCTCCCGTCAGCTCGAAGGTGCGCGCCACGAAATCTTCCGTGCTGTAATTGATGACGTGATCGCACCCCGCCTTAAGAGCAACCTTAATCTTGCTTTCGCCGGAAACAGTCCCGATGACATGATAACCGAGAGATTTTGCCCATTGCACGAAAATCTGACCCACACCACCCGCGGCAGCATGATAGAGGATCGTGTCTCCCGGCTTCAACGGGACCACGTCCTTGACCAGATATCTCGCCGTCAAACCTTTGAGGAAGCTGGCAGCAGCCTGCGTGTCGGAGACGCCATCCGGAATTACGACCAACCGATCGGCTGGGTGAATGCCAAGCGTGGCATAAGCACCAGTGCTGTGACCGAAAACAACACGATCTCCCACCTTCACATGTGTAACAGCAGGTCCGATGGCCTCGACGATGCCTGCTGCCTCGTTGCCGATCACGGCAGGAAACGACGCGACATCCATCGAGCCCCGCCTGAAATAGACGTCGACGAAATTCAGGCCGATGACCGTGTGGCGGACAAGCGCTTCTCCTTCACCGGGCTCCGGGAGGAATACGTCCTCGAATGTTAATACCTCCGGCGGACCATAGCTATGAATGCGTGCAGCGAGTGACTTGACGGACATTTCAGTTTCCTTTCGGGTGAAAACGTCACTCCGCTGGAGTGAGCGCCGCCCAATCTGGCGTGCCAAGATATTGATCGTTTTGGTTTGCGTGATAAACCTATACTTTCTGAGAGGACCTTTCGGCATTTTCGAAAAATGGATACACTTGACGCTCTACGTTTATTCGTCGGCATCGCGGAGGTGGGAAGCCTTTCAGCGGCAGCGCGGCAGCATTCAGTCGCCACGTCGACAGCAACGGCTGCACTTCAACAGCTTGAGAAGCAAGCAGGCACGACCCTGATCAGACGGTCGACACGACGACTTTCGTTCACACACGAAGGACTTCAGTTTCTGTCGGATGCTCGGAAATTGCTTGCTGACTGGGACGCCTCCATCGGTGGGGTAAAGGAAGGCCCGTTAAGGGGACCAATCAAGATGACTTCGACCGTCAACTTCGGGAGAAGCAAAATCGTTCCAGCGATAGACCGGTTCATGGAACTCCATCCCGGAATTTCCATCGATCTGCATATCTCCGATACGGTCATCGATCTCGTCGAGCACAATATCGACCTGGCAATACGGAACGGACCTCTTAGGGATTCCTCACTTATTGCACGGCTCATTTTGCGCGGCCAGCGTGTGGTTTGTGCCGCGCCGTCGTATTGGGACACCCACGGTGTACCGTTGCATCCTGAAGATCTCGCGAGCCACACCTGTCTCATGGTGTCGAGGCCGGGGACTACATTTTCGACATGGCGTTTCATGGACGCCGGGAAGATGGTCTCTATCCGAGTTTCTGGAAATCGCGTAGCGAACGACGGCTCAATTCTAAAGAGATGGGCTTTGAAGGGCTATGGCGTCTTCCTGAGTCCGGTCTGGGATATTAGCGAAGAACTCGCTTCGAGTGCCTTGGTCACAGCGCTCGATGGGTTTCTCCCCGACAACGCCAACCTATACGCAGTGACGGACGGCAGCGCGGTTAGTCATCGCGTTCGGGCTTTGATCGATTTCCTAGTCGACGAACTCCATCGGGGATAACCGAATAGTCACGCGTAAAATCAGCGTTAGCAACCGCAAGGTCAGAGCAACAGGGTTGATGTCGCGGAGGCATGCATCCGACGCCACCCCCAAACCAAAGTATGGATTACGGGCGCGAGTGGTCGGCTGTAAACCTTTTGAGAGCCGCCACCAATGGCGCTCGAACGCCGCAACATCCTGAATCCAAGCTCGAGCGACTGATCCATGTCGGTTTGGACCGTCAATGTACTGCCGATTGGAAAGTGGCAGGCTTGTGCCCATCTAACACAGGAGTTCCCATGTCGCAGTCAGAAACAATAACCCGTGCATCTCCGGTCACACCCGCTCCGGGCGAACTGGTTCCATCGCGCTATGCCTTGCGCATCGGCGATATTGAGGTGATGGTGATCAGCGATGGAGTGCTACCTCTTCCAACCACAATGATGGCATATAACGCAGAACCATCAGTCAGGGCGACGTGGCTGCACGACATGTTCCTGCCGCAGGACGCCTTCGATTGGCCTCTGAACGCTGTCGTGGTACGAAGCGGTGGAAAAACCATACTCCTCGACGCCGGACTGGGTCTGGACCCGAACCTGCGTTTGCCGCGGGCGGGACAGTTGATCAAACGCCTCGAGGCGGCAGATATCGATCTTGGATCTGTGACGGATGTGGTGCTCACACACCTGCACATGGATCACATCGGCGGACTTCTCATCGAAGGGGTCAAGGAGCGGCTGCGTCCCGATCTGCGGATCCACCTCTCGGCCGCCGAAGCAAAGTTCTGGGAGGCACCTGATTTCTCCCATACCAATATGCCGGAGGGCTTTCCGGACGCGCTGCGGGCAACCGCCAAGCGGTTCCTAGGCGAATACCGCGACTCCCTACGGCTGTTCGACGACGAGCACGAGGTGGCTCCCGGTGTGGTCGCACGTCGCACTGGCGGCCACACCCCTGGACACAGCATCATACGGCTCAAATCGGGTGCCGAGCGGCTGACGTTCGCAGGCGATGTGGTTTTTCCAGTCGGTTTCGAACAACCGGATTGGTACAACGGCTTTGAGCACAACCCTGCGGAAGCGGTCCTCGTAAGAACGGACCTTTTGCGGGAGCTCGCGGATACTGGCGAGCTGTTGGTGGCCACTCACCTGCCGTTCCCGTCTGTCGGTCGGGTCGCAGCATCGGGCAAAGCTTTCCGTTGGGTTCCGGTCTTTTGGGATTACTGACGCCTTCCCTTGCACCTTTGCTGTTGCAAAAAAATCGCGGTGGAAAAGGGTATCGGACATTCAGCTTGAGTTGCGAGGCCCGGCAATCGACCGGGCTTCGCACGGCGGTTCGGTCGAAGATGCAGCGCGCCGGCGGGTGCGGGTAGCGACGCTTGGATCCGACAGCCCCACGGACACGTTCTCGAGAACGGCCATGGCCCGCTGGCCGGCGACCCGGTCGGTGTCGGCCGGGCGCTGAGGTCATTGGCCTTACCGCGCTCAAACAGAACCGCGTAATTATCCAACAGTGTCGGGGCATTTTGACGTGCAACCCGTCAGGAGAAGCTCGAGCCTAAAACAGCAAAATTTGTGCAGTTCCATCGTCTCGGAAGCCCAGAGGTTCGCCAGACAGAGGACTCCTCCTCACTGGATAGTCAAGCGTGGCAAGCGACCCATTTCCTTGCACCGTTCGTTCTGAGTCCGAGTAGCTCTGTTCGCGAGCATTGTTCCCCTGGTCGTCAACAGCCATAAGCCTCCAGACCCGACGTCACGAGCCGCCGGCATCTGAGTGCTGAAAGTCCTCTCAACGAGGTCTTTGCATATGTATCGGTGAGATTTCACCAGATCGATCGGACGCCGCCCCCTGCACACCGGAACCACAGCCTTCTTTGCTCGTTCATCAATTGCAGCATCATGGCTTGTGACACCCATTATGCATCTGCCGAGGCGATAAATGCCGCCGCGCAAATTGATCTTGATCAGATGGAGGAGACCACATGACAGTAACCCATCACGTGGGTAAGCACGAAGATGGATACGGTTATCGTCTTGGAAAGATCTGGTCTGAGACGTTTCTGGATCATGATACAGCGTTCGCCGCAGCCAAGGCGGCAGCCGAACGCCGGCATCGCGAAGGCCGGGATGGAGAAATTTCCCATCAGCTTCCAATCGATAGTGGGCGCATGATGAGCACAAAGTAGCAGAGGCGCAAATGTGATCTGATGAGTAGCAAAGATCGCGATTCTTTCCTGGCCTCACGCCGAAACCTCAAGATGGCGCGGTCCCCGGCAACATACATACGAGGCACGACCAAGCATTTTTATGAATGGCTCGAGCGACGTTCAATATTCATTCCGGACGGGCCTCCTATCTGGATTTGCGGTGACTGTCACCTCGGGAATCTAGGCGCCTTGGCTGATTGCGAGGGCAAAGTTGCAGTTCAGATTCGGGACTTCGATCAGACGGTTATAGGCAATCCCGCACACGATCTCATCCGGCTGGGCCTTTCGCTCGCATCGGCTGCGCGCGATTCGGACCTCCCCGGCGTCACGACGGCAAGAATGCTGGACGCCCTCATTGCCGGATACGAGCTCGCCTCGGTGGAAAGCCAGGCCAGCACACCGCACCTCCGCAAGCCCAAGGACATCCGAAAGCTATTGAAACGGGCCACTCACAGACGCTGGAAGAACCTCGCAATGGAGGACTTTCAAACGAAGCATCCCTTGCTCCCCCGCAATAAGCGCCTTTGGCCGCTGCATCGAGCCGAGCGCGCTGCGGTTCTGGCGCTTTGCAGTGACCGGGAAATGGAAATGAGTGTGCTGGGCTCCGAGAAATTGACATCCGGCGATTTGAAAATCCTCGATGCTGCTTTTTGGATCAAGGGCTGTAGCTCTCTTGGCCGTCTGCGATGCGCAGTCTTGGTTCAAGATTGCAAGCACGGACCGGTTTCCTTGCTGGATATCAAGGAAGCAGCAGCAGCCTGCGCTCCGTCGGCATCTCAAGCGGAAATGCCGCGGGGCTATGCAGAAAGGGTAGTCGCAGGAGCGACGGCGCTTTCACCCAATCTTGGTGAACGGATGGTCGCATCGAGGGTGATGGATAAGGCTGTGTTCGTTCGCGAAATCGCTCCCCAGGACATGAAGATCGAGATCGATCGTCTCGATGGAAACGAACTCCAGGCGTTAGCCCGCTACCTTGGCGGGGTCGTGGGGCATGCTCATGGTCGACAGATGGATCGTCGGGAATGGCAGTCATGGACGTCGGAACTTGGTCATTCGCGCAGGAAAAAGCCGGGAGCGCCATCTTGGCTTTGGTCGAGTGTGGTCGAACTGTTGTCCATTCACGATAAGGCGTATCTTGAGCATTGCCGGAAATTTGCATTGACGCATCACTAGGAGCGCCAGTCGTGGATTGGACCAAACGCGGTCCGCAATCGACCCGCCCGTTCTAGATCATCGACCGGAAAGCCCAATTATGCCCCCTTTAATCGACGGGTTAGAACGGCGGGCTCTGATAGAGCGTGGCAAGCCAGAAGGTCGCGTGACGCCGCTATCATCCATGTGGAAGAGCGGGATTCGACGACGAGGATGCAGCCCAAGCAACAAAATGCGCCATACGCCTATATCCAGAACACGCAATCGAGGTCAGATCGCGCAGAAACTTAAACGCCTGGCCGAAAATCCAGCTGGTCGTGCGGCGATGTAAAGAACTGCTTAAGGCCAAGTCAGCCTCAGTTGTGCATTAGTATGATAAATATTGGTGGCGACGTTGAAGCTAAGACATTTCATCTCACGCGATCATCTCGTTGCTGCTCTGCGAAGGCTTTTTGCAAGCGAACATGGCAACATCGCGATCGTTGTGGCACTCTCTCTGGTTCCGATGATGCTTGCAGTTGGTGCCAGCCTCGACTATATCAGGGCGTACAACGTCAGGCAGAAAATGCAAAGCGATCTCGATGCTGCATTGATCGCTGCCGTGAAGAAGATCAATACTGCTAACACAGATTCTCTTAAGCAGAAGGTTGCGGATTGGTTCGATGCTCAATCGGAAAACAGCTACTCCGTTGGCGATATCAAAATAGATTCCGATAATCATAAGATAACGGCAATTGCAAGTGGCGTCGTGCCGACGACACTCATGAAGATCGCCAACATTGATAATGTGGCCGTAAGCGTCGCCAGTTCCGTTAAAGGTCCCGCAACGTCTTATCTCAACGTTTATATCGTCATTGACAAATCACCATCCATGCTGCTGGCGGCAACGACAGCAGGCCAACAGACGATGTATAACGGGATCGGCTGCCAATTCGCCTGCCATAGCGGAGACGCACACGTTGCCGGCGGCGTGAGCTACAGTGACAATTACGCGTACGCGCATGCCAAAGGGATAAAGCTGCGAGCCGATGTTGCGGTAGATGCCGTCAACGAAGTCATCACTTTGATCGATCAGGCGGATAGCAGCCACGAACGCATCAAAGTCGGACTCTATAGTCTGGGCGATACGACGACTGAAGTTCTTGCTCCAACCCTCCAAACGAGCGACGCGCGCAAGCGGCTCTCTGATGACAGCTATGGGCTGACGAGTGCAACATCCACTACATACACCTTCTTCGACGTTGCCCTGCCGGCTCTGCAACAGAAGGTCGGTACCGGCGGAGATGGCAGCTCGTTGGCCAAGCCCCTCAAGTTGGTCTTGCTGCTGACAGACGGCGTTCAGTCGAAGCGGGAATGGGTGACGGACGGTGTCAAGGTGTCAGGTGGGAAGGCTAAAACGGTTGGACCATCCTGGAATAAGGTCGCCCCCATCAATCCTGACTGGTGCGCATATTTGAAAGGCCAGTCGAACACCATGGCGGTTCTTTATACCGAATATCTGCCCATCACCACCGACTGGGGCTACAACAACACGGTCGGCTCGACGATGTCGAGCGCCAATTGGCGCAGCACCTGGGGCGGCATCATGGATAGCGGTGTATCCGCCAGCATCACGCGGCGCGACTACATTCCCTACGCGCTTGCTGATTGCGCTTCATCCAAGAGCCTGTTCATTTCGGCCTCGTCGTCAACGGATATCGTGGCCGGCCTCTCGGCGCTCTTCACACAATATCTTGCATCCGTGCGGCTAACCCAATGAGGCGGTTCGGACTGTCGAAACCTCTGCATCGCCTGCTTGCCGATCGCAAGGGAGCGGCTGCGGTCGAATTCGCGCTGCTGATATTTCCGCTGTCCCTGATGATCTTCGCCATCATCGAGGTCTCCGTGATGTTCTTCGCGTCCTCAAGCCTTGATGCGTCAGTGCAGAAGATGTCCCGTATGATCCGCACCGGTGAGGCCGCATCGGCCAGTATGACGCTGACCGACTTCAAGGCAAAAATCTGTGCGGATATGGCTCTTACCTTCAGTTGTTCGGACAATCTCTTGATCAAGGTCGATGTTATCTCCAACCTGTCGGCTATCACCAGCGCCGCTCCAATTGACAGCACAGGCAATCTTGCCGTCATCGAGACTTTTGCCACCGGCAAGGCCAGCGATTACATGCTGGTGCAGGCGTTTCTGCCTTGGGCTTCCGTCGTCAACTACTTCACCTATTCCAGCGCAAAGCTGTCGGACGGTCGCTATCTCCTTGGTGCGACCGTTTTGTTTCGCAACGAGCCATTCTGACATGACAATGAAATGCGATCACCAGGGATATCGAATCGCAGTCGTTGGCCTTCGACGTTTGCTAAGGGACCGTGCCGGCGTATCAGGTGTGGAGTTTGCGCTGGTTTTGCCGCTCTTGCTCCTGCTTCTGGCAGCGACAGTCGATCTCGGCTATGCCTTGACCGTCAGCCGCAAGATCGATGAAATCGCCGCGACGACCAGCGACATCATTTCGCAGCAAAGCACATGGACAAAATCCAATGTTGCCGGACTGCTCTCGGGGATGAGTTTCATCCTCCAGCCTTACGATACCGCAGCGCTGACGATCATGGTCGCGGTGGAAGATGTAGCGGCAAATGGTAATGTGACGGTGAATTGGTCCGCTGCGTTCAACACCTCGACGCTTGCTTCTGGCGCAGCAAGTCCGATTCTGGTGCCCGCGAAGATACAGGAATCTGGGGCACAGGTCGTCCTGACCCGCGTTCGGTACACTTTCACTACGCCACTTTCCGCATTTCTCGGCAACTTCACTGGTATCAGCAGTTATAGTTTTGACCGCTACTTTTTCAGTCGGCCGCGAGTAGCCGACAAAATCACCTACAACTAGGCTAAATGTTCGCATTAGGATGGAGACCCTGTGTGATCCGCCGAATATCGACGCATTGGAAGATGCGGGATTGCTCAGGCGAAACGGTGCTTCTGATGGCGAAATGCCGGTTGCAACCGAGGACGGGATTAATCACGATGACGACGAGAGTGGCGACGCGTTTGAGGTTTGAGGAGCGAGATAACGCATGAAGGACAGGGCTCTCGATAAAGATACCTGCGTGCGTTGGCGACGGCGGATCCTTTTCACGCGGTCAGAATTATACTCGTCGCTGCGCTGTTATAGCCGTTGTACGTCGTGGTTACGAACTGACCGGCGAGATCGAAGGCAGTGAATCCTCTCCCTTTGACTGGGGCGGCGCCTCCAAGCATGTTGTTGCCGTACTCAAATATGTCGCGACTCCCACCGCGATTGCGCAATGCCCTTCCTCAACGGCATCTTCTTAGCTCTTCGATCCGGGTCGTCGGCATGACGATAGTTGGCGACGCTCGTGGCGTTATTCCATGGAAATAGCTTCGATATGAAACTGCTAGACGGCGGGGCTCTCCGCACGGATGATCAGCAGGCGAGCATACAGTGCTTCCAGATAATTGGTGGATTTGATCAACTCTAGGCGCTCTCGCTCCAGGCGCTGTAGGATCTTTGCATTTTCGGAGTCATCTAAGCTGATGTCCGTCTGGGTCTGTTGACCAAATTTGATTGCGATGACTTGGGACATTTATGAAATTCTCCTCGGGTTCACGAGACACTCCGCGGCTTTGAGAAAAAAACCGCGGAAAGTAGGAGAGAGCAAACGCCCGATCTAGGCAGCTTCGATCCGATCCTCAATGCCGGCAAACATGTGGTCCAGATTGAGGAAGCAGACCATGCCGTGCTCGAGAGGGATGATTCCGTGAGAAAACGCGGGATCGAAGGTTCTGCCGAGATCGGGCACAGGCTGGATCCGGTCGCTGCCGATGGAGAGGATGTCCGAAACGCGATCGACCACCAAACCGATGATGTTTTCGCCAATTTCCGCCACAACGATGGCGCTGCGATCCGTATGACTAGCGCTGTGGACACCGAGCTTCGCCGCAAGATCGATCACCGGAATGACCGAGCCGCGCAGATTCATCACGCCAAGAACATCAGGCGGGGCATGGGGCAGCGGTGTTGCCGCTGCCCACCCACGGATTTCTCGGATCGCGGTTGTCCTGATGCAGAACTGCTGATCGCCAAGATGAAAGGCGATGATTTCCAGCGTTGCGTTGCTAGCCATGCTTTCCATCAAAATTCTTCCCATTCCTTGGTCGCAACAGCAGCTCCACTGCGCCCACCAAACGCTCCTGTAAGCTTCTGGGTCAGAATTCGAGCAGGCGAAGCGACCGGCTTACTGTCGTAGCGAGCAGCGCGTGGTGCAGAAGGCGAGCCGTCGAGCTTGAAGCGAGCAATAAGCTGCGACAGATTGGAGGCCTCATCGGCGAGCCGGTTCGTGGCAGCAGTTGATTCCTCGACCATTGCCGCGTTCTGCTGCGTCGTCTGATCCATCTGATTGACCGCCGTGCTGACTTCCGACAAGCCCGTCGACTGCTCACGCGCTGCCGTGGCAATCGAATGAACATGCTCGTTCACCTTGATGACGTGGCCCTGGATTTGGCCAAGGGCATCACCCGTCGCCGTCACCAGCTTGACGCCGGTGTTCACCTCTTCACCGGAGCGGTTGATCAAAGCCTTGATATCCTTGGCAGCGGTTGCCGAACGCTGGGCAAGTTCGCGCACCTCCTGGGCGACGACAGCAAAACCCTTGCCGGCATCACCGGCGCGCGCGGCTTCGACTCCGGCGTTAAGCGCGAGCAGGTTGGTCTGGAAGGCGATTTCGTCGATGACGTTGATGATCTGGCCGATTTCGCCTGAGGCCTGTTCGATCCGACCCATCGCCGAAACCGCGTCCTTGACAACGGCACTGGACTGCTCTGTGCTTCTGCGGGCTTCATCGACCATGTGGCTGGCTTCCGTCGCCCGCTCGGTCGAGCTTCTGACCGCAACGGTGATTTCTTCAAGAGCGGAAGAGGTCTCTTCCAGCGCGGCAGCCTGTTGCTCCGTGCGCTTCGACAAATCGCCCGATGCGATACGCATTTCGCTGGCGCCACCGTTGATCGTGTCGATCGCCAAGCGGACTTCGCCGAGCACGGAGCGCAGGTTGGCCATCGTCGCATTGACGTTGTTCTTCAGCTCACCGAAGGCGCCCTGGAATTCCCCGCGCATGTTTTCCGTCAGATCGCCATCGGCAAGCGCGGAGATGACCCGGCGAGTTTCGGCAATGCCACGATCGACGGAGGTCACCAACTCGTTGACGCTGGCTGCGAACCGATCGAGATCAACATCGTCATATTTCTTGGTGATGCGCTGGGTGAAGTCCCCGGCGACGGCGGCCGATACCACCTCGCCGATACTCGACTGCAGATCGGCGCTCTTGGCCTGCAACGCTGCTTCCTGTGCGTTCATCTCACGCACCTTGATACCGTTCTGCTTGAACACCTCCACGGCACGGGCCATCGCACCCAGTTCGTCACCGCGTTCGGAGCCGGAAACATCGACATCGAGGTTGCCGCCGGCGAGCGTGGCCATTGTCTCGGTCAGACGCCGAACAGGCCTTACGATCTGTGTCGTGCTCATCGCGGCACCCAATACGATTGATATCAGTGTCCCCGCAGCCAACGCGGCGCAGCTCGTCGTAATCGTATCATCGGTTACAGCACTTGCAGCATCATTCCTGCTTTTCATGTCCGACTGTGCCCATGCGTAAAGGGCTTTAGCATCGTCGGCGAAGGTGTTTGCTGCTGGTCGAAATTGGCTCGTGGCGAGATCCATTGAAACACTGTTGTTATTCACCAGCGACGCTTGAATGGTGGGTTGCGAGGCAGCCAGCATGGCATCAAAATCAGCCTTCATCGTCCGAAAATCACTCGATCGCTCGGGATACGATTTTCCTGCCTCCTCGATCAGAACAGCAGTGTCCTGAATGGCATTCTGCAGCTCTTGCTGCGACTTGTGCATCGAGGGCTCGTCCTGCTCCACAACCAGCCGAAACACGAGTTTCGATATGGTCTCGGAATTGCGGATGATCTCCCCCAGCTCGAGTGTTCCCGTGGCATTATGATCGAGGACCGCACTGTAGGTATCGTTGATCGATCGAAGCTTCCTCGCCTCGAAAATGCCGACACCGGCGCCAATCGCGACCGTCACGATGGTGAGCGCCAGCAGTTTAGTGCCGATCTTCAAGGAGTTCATCGAATTCTGGAACATATGTGGCGGGGGCCTTTTCTGATCAGCAAAAACACAATCAAAGTGTCGCTGAAGCGGGGTTGGACGACCAATTTGTCCGCCCCAATTTTCGCATACCGCTTCAACTCATTCGAGCGGCAGGACCGATGTTGCGGGTTCGATAACGCAATGTCGGTCTGAGATGATCTATCCGATCGCGATGGTTAATGAAGCTTTTCTTGCTTTACTGCGACACAAAATTGCTGCGCCTTTTGGATAGTGAAGTCGAAAAACGGATCTATCCGGCGGCATCACGACGGCAGGGTCGCTGACTTTGAGCCAAGAGCGCAAGCAGGATGTGAGCAACAACTACAGCGACGATAAGCGTTCGGCCAATGCCAGTCGGTAGCGAGAGGACTTGCACGAGAGGTCAGCCGCTAAACTGAACGAGATATGCGCCAAGAGATATGTTGGCGCCTACCCGCCTGCTAGACGCTGGCACACCCTGCCGAATGGCTCGAGTTTGGACGCAATAATGCCCGATATTCCAAGCAAGCCTAGATCGTGGTTCGATCCGACCGGCAGCCATACAACTCAGATTCGGTATCATGCGTCCGTCGATCGCTTCCTGGTATCCGAAGGATTTTCGCCGAAGATAGCCCGATAGGCCGCCGAAAACCGGCCCACATGGAAAAACCCCCACTTCACACAGATCGCCTTCACGGACTGCCGGTTCAATGGGTCGAGCAGGTCGCTGCGGGCGGCGCGCAATCGAAGAGTTCTGAGATAAGCTGCTGGCGTTATTTCCTTGAAGGTGCGAAATCCCATTTCCAACGCACGTATCGACACACCGACGGCCTCGGCCACTGCCGGCATCGTGATCGGCTTGGCGACGTTCGCTTGCATGAAATCTATCGCGTCGCGCACATGCCATGGTGCGATTAGACGCATCCGCTTCTCCAGGCGGAATGAGAAACGATGGGGGATCGTTCGGACCACGAGATCGGCCAGCGTCTGGGCGAGATGCGACATGGCGAGCGGCGATTGCAGCAATGGTCCGTTATTATACATACCGGAAATAACCGTTCCGACCAAATTGCCGACAAGGAGCCCCGAAGGCGTCGAAAGATCAACCATCGGCAAGAGATCCAGCGATCCGTCGAGGGGTATTTCGAAGATTGCAGCGACGGCTTGTACGATAACCGACCAATCCAGGCGCAACACGTTCGATATATTCGGCGCGCCTCGTACGGAAAAATGGTCGGCTTCGTGGTTGTTGACCAACACCAGCCCCCCGGGCCGGCTCTCAATGGCACGTTGGCCCGATGATATATCGATGGCGCCGCTATGCACCGAGAGAATCGATAGCCATTTCGCCGTTTGGGGCACTGCCTTCACGCGCCATTCGTTGTGATATTGGCCGGTGACCAATGTCAAAGTGCCGTTCGTCCAGAAATCCGTGTTCCACTGGAAGCTCGAGGTTTGACCAATCGGCGCGGCGGCGAACGAGCCGAAGTGCCCGGCTAACGTCTCGACCATGCCGTCAAAAGTCGATCCGTGAAAGCGGGGCACGAACTTCGTTGCGATATTCTGTGGCATACTGGCGGGCAACTTTGCTGAAATACGTGGCAAATGATCAAAAACGTCGCCGCCGCAAATTGCGGCTGCTGTTTTTCCTTAAAGCAGGCAAAGTTCATGCCGAAGTACGCACCTCAGAGAGGTCATTGCTGCATAGCCGACATAGCATGATGCGCGTTCGCTGATAGCGACGATAGATCGTGATCGTGGTGCGGCGTGCCCGCGTAAGCCTGATCCAATCCTTGAAGGATTGCCAGGCTTCAAAATCAGGCCCGCCGGAACATATCATTACTTCCAGCGCTCATTCTCGCCAATTGCCGTTCGGTCGACTGAGTGCCATTCTCGGACGAATCGAGAGTTTCTGGCCATAGGCAGGGAGTGACCATAGGAAATGTTAAGCGTTTTCCCAGTGCCGCAAGACGATAAGAAGGGCCAGCCGCAAGCGTTTGCAGAAGCCTTATGGATCGACCTCCTGAGTCCTAGCAGTGCTGAGCTAAAGGAAGTGGAGGAGGCCATTGGCGCGCCTCTCCCCTCCCTTGGTGCCCTCAGTGAAATCGAAACGTCGAGCCGACTGAGAAATCAGCATGGCGTGCTTTACATGAGTACGCCGTCAGCAGCCCGACATCCGGAGGGGGCTGATACGACACCTCCCCTCGGGTTTGTCTTATCCATGAATCGTCTCGTCACGGTCCGGTTTATGGCACTGCCGGCTGTTGACGCCGTCGCGGCCGGATTTGCCGGAGAAGATGCTCCAAAATCGAGCCTCGAGGTCTTCACATTGCTCTGTGAAGACATTGTCGACCGCGTTGCCGATGCTCTTGAGCACCTGGCAGGAGAGCTCAATGGCCTTTCAACAAGCGCCTTTCGTGCTGAGGCCCCCCGCGGCCACCATGCAGCCCGCGCAAACAAGCTGTTGCGAGCACAATTGCGCCAGGTGGGGCGTCTAGGAGACCGTTTCTCCGAGATTCGAGACGGTTTACAGGGTCTCGGGCGCGTTGTGACCTACACTGAGCAGCAAGCCAAGGGGTGGTCGGAAAATCTGGAACCGCGTCTGGCAGGGTTATGCCGAGATATCCATTCGCTCGTGGATTATGAAGAGCAACTTGCCAACAAAGTCCAGTTCGTGCTGGACGCTCTCGTCGGCCTGATTGGCATTGCTCAAAACGACATATTCAAGGTTCTGACCATCGTATCGATCGCCGGCATTCCTCCAACCCTTGTTGCCGGCATCTACGGCATGAACTTCAAGAACATGCCGGAATATGACTGGACCTGGGGATATCAATATGGTTGGGCCGTCATCTTACTTAGCACTCTCATTCCATTGGTTTGGTTCAAGGTGAAGGGCTGGTTCTGACGGCGGGTGATACAGCGGAACCTGGATCACCCTGCGCCCCACGCCCACAATAGTAGCACCCCACCCAAAAGGCCAAGAGCTGAGGATCCCCACCAGGCCGAGCGTCTCCGTGTCAGGGCGGCCACGGCACCCAGCGCGATTGCAACCTGCAACATGGCGACGGCGTAGGCGTAGTAGTGGTGGCGATGAATAAGGAGATTGGCCTCGTCATCCTTCTCGTCTCGCATTTTTTCAAGTTCATGCGCCGCAGCGCTGATTGATTTTTCTTCGTCCGCATAGCGCCGGTTCGTTTCATCGAGATCCTGCGCCACCGGCTTGCCTTGCGCGGCGAGAAGCTCCATCTGGGATTTGAGGATCGCAGCCTTGATACCTTTCGCCTGGTAATAAGCCCACTGATCAGAGGCTTGAGCCTGTTTTTGAGCCGCCTCGGTCTTTAAAGCCAACGCCTCATTGATTGAGCCTCCCGCCAAAAGAGAGCCGATTGCTGCGAGTGCGGCAAATAACGCCGTTGTCAGAGCGATGAAACGCAGCAGAGAGGCGGACTTCTTCTCGATCTCCTCATCGATAGCTTCACGCAATTTATCGGTATCGACCTCGATTTCTTCAGGCATTGTCCAGCTCAAAAAGTAAAACAATCAGGGCACATATTCTCGCATAAATCTTCGCATCTGGAACTAGGCTAAGAAGGGATTTCGGGCGGTCAGAATCAAATCACGATCGCCCGATCCTTTTAAAGGATTGAAGGCTTCAACTAGTTCAAGAACCATCCGCTTTTCGTGAATACTCATTTCCGTGTCGTCCACCTCGACACTGTCGGTCACAATGAGAATGACGGCTCGATGGAGGTGGAGATCGCCTGGACATTACTTCCTACGATTTGTTGACTCACCCGCGGTTGATCAATAATTTGTGAACTCGGTCGTTAGGCTTGTCCTCACATGACGGATCAACCTATCCAGCGTCGCCTTGCCGCCATCGTCGTTGCCGATGTGGTGGGATACTCACGCCTCATGGAGGCTGATGAAGCCGCAACGCTGGCGAACCTCAGGGACCTCCGTTCTGGCGTTATCGAGCCGGCTGTGATGCGCCACCACGGCCGCATCTTCAAGGTCATGGGCGACGGCTTCTTAATCGAATTCGGTAGCGCGGTGGACGCGGTCGCAGCAGCGCTGGAAATGCAACGGGCCCCTACTGCTGTTGAGTCTTCCGGGAACCGGCGCCTGCTTTTGCGTGTCGGCGTCAATCTGGGAGATGTCATTGACGACGGTGCAGACGTCCTCGGCGACGGCGTCAATGTCGCGGCGCGCCTCGAGACCCAGGCCGCGCCGGGAGGTATTTGCATTTCAGCCAAAGTTTACGGCGAGATAGTCGGCAAGATCGGCGACCAATTCTTTGATGCAGGTGAACGTTACCTGAAGAACCTGACTCGCCCGGTCCACATATGGCATTGGCCAGATGCACTCCAGAGCATATTGCCGCTGCCCGAATGTCCCTCGATCGCTGTATTGCCGTTCACGAATATTAGTGGGGATGAAGCGGACGCGCCTTTCGTCGATGGCTTGACCGAAGACCTGATCACCGACCTTTCCCGTACAGCTGGCCTGTTCGTCATCGCGCGCAATTCCGTTAACGGCTACAAGGGCAAGCCGGTCGACGTACGGCTGGTGGCCCAGGAACTCGGCGTCCGCTACGTCCTGGAGGGGAGTGCCAGACGCGCAATGGGCCGTGTCCGCATCAATGCCCAATTGATCGACGCGCGAGCCGGCCGGCACTTGTGGGCCGACCGGTTTGACAGGACCGTGGAAGATGTTTTCGAATTACAGGATGAAGTTAACGCCAAGATTGTTGAAGCCCTCGTCGGCCGGCTGACCATCCCGAAGCAGCGCAATCGGCCGAAAAACTTTGAGGCGTACGATCTGTGTGTGCGCGCCCGCCTCCTGACGGAAGAGTCGCCGCAAACTGAGCGTGAGGCGTATATGCTGCTTCAACGCGCGGTTAAGCTTGAGCCGTCATATGCCGAGGCGCTCGGTCTGCTCGCCTATAACCGCTGGCTTGCCTGGACTCATTTCGGCGAGCCTGAAGATCCTAACCGTCAGATGGCGGCGACGTTTGCGCAAAAGGCCGTCGACCTAGATCCTAACGATGCCGGCTGCCGTTACGTTCTGGGGACCATTTTGGCTTATGAGCGGCGATGGGAGGAATCGGAGGACGCCTTCGCCAAGGCCCTGGAGCTAGACCCCAACCACGCCGACACCTGGGCCGCCATGTCAGACATGTCCGTGCTGGACGGCAGGGTCGCCGACGGATTAGCGCAGATCGAAAAAGCTCTGCGGCTCAATCCCTATCCAGCCTGCTGGTATCTTTGTCATCTTGGGCAGGCGCAATACGCAGCGCGTGACTATGAGGCGGCAACCGCAACACTCCGCAGGGAAGATACGTATCGTACCAACTCACGCAAATTCCTGGCTGCTACGCTTGCGCAGTTGGGCCACCGTGAGGAGGCGCGGCGAGAAGCAGAGTTGTTCCTGATCGCTCATCCTCATTTCACGATCGGCCATTGGCTCAGCTCCCAACCGTTGCGCGATGCATCCGTACGAGACCACTTTGTCGACGGCTTCCGAAAGGCCGGCCTGCCGGAGATGTGACAGCGGGTGGGGACAGCCGGGTTCAGGGCTTTGGAAGAAGGGATCGGTGCGTGCAGCTGGTTCTGCGACCCGAGTGCTCCGTGGCAAAAGGGGGCCGTGGAAAACGTCAACAAGCGCATTCGCCGCTTCATGCCAGGCAATACAGATCTAGCAACCGTCTCTCAGCGCGACCTGATTCACCTTGCCCGCTATCTCAATGACCAGCCGCGCAAGTGCCTCGGCTACAAGACACCAACCGAAGTGTTCATGGAGCATTTGCAAGAGGGAGGCTGATCCCCTGCCCAAGCGCAGGCATGATGCAGTCGGATGAGCTTCTCCCATGGCTGAAGACGCGCCCAAAGTGACATTTCTACTTTGCGCAACAGTGGACATTCCAACCTTGCCGCCACAGTTATAACATTACAATGTTAAGCCAAGCGCGGATCGTTCCTTCTTAGATACCCGCATCAATGAGAATGGCTGTAAATCGGCAAAAGCTGTTCACTATCTATCCGCGCCACCGACGCTTCGACCTGATGCCGCTCGAAAACGAAGTGAGCTCCATATCGTGCCGGAAGCCGATCAGTCGGGAAGCAATCCCTTAAAGTTAGTGGGTCGTATCCGCCAGCCAGAGTCGGACGTCCTGAATGGAGCGCATAAGGACGGAAGGATTGTCCCGGGAAGCGATGAAGCCCCAGCTCTGCCAGTAATGTTCCGCCTCGGCATCGATGGCCCGGACCACCACAGCGCGACCACCTACGATATCGGCACCGGCAATGCACCGTTGCAGCGCGTCCTTGACCAGCCCGCTGCCTATACCTCGTCCGGCATAGCGCTGATCAACCGCGAGCTGTCCGATCAAGAGGCAGGGAATCGGATCCGGTGGTCGTCCGGTACGGATCGCATGCGGTGCACTGTTCGGCGGGATGACACTCGGTGCGACGCCGTAATAGCCGACGACGGCACCATCCTCGTGAACGACCAGAACGCGGGTGAAACCGCGAGACTGGTTGGCTCGGGCAAAGCCGGTAAGCCACGCATTGAGAGCCGGCTTCCCACAGTCGAATACATCCAGACGATGGGTGTCGTTTAGCAGTTCAATGCCTGAAAGCGCCACCTAGCGTTCCCACGGCGCTGAGCGGCGTAATCGCTCGGCTGCTTTGGGCGGAGGAGCGGCAGCGGGAGCCGAGATCGCCTGCATGAAGGCCTGATAACCATCCGGCGAGAGGCGGATAACGGTCTCGTTGAGGATTGCTGCCTGCGCCTCGTGCAAAGCTGCACGCCGCATGAACTCGGTGCGAGACATGCCGAGCAACTCCGCGCCGCGATCAATAATGGTCAGATCGTCATCGCGGAAGCGCATCGAGACGGGTGTTTCCTTCCTTGGTGTCGTAGTTGCCATAAGAGCGCTCCTGTGCTGCGGATGTATATATCCCATTGTAACGCGGATTTCAATACAAAGCGGGGTACTCGCCTTCCTTTCGCTTCCCTATGCCGATCGAAACGAGATGCCGTTTGGAGAATGAGGAGCGGAGTTCACCGCTTCGACTTTGGCTGATGCAGCCGGCGCTTCACACCGGGACGCAGGGCGTTGCGCACATCCTTGTCCACGACCGCTAGATCGAACCATTCCGGATCGAAATGCCCGCCACACCATCGTTTGGTGTCGATATGTTCGGGGTCTTCATCATCTGCCATGATCTCGAGGAAGCGTTCATACCCGGACACACCACCCACATCTTCTGGCGGCCGGGCGCGCGCTCCATCGATGCTACTCCCGAACTTAGGTGGAGTGTCGAAAGCGAAGAATTCTTCGACGACGACGTTATGTTGCCAGCTATCACCAAAATCGTAGAGGTAACTGAACGTCGCGCCCTGCTCAAAGTCTCGAAGGCGAACCTCGCGAAAGTCGAACACACGCGGGTCATCGTCGAAGGCATCTTCCGTCAACAACTCGACGTCACCGTAGCGCAAACCACCGATAGAGAACTCGTGGAGATGATAGTTCCACCAGTTGAAGGCCGCCTGAATGGCAAGATGCAGTTGTTCAAGGTTCCAGTGCGACGGCAAAACCAGCCGGCGCCAAACCTTCGGCTCGATCTCGTTCAGCGAAACTTGAACCTGAACTGCGTTGATAGCCTTGAACATGCCGCAGATGAACAGGATGGATAGAGTGGAGTCAAGTTGCGCCATCAATCGCCTACGGCCGGACGCCATTATGCCTCCCCAATTTGCATGGCTCCGCGCTGCTATTTGCAGAGAATATAAACTGGCGGTGTGGAATTCGAACCCATCGCATCTCAATCGGCATCGATGCACCGCGCTGGGCCGGTTCGATAAATCACATCCCCCCGAGAGCGACAAGCAATTCGTCGACGGCCTGTCGCATGCCGGTAGTGAGTTGGCGCCCTCTTTGCCAAAAGATCACCTAGTGATAGACGGCGCCAGGTTCGAACGGTCGGAATTCTAGCCCGAACTGCCGATACTCCCGAGCAATCAGGCTATTGATGATCGAAATGTAAACTGCCGCGAAGGGACTAAGGCTATTGGCTGAGTGACATTCGCGTCTGCAACGAAAGGGCAGTGGTCCGATTTTGTTTGGCCGAGGTGTCTGCAACCATTATCTGTAGCCGTGCCTTCTATATTTCGCGTATGAGGACCTCTATGGCATATGATTGGAGCGGCGCCAAAACACGGCGGATCAGAATGCTGAAGATTGGTGTTTCGCTCTTGATGGTCCTAGCACTCTTGGCCAGCCCTGCAATGTTGCTTGTCCAGGCTCATCCGTAAATGGCGTGGGCGATCCAATGGAATCGCCGCCTTGACTGAGTTTGGATATTCCAAGTTCAACTTGCGGATATACAGACCGGTGCTTCGTTGTCTCGGTTTGCTAACCACGCGCAGATGTTTCCAGCATCGAAAGTGTTTAGAGATCTGGAAACTCGGGTGAGTCCGAACATTCGCGTTACGCGGACCGACAGGACGGATTTGCTGCCATGCGCTGATTAGTACGCTTGCAGCGGCACGGCGCACCCCGTCATGCAGCCTCGGTACCACTCATTCGTCGGCGGGGTGCCCGATCCCAAAGTTAATAGTCTCATAGTGGAAACACACTAAGCTTAGCCACTGGATCATTATTTTGCCGGCTGGATTTTCATGAGCTACATCCACATGACAGTGCTCCCGACAATGTGAAGCAAATGGATCAGTTCAGGTGTCTCCTTCCCTAGCAGGCGAAAAAGAAATTCGACCAAACAATAATGTCCTGCTCGAACTCGAGCATCGCATGAAGGTCACGCCGGCGATGCTCCACTCGATCGACGAGCATGGACGACTTGTCGCGGTCAGCGACGCCTGGTTGGCAAAGCTCGGCTATAGCCGCGAAGAAGTGATTGGTAGACGATCCTCCGATTTCCTGACACCGGAATCGCGGACCTACGCAATCAAGGAGATCCTGCCAAGATTCTTCCAAACAGGACGCATCGACGACGTCGAATATCAGATGGTGCGTAAGGACGGTGGCGTGATCGACGTGCTTTTATCGGCGGTCCTCGACACGAGCTCGCCTGATAGTGGGAATGTTTCTCTTGCCGTGGTGACGGATGTGACCGCGCTGAAGACGGCGAAGCGACTGCTTTCGGCGAGCGAAGAGCGCTATAGGGGTTTAGTCGAAGACCAGACGGAACTCGTGTCGCTTGCCAGCCCCGAAGGCGAGCTTCGCTTTGTCAACCATGCTTATGCGCGCCATTACGGCCTGCAACCGCATGATATGATCGGCAGGAGCCTATTCGATTTTATCCCGGAGGAAGGCCGTGCCGCCGTAGCGGAGCATCTTCGAACCGTCTGCAGCGTCAATTGGAGCCTTCACAACGAAAATCAGGTCATACTTCCAAATGGCCAGGTTCGTTGGATGGCTTGGACGAACAGAGCAACGGTCGACGCTGAAGGGCGAATTGCCATCCACTCGGTTGGACACGATATTGATGAGCGCGTTGCAGCCGAACGCCGTCTTCAGATGAGCGAGGCCCGCTACCGTTTGCTCGCGGATCATAGCACCGACATGGTGTTTCAGCTCGATCTCGATTTTGCGCATCGCTATGTTTCGCCGGCATGCCGGGAAATTCTCGGTCACGAGCCAGAACAGCTGATCGGCATGCAATTCGTAAGCTTCGCGCATTCGGAAGATGCTGAACGCATAGCAGTGATGTTGCCGCAGCTCCTCAACAACCACAAGAGCACTGTGATCTGCCGCTTCCACCATCGAGATGGATATTGGATTTGGGTAGAGGCTCAACTTAAGGCTCTGAGGGATCCGGATACTGGCACGCCGACAGGGATCATCGGAACACTGCGCGATGTATCCGAACGCAAGGCCATCGAGGAGCAGCTTCAAGACGCAAATCGGCGTTTGCAACAGATGGCGGAAGAAGACTGGCTCACGGGTCTCGCCAACCGGCGCTTCTTCGACAGCGCCCTCTCGCGGGAGCTGCACAGCAACCAATTAGAAGGACGAAAAATCGCCCTGCTGATGATCGATGTCGACTTGTTCAAGTCGTTCAATGACCGCTATGGCCATTTGGCGGGTGACGATTGTCTGAAGCAGATCGGTCGGGCAATCAAGACTGCGGTCGCGTCAGACAACAGCGTGGCAGCGCGCTATGGCGGCGAAGAATTTGCGGTTCTTCTTCCCGATACCGATCAAGCCGAGGCCACCGTCATCGCAGAACAGATCAGACAGTCGATCCTTCACCTGGCGATACCGCATGAGCTCAATCCCAATCTCGTTGCGACCATCAGCATTGGCGTCGCCGCTCTGCCCACAGGCGCGCCCTTGGGATCGGAAACTCTCTTACGCGAAGCGGACCGTGCGCTCTACCGAGCGAAGGATAGCGGACGCAATAGGGTTGTCGCTGGATAATTGCAGTCACCGTTCGCCACAACATTGCCCGCAACCGATCCCTGATCTACTGGATAAGCCCCTCGCGCGCTACCCACGATACGAACGCGTCCAACAGCACGGGGTCGAACTGTCCAGTTGACCTGAGCATCGCATCGATTGCTTCGCAGGGGGACCATGCGGTTTTATATGGTCTCACGCTGGTGAGCGCATCATACACATCGCAGATTGCAGCGATGCGTGCAACCTCGGGGATTTCGACTCCGACAAGCCCGTATGGATAGCCGGAGCCATCGAACCTCTCATGGTGATAGAGACAAATGTTCAGAACGGCTTTCGGTATGTCCTCGATTTGCCTGAGCATCTCGTAGCCCAACTCCGGGTGTGTGCGGATAACCATGAGCTCGGCGGTATTCAACGGGCCAGATCTCTCCAATAGCTTCGTTGATAAAGCCATTTTTCCGATGTCATGTAGCAGTCCGCCGAAACCGAGAGGGCCCACCGCATCTTCGTCCAATCCCAAACTCCGGCCAAATGCAATCATCGATGCGCTTACGGCCAACGAATGAAGGAGAGTTCCTTCCTGTCCGCCTTCGGGTTTTTCGGCACCGATTAACGCAACAACATCGGCCGAGGACCGTAACATAAGCTTTCCGACCACTCTCCCGGCGGAATCATATTGGATGTCGCGGTAACACCGTGCCCGATTAAAAAGATGTCGAACGTCCGGTATTGCTTCTTTGATCAGCCGCTTGGCCAGTCTGACCTGCTTTGCTCGGTAGGGTGATTGGACGTTGGCAGCAATTCCAAGAGCAGTTGACCTCATCGGCCTTGGAACATCCGCGCCACTATCCGCATCTTGCCTCGCGTCGATCCATATTGCCTCCCGCTGCACTGTCGGCTTGATAGCCACGCGAGATGGCTTCGGGAAATTGTCAATCCCGCTGAAAATCTCATCCGCAGAGCGTTCTCGCTCCCCTGCGAAGTTTTTCATATCCAGCTGATGTAATCCGAATTTCTCTATCACCGGAACCGCCTGCCAGTCGTAAAAATTCTGAATATAACCAAACTAGTCCTTGCGGAATAATACCGTCCAGCGAACGCAACATAGCACATCTCAGCAGTCACGGCATACTCAGTTTTGAAATATATTTACCATGAATCGACTTTTCATATCTCATTTCTATTTTCAATCCTAGATTTACATATCTAATTTCGCAAATTCGACGATATTATTCTCGAATATACAATCTAAGCTTTATACTAAAACGAGTGTCGAACGTGCACCCTGCATATCGGCAGTGCCATGCACCCCGAAGGGTTTCGTTCGGCCGATCAAGCGTGGATGTAGGCGGCGCCCGATCTAGCCCCGGCAGTGCTGGAACCTGCGGTGAGTCCGGTGGCAGTGGCTCCGGCTCTTGCGGGAATAACCTGGCGAGTGGCACGGGCGGTCTCGGATCGGTTTCCCGAACCTCAGGCACCCGATCGAGCGCGCGGACAAAAAGCGGATGCTGATCGCCATCCGCCAAGTGACAGCGTCCGGCCGTTTTGATCGGTCGTGATGGTCCCTTTGAAATTGGCCGCGACGATTCCCATCTCTCTGCCGCTTGTTTTCGGGAGAGACAATGAGAGACTTTGTGAATGCGACATTCGGGTCGGTTGAACTTGATATTATCAGCCAAGCACTCGAAGAATGGCGTGATGCAACGGGCATTAGCCGGAACGCACCAGAATATGAAATCGCAGCGGCTGCCGTCGTCACCCTGTTCAGAGAGGGAAGTCGCACGCTTCCCGAGCTTCGATTTGCTATTGCCGCCCATCAATGGCTCTCTCGGGACGTTGTGGAATTGGCGTGTGCCTCGCCCGGCACCGAAAACAAGGACTTATAGCCGACGGATCGATCGCACCCGATAACTTGAACTCAGGATTGTCGTGTCCTTTTGATGCCGATACCATAGCGTGGCGAACTGCTTCACGAAAATGCGCCGAAATCAGGTTTGAATTCGAGGCCTTAATGAAGAGCGATAGCAAAGGCAGAAAGATTTTCGAGGGGTTGAGCGAGGCCAGACGCCTCAACCTGATTGATCGCTTCATCGCCCAACTCCGCTCTGCATCGAAAAGCATGGCTGCGGACGGACGTCTCGATATCGTTGAAATGCTGGACGACGTTGCCAGCGATTTGATGGCCAACGCACGCGAGATTGCTTCAACCATGATTGGCATCGAAATCCTAGCTCAAGCGATAGGGCTTTTGGAGATGACCAAAGTGTTGGCGTCAGACCGTGATGAACCGATTACGCTGCATTGACAGTAGCGAAGGCCTCATGAAATCCGCGGGGAGCAAGACGTGACTGTGACCGCACTTTCCGAAGAAGATGTGGCTAACCACTGGAACAAGAACGCCGACCAGTGGGCCAGTGACGTTCGTAGCGGCTATGACGTTTATCGCGAGCATTTCACCCTCCCGGGTCGGCGGCCACATCCATGCGTTCGTCTTCTTCGGGGCAGTGCCGCAGTCGATCGTCTATGACAACGATCGTTGCCTTGTCGCAAAGATCCTTCCCGACGGGATACGGATCTCAGCATTGTGCCGCAGCGCGACCTGGCACACCTTGCTCGCCATCTCAACGATCAGCCACGCAAATGCCTCGGCTACAAAACATGGGGTAATCGCGGCGCGATCTCCTCAGGCCATTTTCTCAGTTGTTGCTGGTAGGGGTGGTTGCCCCCGATAAGATGGGAATACGGGCTCACGATTGGAACCGGCCCAAACATCATTTGTTGGAGGCAACCATGAACCAGTATATCGGGCTCGACATTTCTTTGAAAGAGACTGCGATCTCAATCCGGCAAGACGGCAAACGCATCTGGCGCGGGAAATGCCCTTCGGACCCCACACTTCTGGCGGGGATGATCCGCAAGCACGCCCCGCACGCAAGACGCGTCGTCTTCGAAACGGGGCCGTTGTCGACGTGGTTCTATCACGCCCTGATAGCCAAAGGGATGCCTGCGATCTGCATTGAGGCACGGCATGCGCAAAAAGTGTTGAACGAAACACTCAACAAGACCGATGCCAATGATGCGGACGGATTGGCGCAACTGGCGGAAGCCGGCTTCTGCAAGGCCGTCCGGGTTAAGGCGTTCGACAGCATGCTGACGCGCACGCTGGTTGGGGCACGCAATCATCTCCTGAATATCTCGATCCAGCTCAGCAACCAGATTCACGGCCTGATGAAGACATTCGGCCTTATCGTTCCCAAGGGAACTGGCCGCGTGTTCGACGGCCATGTGAAGGCACTACTGGATGGCCATGACAGCCTGGCGCGGATCATATTGCCCCTGTTCGATGCTTGGCGAGACATACGTAGGCATGCGGCCGAACTTGACCGGCAGCTGGTCTTAGCGGCGCGGCAGAGTCACGCTGCGAAGCGTCTGATGACGATCCCGGGCATCGGCGCCATCACGGCCCTATCCTACGTCGCGGCGATTGAAGATCCGGCCAACTTCAGAACATCGCGCTCGGTGGGCGCCTGGCTCGGGCTGACGACACGACGCTACCAGTCAGGCGAGGTCGACTATGACGGCCATATCTCGCGAAGAGGCGATACCCATCTACGAGGACTGCTTTACGAAGCGGCGACGGTTCTGCTGACGAGAACCGGCACCAGGGCCGAATGCAATCTCAGGGCCTGGGGGCTGAAGCTGCGTGAACGGTTAGGGTTCAAACGCGCTGCGGTGGCGGTCGCTCGCAAGCTCGCTGTCATCATGCACAGCATGCTCACGACAGGAGAAGAGTTCAATACATCGGCTGGCGCCGATCTCGCATAAACGAAGCGCCAGCTTCCTCCCTCAGCGTGTCAAATCTCGATTTGACGAACTGTGCGTCCCTGCTGTGGACGTGGGTTGGGTCATTCCGTTCGTGACGCTGCAGCAAATTGAAGACTGCGCACAAAACATAGGAAGGTCCTGCCTGCGAAAACCCATCGTGCGGCGACTGTTGTCGACCGCGGAGACAACGCTGCTCCCGGCACTGGACCGTTCTGGAGATATGACTGCCGAGGATGGCGAACCACGAAGCCGCTCACTCGCTACAGCACTATTGAGGGCGCGATCGCGAGCGGCTTCGTCACTACCGGAACCAGCCAGCCGGCCACGATCGCTGGTGCCAATCAATTTGAATCGGGCTGCTGTTCCGCAACCCGCAAGGATGCGCAATGGCAGGAATTCTCTTGACGGACAGGTGGCGATTAGACAACGCCAACCGAAGTGTCATGGCACATTTGCAGGGAGAGGTGTGATCCCCTCCCCCAAACGCCGGCGGTGCCGTCACGATCTCCATCAACTCAGAACTCGTCCCTCCCGCTTTGTGCGATCGCGCCGGTCATGCCCTGCGCTCTGCGAGATTGCCAACCAGTTTGCGGGCCGGAGATGACACGGGGCGTTGATCTCGGCTCGCAAGCGGTGAACCACGCATGACCGCTGCCGTTTGCCGAAGCGCATCGCCCGGGAATACGTCATGGCTGGAACCGCCGAGATTGAATTGTGCGATCAGGTCCTTCAGGCGACCGGCTTCCACCGCCAAGGTAGCGCTGGCGGCGTTCGTCTCCTCGACCATGGCTGCGTTTTGTTGCGTGACCTGATCCATCTGGTTGACGGCGGTGTTGACCTCAGCCAGGCCTGTCGACTGCTCGCGAGCCGACGTAGCGATTGCGTCCATGTGCTGGTTAATCGTTGCAACGTCCCGCTCAATGGCTTGAAGGACCTCACCTGTATCGCGCACAAGCTTGACTCCGCTTTCGACCTCGGTCGTGGAGTTGCGGATGAGATCCTTGATTTCCTTGGCCGCATTTGCCGAGCGTTGCGCCAATTCGCGCACTTCCTGCGCCACCACGGCGAAGCCCTTTCCGGCATCTCCAGCGCGTGCCGCTTCGATGCCGGCATTGAGTGCTAGCAGATTGGTCTGAAAGGCGATCTCGTCGATAACACCAATGATATTGGCGATCTGGTTCGAGGACTGCTCGATGCGGCTCATGGCCTCGACGGCATCGGCGACGACCTTTCCGGATCGGGCAGCGCTTGTGTTCGCCTGGATCGCTACCGCACGAGCCTCCTCGGCGCGCTTGGAGGAATTCGAAACATTGACGGTAATCTGGTCGAGGGCCGCCGCCGTTTGCTCAAGCGAGGCGGCTTGCCTTTCCGTGCGCTGCGAAAGGTCATCGGCGCCGTGACTGATCTCGGTCGAGCCGCTATCGATCGACGCCGTGGAATGAGTGACCGCAAGCAAGGTTTCGTTGAGCTGGGTGATTGCACCATTCAGATCGGAACGGAGCGTCTCGAAGTCAGGCGCGAACGGTTCCGTCAACTGGAACGACAGATCACCGGCGGCCAGCCGCTTCAAGCCACCCGCCAATCCAACGGTTGCTTCCCTTAGCCGCTGTTGCGCGGCGGCCTCAGCCTCGGCTGTCACTCTTAGCCGATCTGCCTCCGCTTGAGCGCGATTCTCCTCCGCCTCTGCCTCCAACCGCTTGTTCGCAATGGCTGCTTGACGGAACACCTCGACCGCACCGGCCATCTGACCAAGCTCGTCGCCCCTGCGCATCCCAGGGATTTGAATGTTCGTCTCGCTCGACGCCAGCCGTGCCATGGCGGCGCGCAATGCCGCCATCGGCTTGGTAATGCCAAAGACAATTGTGATAATCGCCATCAGGAGGCCAGCCACCAATCCTGCTGCCGACGACGTCGCCGTCAGAAATCGGGTGGTGTTTGTTTTGTCCGTCAGATCGTTCGAACCCTTGTCGGCAAATGACTGGATACCGGCCGTGAGATCACGGATAGCCAAGCTGACCTCATGGAAGTGCGGATCAACCTGATGATGATAAAGCTCCACAGCTTCCTTGTTTTGCCCCTTCTTCGCAAGATCCATCACAGCAGTGACGCTCGTGATGAACAGGTCGACCTTCTTTCCAAGATCGTCGATGCGGTCAGAAAAAGCCGGTGCCTGCTGACGGAGATCGGACAAGATTTGCCGGAGTTCAGGGACAGTGCCGTCAAATGCATCGCTCGACCTCTTTACTTGGTCAGGATCGGTTTCGGCGATGGCGCGAAAGGTGTTGTAAACCAGCTCATAGGTAAATGTGTTTGTGCGCCGGGCGTTCGCTACCGCGTGCGCTTCATGATCGAGAAACGCAGTATATGAATTGTCGATCACCGTCATTTCCGACGTCGCATACCAGATGCAAATGGCAATGATCAGCCCTATGAATGCGATGACAGAAAGCAATTTCGAAAGTATGCTTATTCGGTTCAGTAACGACATGGTGTTCAAACCCCTTAAATTATAGGGGAAATTCTATTTATGCTTAATTAATAGCGAGTTAATCGGAAGAAAAAGCAATTTATTTTAGTAGTTTCTATTCGTCTCATGGATCATGCCGACGCGAACTGAACGATAATTCCCTTGTTCGATGGACGAATACATTGTCGGCGAATCCGCCCTTGTCATGGCTCGGACAGCGAAATTGCTCTGTCGTTTCGACAGCCAAGATGATGACGGCAATGCGATCGCCGGAGGAATCCCTCAGATCAACGGCCGTGCTGGAAGGTGCTTTCGCGTTAAAGGTGAAAGTAATGTCGCGCAGCTCCGCGGGCGGCATCGTCAACTTGACGAACAACTGGAATTCGATGTGCGATGACGGGCCATGACAGACCGTGATCGACTATACCGCCGCCACCGCTTTCCCGCTGAAATCATTGCCCACGCCGTGTGGCTTTATTTCCGTTTCCCTCTCAGCCTGCGGATGGTCGAGGACTTGTTGGCTGCCCGTGGGATCATTGTCTCCCATCAGACGGTCCGGCTGTGGACGGAGAAATTTGGGCGGACCTTCGCCAATGACATCCGTCGTCGCTCATCCGGCCAGCTCGGAGACAAGTGGCACCTCGATGAGGCCGTCATTTCGATCCGAGGCAAGAAGCACTGGTTGTGGCGCGCCGTTGATCAGGATGGTTTCGTTCTGGAGGTGCTGGTGCAAAGCCGCCGCAATGCCAAGGCGGCCAAACGCCTGATGCGAAAGCTCTTGAAGAGCCAGGGCCGAGCGCCACGGGTGATGATCACCGATAAGCTTCGATCCTACGGCGCCGCAATGCGGGAGATCATGCCTGGTGTCGAGCATCGCTCCCACAAAGGCCTGAACAATCGGGCGGAGAATTCCCACCAGCCCGTCCGGCGGCGTGAGCGGATCATGAAGCGCTTCAAGTCACAGCGTCATCTACAACGCTTTGTCTCCATCCATGACCCGATTGCCAACCTGTTCCACATCCCGCGCCACGACATCCCCTCCAGCCATCATCGAGAGCTGCGCGCAGCGGCGATGAACCTATGGGCGAAAATCGCCCGGGCATGACCGACAAAACAGGCCGGCATCGTCTGGCTTCTTTGCCGTTAAGTTGACGATGCCCGAGAAAGAGAAAGAGGCGGTCGCCCTGTTCCTGGAATTGCTCCGCCAGAAGCGGGCAAGAGGGTATCGGCCGGCGGCTCGCCCGCGATGAAAGTCGGCGACAAAGGTAATGCTTCGGTATATACTCGAGATAGCAAAGCAGGAGTTTGCCATGTCGACGAAAGCCGTTTTTACAATGAAACTGGAGCCGGAGCTGCGCGATACGTTCATGGCCGAAGCCGCCGCGGATGACCGGCCGGCGGCCCAGGTCCTGCGCGAGCTGATGCGCGAATATATCAACCGCCGCCAGGAGGCGCGGCAGTACGATGATTACTTGCGTCGCAAGGTGGAGATCGCACGCGGACAGCGTGACGCCGGTATGCATGTCTCCAATGAGGAAGTGGAAGCCGAAGCGACGGCACGCCGCGCGGAGCTGCGCCGCCGGATCGATGAAGCGGATCTGTGAAAGTCCGTTGGATTGCAGCGGCACGACAGGATCGAGCCGATATTGTCGATTACATCGCCGTCGAGAATCCGCGGGCAGCGCTCAAGATGGACGAGCTGTTCAGCGAGGCGGCCGGCAAGCTCGGCGATTTCCCGATGCTCGGCCGTATGGGCAAGATCCCCGGCACACGTGAATTCATCCCGCATGAGAGCTACCGGCTCGTCTACGAAGTGGACGAAACAGCAAACACGGTATGGGTAATGGCGCTCGTCCATACCGCCCGCCAGTGGCCGCCGACCCGGGACGATTAAATGCCTTCCTCAACAAAAGTGCTTACGGAGCCCAAAGAAAAAATGGGCCGCCGGAAAAAATCCGAGGCCCTCAGGTATGAAGGTTTCAAAACCGCCAGAGGGGAACAGTCAATGCGGCGGCACTGGGAGGA
Source organism: Rhizobium sp. CCGE531 (assembly GCF_003627795.1). Taxonomy (NCBI): domain Bacteria; kingdom Pseudomonadati; phylum Pseudomonadota; class Alphaproteobacteria; order Hyphomicrobiales; family Rhizobiaceae; genus Rhizobium; species Rhizobium sp. CCGE531. The sequence goes on along the minus strand of NZ_CP032686.1, from coordinate 511,033 downwards.
AAAAGGCCGCCATATGCATCAACTGCAAGCACAATGCCCGATTCATGGACGATTGAAAATCATTTATCGTGCAGCGCAGCTATATGTGTGCTGTGTTGCACATAAGCATTTGCATCTACGCTGAAATACGGAGCGGCTACTTCAAACTGCCTCTGGCATGGGCGCAGCCTCCGCGGCCGCAGGGTGCAGATCACAAAGCCGCAACTGCTATCACACGAGTTCTCGGATCTTGTATGCAACTTCGGTTCGATTTGTCGCGTTCAGCTTCGACATGATATTGCGAATGTGCACCTTTATAGTGCTTTCACAAAGACCCATCTCGTAGGCGATGATCTTGTTTGCCTTGCCACGCCGTAACGCTTCAGCAACCACGGTTTCTCGCGGTGTAAACAGATTGTCGAGAGCGTTGCTCCGGCCGGCCACGGGAGCGAGTGCTTCTTTCGCAGCCAGCAAGCTGCTTGCTGGCACGAAAATGCCGCCCGCGCGCGCAAGAGCCACAGCTTCTGCGGCAACCTTTATCCCGACGTTCGTCGGGATATAACCGCGTGCGCCGCATTCCAGCGCATGCAAGAGCTGCCCAAGCTCATCGCCGTCTGCACCCACGATCACAGGACTTGTCTGAAACTGCTCGACCAAGGCACGGATGGTGGTACTGACATCGATCTCAGAAGCCTTGCGTCCACCGATCATGAGGAGGATTGCGGACGGCAACGCCTGCATATTGAGCCCGTGCCACTCATCCAATGAGCCTACGGTCACGATGTGTGGTGTACAGTCGCACTCCATCAAGTTCTTCGACAGGCACTCACGACCTAGCGTACGGGAATCGATGAGGAGAACATATTCGTCCCATTCATCCAACTTGGGCATACCTGCCGCAATAAACGGCCTCAGACCACCGGATGCCCCGGCGGAAATGCTACCTGCGCCCGGCTCTAATGTAAATTTCTCACTCGGAATCGACTGTCCCATCATGGCCTCTACCCGTTACATTCAACCCTGAATCCAGTCCATGCATATATTTTGAACCAACAGTATTAAAGCGATTTAATCTGTAAAAAATCTGTATTTTCAGAAGCGGCGTTCGTGGCATAGCGGTCGATATTATGTTTTCTTTGCTATAAGATTTTTGTAAAACTATTTTTTCATTAACATACTTTATCCGTTAATACAATTTTTAATATAATTTCTTTCCTACTGTACTTGTGATATATTTTTTATTTCAAAATCTTCTTATGGTTGTGGACCAGAATAGGGTTGCTCCGCCGATATGTACGACACGCCGTTGAAATTTCAGTGGGCGTCGGGTGACACAACGCGCCGATTCACACCCAACGGCCGCCCGCTTGGTGTCAGTTGACAGGATGGCCAGTTGAGTTCTCCAGTCGTCAGTGCGAACCGCGTGGTCATCACAAATCCTACGTCCGTATTGCTTTGATAGACACGGCGGCAGGGAACTTAGGGATCGCGCTTACAGATCCGGATATCCTCGATCAGGAAATCCGATTTACCTTCGCGACAGGCTATGCTGCATGAACCATGCCATGCTCAAATAGACTTAGATGAGGAAAAGCCTTTTCATTGGCGGTGCTTCGGCTTGTTGCGCTCTCTATCCTTCTTGGCCTCCGTCTCCCGGTTAGCCTGCTTCTCGTTCAGCAACTCATGCTGAGCTTGGCGCTGTCGTTCAATCTCGGGCGATTGGCTGATGTCGGCCGGTATCGGCTTTGACGGGTTCTGTTCGATGGAGCGCTCGGCCCGGACCGCAGACGCTGCTTCGGATTGTGTGCGGTAGGCGTGATCGCTACCGCCGCCGTCGAACGGCCGCTCGTGCGTGACGGTGCTTTGGTCGGCTTGGCGGATTTCGCGCTGCGCTTCGGCTTCGGTCCGCTCACGCACCACCTGAAGGTTGACCGCGATCTCGGCGTCGCTGCGCGCAATCGGATTCTCCGTCTGCGTGTCGGCCGCCTTCTCCGTAATACTCGCTTCCCATACATTGCGCTGCACCGGCCGGCGCTCGACCCGCTCCTTTCCGGTCGCCTTGTCGATGACCCGCACTTCCTTTTCCACGGTTTCGCGGCCGGTCACCACTAGGTTGATGCTATCACCTGTCTGAACGCTCGCCTTGCCGAGCGCATCCGGCAGGCCAACGCCCCAAACGCGCATCCGCCTGCCATCCTCACGCTTAAGATCGACATGCGGCGTCATCTCGTTCTTCGGATCGTTGTCGTAGTGGGAGGCACCATGTTCAAGATATACGCCCGAAATCCCCGAACGGGTCTGCGCGGTGACGCGGCTTGTCTGGCCGTTCTCAATCGGCTGAGCCAGCGATCCATCGCTAAAGCCGGAGACTTTCCGTTCGCGCTCATCTTCCTTGCGCCGGCGCTCCTCCACCTTCTTCTGCGCGACTACAAGCTGCTCCTGGAGCTCCGGATTGGTAATCTTGAGCCCGTGCTCGGCGGCAAGCTCCACGGCGATGGCTTTGTCCCGTGCTGTACCATCGACGTTGATGGAACCCCATTTTTCTGCTGCCGCGCGCATCGCCGCAAGGGTCGAAGCGCGTTCGCTATCGGCGGGCTTAATCTTGTCGCCATCCATGACCGGAGCGGAGGGCGGCTCTGCTTGCGTCGTTACAGCTCTTTCGGCCGTGATCGGCGCCGAAGCGGCCGCCTCTCGCTGAGGCGTGCCGGTCACTTCGGCCGGGGTCTCCTTCTGCGCCGTCCCCGGCGCGAGACCAGCACTGGCATTGCGTTGCTGCGCTGCTCGCTCATTTGCGGCCACGAGCTTTTCCTGAAGTTCGGGGTTGGTGATTTTGAACCCATGCTCGGCAGCAAGCTCGATCGCGAGGCTCTTGTAGCTTTCGGTGCCACTGATCGTCAGGCTCCCCCACTTTTGCGAAGCGACCTGCATGGCAGCAAGGACAGCCTCGCGATCTTTCCATGTGTTGATTTCGACCTTGTCGCCGTGATCCGTGAAGGCAACAGCCTGCTTTCCGCTTTCCCTATGGGTAACATAACGAATGACCACGCCGCGTTCTTCCGCCACGAACTGGCGGTACTCGTATTTGACTGGAGCGACAAAACGTCGCCCTCCACCGCACCGCGGTTCTTCTCGATGTCTTCCTGAATGGCCAGCATGCGCGCTTGCGATAGACGAAGCTTGCCATGCAACTCCTCGATCTGTGGCTGACGATCCGATGGCAGATGTTTCTTGATGATCTCCATCTGCTCATTCATGTCAGCGAACGAGGTCTTCATCACGTTGATGATTTGCCAAACTATTTTCTCCCTTCGTAAATTGATCGACCAATTCCGCTAGGTGCTGCTCGGCCAACGACGCCGAGATTTCCGGTCGGTTGCCTTGCGGCCTGTCATCGCGCAGTACACCGCGTGAAGCCTGATCGCGATCGCCGTCTCTGTCTGTCTGCTCCACCAGGCGTGCTGCCGCCTCGCTGCGCTGGCGGAATTCGAGCACCTTCACCGCTTCCGCCTCGGCCCGCAGCAAAGGACGCACCGTGTCGGCGAGCTCACGTGGCACAACGAAACGGTTGGCTGCGCAATTGCCGGAAGCGGAAACGGCTATGGAACTGGATTGTGAGCGCGCCGGCGCAATCCGGTGCATGTCGGCTGGTAAAACATCGATGTAGCCGAGCGACCCGCCATGGGCTATCGCAAACTCAGCCGCCTCCGCGCGATCGCGCGTAAAAATCGGGGCCGATGATCCCAGCGTCACCGGCAACAGTGATCGCGGCCGTTCCGCCCGATAGAGCCGCAACGCACCTGGTTCCACCGGAACCTCACGAACGGCTTGCGAGAAAATCGCTGCAACCTCGCTCCACCCTTGTGGGGCAGCAACTGGTTTCCGAGGTTCTTAGATAGAGAGGTTGATACGGCGCCATGTGCTCCGTCATCTGCGAGAAGCCGCTTGCCGTCACCTGCTCACGTCGGCCTCACCCTGAAGATATCCGCACGCAGAGAAAAGAATATACCCGATGCGGCCTGGCGCGATGCCGCTGAACCATCTCGCTGGACCGATACCAACAATCTCGCGTCGGAGAAGCAAACGCAACTCATCAACGGGGTGGGTGAGCACAGGGCGCATTTTGCCACCAGAGTGCGCAGCTGCCCCAGCTTTGCTTCACCGACGATACGGGCTGAAGCAGAGCGGGTCTTTGCGATTTCGTTTTGGCGGGATAACGGACATGGCTGGACCCGCTGCTGGCTTGGCTCGGTCGTGAATGACCCGTAGCCAGCCTTCAAAGAACTGCGCGCAAACCAGGGGTTCGCCGGGCCACAAAGCCGACAATGAGGAAGCTTGCCAAGATGCCGCCCAGACTGGCGAGCGCGAATTTGACGCCAATGGAAGCCGGTAAAAAGTGCAGCAACCGTGTAATCGCGACCAAGATCGGCGCGTGCAAGACGTAGACGCCAAACGCATTGCGCGTAAGGAAGCACGCGACGGGTCCTTGGCTGTCAAAGTGGTCTCGGTATAGGGCGATTGCCCCTAACGACACAGCAAGACACGTGAATGAACGCCAGGCGTCCATGCCAGCAGCCTGCCAGTGCCAACCGCCGCCATAGGGGGAGACGTCGCCGCTCATGGCACCGCCCGCAGCGACCAGGACGATCCACAGCGCACCACCGGCCAAAAGGCCATTCCACAACCACCGCCTTCCGACACGTGATGGTATCTGGCGCAACCAGTCACCTCTCCATGCGGCAATTCCGGCGGCATACATTAGTGGGTATTGAGGAAAGTCGTGTACATCGATGTTGAGAACCGTCGTCGCATTCGGAAAAGTAGCGCCGACAACAAAGGTCACGATGGCGATTACGGCCGCGTAACCTAACATTCAGGTCTTCGAACACATACAGCGAGCGAGATGATATTCAGTTAACGACCGAACATCAGAAACTGAGCGGCTTCACATTTCGCTAGGCGGCAGACCACGACAATACTTCCCGAGAACGTTCAAGATTGTCTTAGTGCTCTTGATATGAATCGAACCAACGGCCCCGTTGTTGCAAAGCCCAACGACTGATGGCGCATCGGGGAGCGCAGCGGCTTCACGATAAACAAGATCCAGATTTCCTCACCTGCGCAAAATAGACAAGACACTGTCGCTCAGCACCAAATAGGTATGCAAATTTCCGCTGTTCAAAACACAAATCGGCCGCGAGTTTACATTCGAGCAGATTGATCGTGCGATGTCGTATATCTCATCAGTCATGACAGCCCGATTGCCTCGGTTCCAGGCCGGGGCCAAAAGGATATCGAACAGGAGTTTCGACAGAACTTCCAAGGCTTGATGATAGAGGAAGTAACGCTTGAGGAGTTGCTCGCAGCACGCCGGGATCTGGTAGATCGGATCATTGATCCAAATGCCCATGGTGTCGAGTTTCACAACGCTCTGACCCATGTACCCTATGCCCCTGACGCCTGAACACCGGATTTTGCCGATGCCCTGACCTATTATACGCAGACCAAGGTGGTATATCGCCTAATCAAGGCGTGATCGACGTTCGGCGTGCAAGCTCCACGTCGAAATGGGGAGGCGCATTGGGGGCGATCTGCACGAAGTTGCCTTTGACGCGGAACACCTTCTCGATCAGCCCGCTGTCGGCCAGTCTTTTCGGTTCCCCATCGAACACGAGTTCGCCCTTTTCGAGCAGCGAGATATGGTCGCAAATCGACATGGCCTGATTGAGGTCGTGGATCGACATGATGACGGCAACCCCCTTCTCGCGGCTGAGGCGGTAGACAAGGTCGAGGATTTCGATCTGATAGCCGATGTCGAGGAATGATGTGGGTTCGTCGAGAAGTAGAACTCCGGCTTCCTGGGCGAGAGCCGCGGAAATCCAGGCGCGTTGACGCTCGCCGCCGGAAAGTTCGCGAAGGCTTCTGCCGGCAAAATCCGAAAGACCAGTGCTGTCGAGCGCCCACCGAATTGCTTCCTCGTCATGACGGTCGTAGCTGCGAAACAGGCCGACATGCGCGAATCGCCCTTGCCGGACCAGCTGTTCCACCGTCATTTCATCGGGAGCCGAAGGCTGTTGCGGCAGAAATGCCAGATGTTTTGCCAATTGCCGGCGAGACATGGAACCGATCGGCCGGGATTCGATCTCAACCTTTCCTTCGGCAGGAGTAATGAGACCGGCGAGCGTCTGTAGTGCCGTGCTCTTGCCCGAGCCATTCGGTCCGATGAGCGCACGGATCTCTCCTTTTTGAAGTGAAAGATTAAAAGCATTCAATGCCTTGCGGCGACCATAGGTGACAGACAATCTCGAACAGGAGAGCAACATAAGGATCTCACGGCATTTTGCGCAGAAGAGCGATGAGGACGGGAACACCGCAAAGTGCAGCGACCACGCCGAGCGGGATTTCATCGGCTTGGCCGATCAGGCGGCCGATCAGATCTCCGAGCGTGACCACAATCGCGCCAAGAGCAATCGTCAGTGGCAGAACGAGGGTGAAACGCTTGCCAGCAATAAAGCAGGCAAGATGGGGAATGACGAGACCAACGAAAACAACCGGCCCGACGGCACCGACAGCGCTGGCGGCAAGGCTGCAGGATAGTAGCAGGACGATCGAGAACTGCCGGCGGTAGGCGAGCCCGAATGAGCGGGCGACCGGAGCCTCGAAGCGCAACAAATCCAGGGGTCTGCGCACGAGAGGCAAAACGGCCAGACCGACAACCGTGAACGGAAAAAGGAACTCTGCATGTTCCCAGCTGCGGGCGTAGAGACTGCCGGACAGCCATTCCAGGAGGATTTCTATGCGGGAAGATCCCCATCCCGCCATCAGCCCGATTGCCAGGGCGTGGAGCACGGCGCCGATCGCGATGCCGCAAAGAGTAATCCGAAGCGGCCCCAGATCGAGGCGAAACGCGAGGAGATAGATAATGCCGCCGGCCACGAGCCCGCCAAGCATGCCGACTGCCGGTAGCCACTCCACGGGAAGCGCTGCCAGTGTGTTCGACCCCGGATCTCCACTGTAGACGGTGAAGACAAGAAAGACCGTCACAGAAAGGGTCGCTCCTTGAGAGACCCCCATAATGGAGGGGTCGGCCAATGGATTGCGCGTAATGGTCTGAAGCAGGAGACCGGCGACGGCAAGGTGGATGCCCGCCAAAACCCCCGTCAAAATTCGCGGCAGGCGTATATCCATGATGATGGATTGCGCTTCAGGAGAACCATGGCCCGTCAACACCGCGCCAATATCGGAAGCAGGAATGTCGACAACCCCGAGGAATAACGCCAGCACCAGTGAGAGGAGCGCGAAGACAGCGCTAATTGCCAGGAGCCAAGTTGAGCCTGGATTGCGTCCTATGTTCAGGGAGGTGTTCATGACCATGCCCTTTAGAGCGAGATGCTGCGTCGCTGTACGAGATAGATAAACACCGGCCCTCCGATCAACGCCGTGATGACGCTGACGGGCAGCTCCTTGGGAACGGCGACACTACGAGCCACGACGTCGGCGGCGACCAGGATCAGGCCACCAAGGGCAGCCGTCGTCACAATAGTCCAACCAGGCCCGGATGGCTTCAATAGGCGAGTGATGTGTGGTGCGGCCAGACCGACAAAAGCCACTGGCCCCGCGATCGGCGCGACGCCTGCCACGGGAAGTACTGCCAGGAGGAGCAGCAGCGGCTTCCAAATTTCCAGCCGCAGCCCCATGCCGGCTGCCGCCTCTTCGCTGAGCATGAGCAGACCGACGACGCGTTGAACGGCAAGAGCACCAACCGCGCCGACAAGCACCCATGGAGTCATATAGGCAAGTTGCGTCCAGGAGCGGCCTTGGAAACCACCCGTCAGCCAGAACAAAAGCGATGGGGCTTGTGATCCACTCAGAAGCAGAATGTAGGTTGTCAACGCACCTAGAAACAATGAGACGCTAATACCCCCCAGCGCCAGGTGCAACGGGCGACCTCGCCCGCCGCGCGAGATCCAGAAGGTGACGAAGGCGGCTGCGAGGCCACCTGCCAAGCCTACCAGCGGGTAGAACACGGAGGATAGCGATGGGAAGAACACGAAACAGTAAACAATCGGAGCAACGGCACCTGATGTCACGCCTGTCAGGTCAGGCCCGGCAAGCGGATTGCGCGTCAGTACCTGCAACAGGTAGCCCGAGACGCCAAGGCCTGCGCCTGCAATGAAGGCCGCAAGGCTTCGCGGCAGACGCAGGGTCCAAACGAGGATGGAGTCGATCTTTCCGTCAGGGAAAAATAACGCTTTGAAAGCCGCTTCCGGTGGAAGCGGCTTTGCGCCAACCAGCAATCCTCCTACAATGACCATTGCGGCAACCATCAGGACGATGAGGGTTAGCGTCGATGACCGGACGATGTTCGTCGGTTGCCTGGCGGCCATGGCGCGTTTCAATTCTGCAGGCTTGCCGGAATGAGCTTGGCGGCCTCCTTGCGCACATCGACAGCCGGAACAGTGTCGGGATACAGATAGTGCGCGGCTTCACGCAGGACGATCTCGCGGCCAATCGGACCATTGGTTTCCACCCAGTGATCGCCGACGTAGTAGACGCGATGGTTCTTGACCGCGGAGAGCTGCTGCCAGATCGGATTGTTCTCATGCGGGCGATCCGGGCCGCTGTCGTAGACGAAAATGACTTCCGGATCCTTCTCTAACATCGTTTCGAGGCTGAGTTCCTCGCCAAATCGGCCACTCTTAGCCATTGGGCCTACGATGTTGTCGCCACCAAGTGCTGTAACAATGGATGCGGCGGTATTTTCCGTATGGAAAGCGAAGGGCGTGTCTCCGCCCCACATGATTACAAAACGTGGATGGACGTTCTTCGGAGCCTTCTGGTTGAAATCCGCAAGATGTTGTTTGAATTCTGCATTGAGCTCTTCACCGCGCTCCGGCTTGCCGAACAGCTTCGAAAGATCGGCAACTTCCTGATAGCTCTCGCTCAGCAACTCCATATTGTAGGCGATATAAGGCGCAATCTTCTCGAATTGCGCGGCATTGCCGACGGTATAGCGCTTCATGGCGATGATCACGTCGGGCTTGGCCTGCGACAGCAGCTCAAGATTGGGCTTGGCGCGTTGTCCGATCTGTGCCGCGTCCCTCGTCAGGCCAAGCAGGAAGTCGGGGTCTCGTCCACCTGTCATGTAGGTCACAGCGGTCGGCTTTATGCCAAGGGCTAGGGCCACATCGGCGGCAAGATAGGAAACAGATGCAATCCGTTTCGGATTAGCCGCAAGCTGAACCGTCACCCCTCTATCATCAACGATTGACGTGGATTTTGCATCCTGAGCAGCAACTGGTCCTGCTACTAACGACGCCGTAACACCTGCAATATAAAATAGGCTCAAAACTTTCATCACGACATCAATCCTTCAGATCGAGACGATTAAATCCCGGAGAGTTCTAACGACAAAACATGAGGAGTACAATCATGTTTTTCGAGAATTTTGCAGTCAAAAACCCACGGAACATCGGCGTTTGCTTGCATATAGACAATTGCGCTTCGCTCCAGCTTCGCCTTGCATAATTGTCCCACTGTGACGCGAGCGACGCGGTAGGTGAAAGGTCTTCTTCATAAAATATGATTCTTTTTATCAAGTTTATTGACCTTCAGAACAACCCAGATATGCTCTCTTCCATCGAGGTCGCGGCCAGCTTCCCTCGTCTAATGCGTGTACTCTTTGCCCTCCGAGAGGTGTATGCATGCCCTATTGCCTGTTGCCCCCAACAGATTTGATTCCGACCGAAGAAGTCGATGCACGACATGTGCTTGAGCTCGAAGACCAGATTGCCCGAGCTGAATATTGGAAAGTGCCTATCACCGCTCATAAGGACGCCCTGTTCATCATGGATGGCCACCACAGGCTTGCGGTTGCCAAACGTCTTCAACTGAAAGCATTGCCCGTAGTCCTACTGGATTATGAAAGCGTGCGGGTGGAAGCCTGGCGCTTGGGAGAGACGATTACGCCTGAGGCCATCTTCGCGATGGCGCGCAGCGGTCGGAAGTTTCCTGCCAAGACGACCAGGCATTTCTTTGCCGCTCCGCTCCCGGAATGCGCAATCCCATTAAATGATCTCCGGCGTGCCACTCCGCCCTGACGATTTGGCGGCGTTCCACGCGCGACAGGTAGCGCAGTAAATGCCCTCTCCGCTGACATCAACGGACTGTGGCGCGTTCATTCGGCTTGCGCTTTTCCACACATCGGCTGGCGAAGGTCAGAGCCAGCTCAGATTGGTCAAGAATGGAACTGGCGCTAGCCGCTTCCATCCATCTCCACCCATGTCAAAAGTAACGAAAGGTGCCAGCGAATGAGTATTTCATATCTCCATACACCAGCCATTCACATTCTCTCCCGGACGGACCTAGCGGACGTCGAGGTGCCGCCGGCCGACGTCATACGATTGGTCGAGGACGCCTATCATTCCTTCGCCAGCGGCGATTCCCGTTGCCCAACGAAACTCATGATGCCGCTTCCGCTTGAGGAACGTGATGCAGTCTCCTACTCTATGCTTGGCTATGACGGGGCTCTCCAGCAACTCGGCTTCAAGACATCCTACCGCCAAGGCAGTGAGAGTGCCGAAAAATACTACACCACGATCAGCCTCTATGACGATACGACCGGTCTGCCATTCGCATTCATGGATTGCCATCGTGTTGGCGGCTCACGAACTCCGGCAACGACCGCGATCATTGCCAAACATTGCGCTTCGGCAAATGCGCGCTCGGCGTTGATGATTGGCACAGGCGCGCAGGGCATCAATACATTGCCGTACCTGCTGACTGCTCTTCCTCAGTTGGAGACGCTGCACCTCTTCGGCACCCATCCCGATGGGATTGCGGCAAGCCTTGCACGCTTTGCCCACTATTTCCCTCAGAGAAAAATAGAGTTGGTGGATGATGTACCAGCGGCCGTCGCGGCGTCCGACATCGTTGTCGCCGCTTCCGGCCGCGCGGCCCATCCCAAAGTACAAACGAATTGGCTCAAGCCCGGTGGGCTGCTCATCTCCGTCGCCAGTAAGGGAGTGGAAGCAGGCGCCCTGCGCGATGCCGATTATGCGATCGCTACCAACGAAGGACAGATGGGAGTAACCGGAAAACGACTGGCCGGCTCGGATGGTACACCGCATATCGACGCCGAATTGCCAGATATCGTGGCCGGCCGCAAACCCGGACGCCGCTCGCAGGACGACCGGGTGTTTGCCTTCAGCAGCGGCATGATCATCACGGATATCCCCGTTGCTCATGCCTTTGCCACCCGGGCGATCGCCGCAGGTCGCGGCAAGAGGGTGGAACTGTGGAACTAGCCCCCGTCTCCATGAAAGCCCGCGAAAAGGAATGGGCCATCAACGCCCGCGGGGACATGGCCTTGCTCGATCAAGTCACTCGCGCAAGCCAGGGGCCTTTCCACCTCATCCATCCCGAAAGCTTTGCCGACAATCTTGGAGCCTTCCAGCAGGTGCTGCGCGACCGAAACGTCTCGGGCCGGGTTTATTTCGGCAAAAAGGCCAACAAGGCCGGAGCCTGGCTTCGCGAAGTCGCGGCCCTCGGGAGTGCGGTCGATGTCGCCAGCGTTCCGGAATTCGTTCATACCCTTGCCAACGGCGTCCGTGGCGAAGACATAGGCGTCACGGGTGCGGCCAAAAGCAACGATCTGTTGTGGCTGGCAAACCGTCATGGCGCCACCGTTGCCATCGATGCGCTGGATGAGATCGAGCGGGCGATCACGATCGCCACACCAGCCGATCCCCTGCGTGTACTCTTACGGGTGCTTCCCCCGAACAGCCCTCACAGCCGCTTCGGCTTGAATCCTGCCGATCTGTCCGCAGCACTCCGGCGCTGCAAAGAGGCCGACCAGCACATTGTCGTGGAGGGCTTTTCCTTCCATCTTGATGGATACGCGGTTCAGCCGCGCGCGGAACTCGCAGCCGCGCTCATCGACCTGTGCGAGGAAACCCGCCGGCAATATGGGTTCCCTTGCTTCGCGATCTCGATAGGCGGCGGCTTTGCCTGCCCCTATGTCGACGAGGATGACTGGCAAGGATTCAAGGAACGGCTCCACCCCTCGCAGTTCCATGCCGGCAAGAGCTTCAACCATTTCTATCCCTATCATCAGTCGCTCACCGGCGCCGCCATGCTGGATGCGATCCTGCAAACCGTAATCGGCCCAACCACGCTGGCGCAAAAACTGATTGCCGCGAAGGTGGTCCTCTATCTCGAACCCGGACGGGCTCTGCTGAATGGCGCAGGGATGACGGTCTTTCCGGTACAAGGCTTCAAGTGCAATGCGGAGCACGGCATCGTTACGGTTGCCGGCCTCAGCATGAGCCTGTCGGAACAGTGGAAGAACAGCGAATATCTTCCGACACCGATCCTGGTTCTGCGCGGGGCCGACCGCCCGCAGGAACCGGTTCGGGCGGCGATCGGCGGTTCGAGCTGCATGGAATATGACGTTCTGACCTGGCGCAAGATCCTGTTTCCGGCAGCACCCCGTTACGGCGATCTGATCGTCTATCCGAACACCGCCGGCTATCAGATGGACAAGAATGAGAGTGCGTTTCACCAGTTGCCCCTACCGCCCAAGATCGTGGTGACGCAGCAGGACGATGGTTTTACCTGGAGGATGGATCAGCAATGATGCTTGAGCGTTTACATACCGAAAAAGTAGCGATCACCAGCGCCGAATTGATCGGCCATACCCCCTTGTTCGAACTTGCCCGTACCGGATCGGGAAGCCGGTTGCTGCTGAAACTCGAACAGTTCAATCCCACCGGATCGTGCAAGGTTAGAATGGCACGGGAAATGATCCTCGCTGCTGAGCGGTCGGGCACGCTCAAGCCCGGCGGCCATATTGTCGAGCCCACCTCGGGCAATACCGGCACGGGGCTGGCCCTAGTCGCCATCGAGCGGGGCTATAAGTATACGGCCGTCGTGGATGGGCATGCCTCGCGTGACAAACTGCGCGCGATGAAGGCCATGGGCGCGAACCTCGTCTTCGTCGAAAGCAAGGGTGACGGTCCGAGCACCGTTGAGCGGCGGCGGGTAGCAGGAGAAATCGTCGAAACCAGTGGCGCGTTCTGGCCCGATCAGCACTACAACCCCAATAACAACAAAGGCTACGCGGGCCTAGCCGCCGAATTGATCGACGACCTTGGTGCGGACGTCGACTATCTGGTGGGCGCAGTTGGGACAGGCGGCACGCTTTGTGGAACGGTTGCGGAATTGCGCAATCGTGGCTCCAGGGTAACAGCCATCGGCGTCGAACCAAGGGGAAGCATTATTTTTGGCGAGCCTCCCGGCCGATATTGGCAGACAGGTGCCGGCGCTCCCGGCGGCTTCACGGTTGGACCGAACGTCGACCATTCGTTGATTGATGAAGGCCTTACGGTCTCGGACGTCGATGCGTTTGCGATGACCCGTGTCGTTGCGCGTCGAACCGGCCTTCTTGTCGGCGGCACCGCCGGTGCAGCAATTCATGTAGCGCTCAAGCGGCTGGCCATGGTTGAGCCCGATAGTATCGTAGTCGTCCTGGTTTGCGATGCTGGAGAGAAATATCTCGATACAATCTTCAACGATGATTGGCTAATGGAACGACAGCTGCTGAGCGAGGTAGCTCATCAGCGAGCCCATGGGCTATTTGACGCCTATCTGGAATCCATACGGCTGGCGGCCATTGCTCCTGCCAAAACGGAGGCGTGAGCAGCAAATGAATAGCCGGTTCCATCCCTATCTGGAAATTATCAAACTTGCCGCGCCTATCGCCGGGATTCAGTTCGCCCAGGTCGCCTTGACCAGCGCCGACCTCCTCATGATGGGTCTGATCAGCGTGGAGGCAGTGGCCGCAGGCGGGCTCGCCGTGCTGCTTTACAACCAGCTCCGCACAATGTGCGTTGGCATGGTAACCGGCGTCGGCAACATGATAGCCTCGGCGATCGCGCGTGGCGAAAGACGCACCAGCGATGGAAAGGGCGACGAGATCGCTCACGACGAAGTCCGCGAGCTGGTATCGGCCTCCATGCTGCTGGCGACGATCGTTGCCACTGGCGCCGGCATTGTTCTTGTCGCACTCAGTCACTTGCTTGGCTTTTTGGGCCAGGACAGCAAGATCGTAAGCCTTGCGCAGCCGATCATGCTCACACTGGCACCCGGTTTGGTGCCGATGCTATGGCTGAATGTCTTGCGGCAATTCGCGGTAGGCATGCGGCGAGCTGGCTCCCTTCTCAGGGTCACCATTATCTCGATCGGCGTCAACGTGTTGCTGAATGCTATTTTCATCTATGGATGGCTTGGCATGCCGCGGCTGGGGCTCGCGGGCATCGGTCTATCGACTACTCTCGTTCAAGTTTGGACGTTTCTCGTTTATTTCAGAACCGTACGGCGTGATCCGGAGATGAGCTCCCTGCTCTCGCTGGGCCACTGGCGCGCCTCACCCGCCATTGTGATGAGAATCGCAAGAATGGGCGCTCCGATAGCCCTCACCTATGGGTCCGAAGCGGCGATCACGTCTATTGCATCCATCTTTATGGGAACCTTTGGCCCGATTGCACTTGCCGCTTCCAACGTCGTCAACCAGCTCGCCTACATCGTCTACCAGCTCAACATCGGCCTTTCCCACGGCTCCTCTGTATTGGTTAGTCGCGCGGTCGGCAAAGATGAGCATGCTGAGATCGGGTCGATAGCCCGACGGACTCTGGCTATTAGCTTTTCCATCATGACCGTCGTTGGCTTCCTATACGCCCTGTTGCCGGGCATGGTGCTGCGTCCATTCCTCGGCGCACAGGCTGATCCCGCAATTCTGGCGATGGCCGCGACGCTCCTATGGTTCGCAATCGCCCACCAGTTCCTGAAGGGCTCTCAAAATATCTGCATCGGGTTGCTGCGCGGCCTTGGTAACACCAAGGCGGGTCTGCTCAATACGTTTATCGGCTATTGGCTAATCGGTATCCCGGCGATGGCCATTTGCGGATATTGGCTCGGCTGGGCAAGCAATGGCATCTGGTTCGGCCTGTGCCTCGGCTTCGGTGCAACCACGGTCTTGCTATGGTGGCGTTTCACGGAGGAATTGCAAACGACGATAGAGCCGCCGTCACGGGACGCCAATATATCATCTCTATAAGCAGCTATGGTGTAATCCGGCCGGATAATTGACTCCAACCCGACCACCAAATCAATTTGCCACCTTGATGCGCTCGACGAATTTCGACAGTGTCATTCCGTTGAACCGGCAGGCTTCCGGCGGACGCAAATGGCCGCCTTGAACGGGTCAGAACCAGTGGCCCTTCTATTTATAAGAGCTATCGGTCTGAAAATCCGCAATTGCCGATAGAAGGTTGGCGGCCCGCAGCCAACTACGGGTGTTTCACACCTCTTCCAACGGTCAGCCGGCCGGTGCTCCCATCGGAAAGCTTTACCTTTCTCCAGGCCGACATCATATCCGGTGCTCGCGTCACCTCGACTTTTCCGCTACGGCCGTCCGAGCATTTGACCGGAAGAGTGATTGTCGGACGCCGATCACTCAGATCGTAGGTGCCTGAACATTTCGCGGCCCGCCGAGACGATTGAACCGAAAAGCGGCCCTTACCGTTTGATGCGATGGTCGAGCCCTTGAATGTCACACCAGAATCCATTCTTGCTGAAGCCGGAAGAACAATATCACCTTTTCCCTGGCTCTGTGGTTTCCTTGGACCCGAGCCCGCGCTCCTCAAAGCCTTCGAAATACTCGCAGGCATACCGCCGCCTTGAGTGAACTGAACGTAATCATCATAGGGGATACGGCCCCTCGCATAGGCGGTAAGGACACGGCGGCAAAACTCTAGCCGGACATTGGCCTCCGGCACACCTAAGAATGCTCTCTTCGCCGGACACGATGCCGGAGCCGAGAACTGGGCGGTAATCGCCTCGCTTATAGAGACCTGCAAACTTAATTCGATTGAACCGCTCACCTATTTCACAGCTACGCTCAGCGCCATCGTCCGTGGCCACAAGCAGAGTCATATTGAAGGTCTCCTACCGTGGAATAGTCCGGCTGCGTAAGCCAACGCACAAATCGTTGCTGGCGCAGATGCTTCCTGTCAGAGTATGCTGCATGAAGAACATCTTGATCATAGACTGCGCTCGAAACGCTACCTTCAGCTTGTTCCAAGCCACGGAAGACGAATACACGATCGTCTTTCCAAATGGCCAAGACATGGAAACAATCGAAGATTTGATTGAACGTCTGGGTGATGAAGAGGCAGGCCAATTACTAGCGCCCATCTGGGAACGCCCCATTCTCAAGCGAGACGCTATGGGAATCCACGGCACTCTCTTCAGAGGTGGCTCGGTTTGTCTGAACAGCTTGCGACGTTTGGCTAAGTGGATTTCCGCCTCGATTATGCCGCCACCATCATCGGTGTCAGCGCGTTGAAGTAAGCCTGGTCCGGCGTCTGCCGGTCAAGGGATGAATGTGGACGTCGGGTATTGTAAAAGGTCAAATAGCGGCCGATGCCAGCGCGGGCCTCGGACACGGTCTTGTAGGCATGGAGATAGACCTCCTCGTATTTGATCGACCGCCAGAGCCGCTCGACGAAGACGTTGTCCCGCCATGCGCCCTTGCCATCCATCGAGATTTCAATCCCGGCCTTCTTCAGCACCGCCGTGAAGTCGATGGAGGTGAACTGCGATCCCTGGTCGGTATTGAAGATGTCTGGCTTTCCATATCGGCAAAGAGCTTCCTCAACCGCCTCGATACAAAAGGCCGTCTCCATCGTGATCGACAGCCGCCATGAAAGCACTCGGCGACTGAACCAATCGACGACGGCGCAGAGATAGACAAAGCCCCGCGCCATGGGGACGTAGGTCAGGTCCATTGCCCACACCTGGTTGGGTCTGGTGACCGTCAGCTTCCTGAGCAGATACGGATAGACCTTGTGACCAGGTGCCGGTTTCGACGTGTTGGGACGACGATAAATCGCCTCAATGCCCATCTTCTTCATCAGCGTCGCAACGTGAAGCCGAGCGCATCGGATAAAAAATCGTTCTCAAGCGTCAGTTCCCCAATCTTGGCGTGCAGGGTTTTGACATCGACGGTCGGAGTCGCCGGTTCCGCTTTGGCGTCATCGCCGAAAACGCCTGTCGCCCCCTCAAGGAGCTGGTCCTTCCACTGCTTGATCTGATTGGCATGCACGTCGAACTGCTGCGACAATTCCACCAGCGTCTGTTCACCCCTGATGGCGGCAAGCGCCACCTTCGCCTTGAAAGCCGGGCTGTGGTTCCGGCGTGGTCGTCTCGTCATGCTCTCTCCTGTTTCCGGCATCTAAGCCAAAGTCAGGCAGAAATTCCACTTATCCTTGCTGTCCAGTTTTTCCGAACCAGCTCTCTTCTTCGACAACCACCGCAATCAGAGGATAATCCCAACTTCGAAGCGTGAAATCGATTGGGATGACAGTTCGATCAATCAAGCTCAAAGAAATCTGTTCTCGCGGCATCGCTAAGGCTGCCACAAGGTGTGCTTGGGGCACCGCTTACGTTCATGATGCTGGCGGCAATGCTTATTGTGATTTTCTTGCTCGCGCCGTTGATGCGCGGCGAAGATCTCAAACCAAGTGCCCCGCACACCACGGCGCAGTAGAACGTTACGCTTGAAATCAGTCATGTCACCTGTCATATGTAAAGCGACAAATGACGCGGAGATGATCCCATGGCCATTGCGGCAGAGAAAATTATCCCGGAAACGACGACAGGCGAATTGCAGAAAATAGCGGCGCTGCTCGGCGGCGCGCGCGTGCTTGCGCGCAGCCTGACCAGCCCTCTCGACGCGCACGAACTGCTTTTGCGCGGCCTGCCGGCCTCGGCGCTGGATCACCTTGTCGGGCATCTGGTCATCATCGGTAAAACGGATTCGCTCGAAAAGGCCGTGGGCATGAGTTTGCGCACCTGGCAGCGGCGGAAGGATACGCCCTCCAAGCCGCTCAGTCAGGAACAGAGCGGTCGCGCATGGAAATTCGCGGAGATTCTCGCAAAAGCAACGGACATCTTCGGCTCGCAGGCTGAAGCCGAGCAATGGCTCGAGCGCCCGGCGATCGGGCTCGACCAGCGCCGGCCGATCGATCTTCTCGGGACACCCGCCGGCGTCGAGCTGGTTGAGGATCATCTCGACCGTCTCGAATATGGCGTCTATGCATGACCGCTTTGCCAATTGGGCTCGGCGGGACCGAACTGGTCGCGTGGCGGCTCGATCAAGCCGTCCACGCGCCGACATGGGATAGT
The DNA here is from genome assembly GCF_003627795.1 of Rhizobium sp. CCGE531. Taxonomy (NCBI): domain Bacteria; kingdom Pseudomonadati; phylum Pseudomonadota; class Alphaproteobacteria; order Hyphomicrobiales; family Rhizobiaceae; genus Rhizobium; species Rhizobium sp. CCGE531. Next base: position 492,811 of record NZ_CP032686.1, on the reverse strand, counting down.
GGCGAAGGCGCCTATCGCGTCGGTGGCCGCTGGAACAGCAAAGGCGTTCGCGCGGTCTACTGCTCGCTCGATCCCGCGACGGCAATCCTCGAGGTCGCGGTCCATAAGGGGTTTCGGGCGCTCGACACGGTGGCGCACACGTTGACGGCGGCTGTCATTGCGGATGCCGGCGATGTCCATATCGTCGACCCGGGAAGCGTACCCAATCCCAATTGGCTCCACCCGGGCATTCCCGGCGCGGGACAGCAAGCCTTCGGAGACGATCTGCTTCGACGCCACCGATTTGTCGCGATCCCGAGCGCGGTCTCGCCGTGTAGCTGGAATCTGATTTTTCTCGCGGGCAGCGCGCCAGGTGCCTATGCCCTGAAGTTCCAGGAAGCCTTTGCTCTCGATACAAGGCTGCATCCACCCATGGCATGAACGAGCCCCGGTGTGGATCGCCGTCATCATCATCTGTGAGCTCGACACCTAGAACTTTTGCCCCTGGGCCGGGCGACCATTTCATTTTCGTTTGCATGCCCGCCCATAGCGGCATCATGTCTAACTGCGAGTGAACCAAACATATTGAGGAAGACCCCTATTGAAAGATTCGAAACTGCCGGCCGCAATGGCGGCGGTAATTGCGTTGGGCTACTGCCCGAAACCTCTATTCTCATTTCCTGCCGATAGAGTCCTTCCAGCCAACCCTTTTGATCTGTGGTTGGTCCTTGTCCCAGCGCTCGCTCCACTCTTCCCAAGTTGCACCGTTCTGCTCTTAAGACTGTTATCGTGGCAGTTGCCTCAGGCCGTCTTGATCTTTCTGGCTGTCCTTGTTGGAAGCCTCGGCACTATGGCCAGCGTGCTTGCAGCGGTCTTCGCAGGCGGAGGCGATCTCATGACGTTTATCCACGGCGCTTCCCTGAGCCTGGCAGTCGCCGGTTCCATACTCCTCTTTAAGCAGCTCGACCCACCGAATGCGCCTCCCACGACCGGCATCGTGCTGCTGAGCGTCCCCACTGTTGTCGCGATATGGTCCTTAGCCGCCGGTCTCGTGGTGGCCGCGCAGGCCCAGTATCTCAGCGGCGGTCGGCCATTTTGTATCGCAATACACGGAGATGAAAAACCGATAGCCTCTTTTGCGGCGTTGCGGGGCCTATTTTTCTATACAAATCGTTCTGGCTACAAAGACGCCGACCGTTGGTATTTCCATAGCCTCCTTCTTGTTGGCAACGACAAAAATATGCGAGCCTACAACTGGTCCCCGCGGCACATGCGTTTCGATTATCTCGCGGACCCGGATCGGATGCTGGTTGGACTCCAGTCAGCCTGCGTTCCCAAGATTGCTTTCTTGCGTTACCTCTCGCTGTTTTAGCGCACTCGCTTGTCAACACTGGGGGATCGCAACCTGAGGTGTCGGTTGCTCTTGATCCTACCTGCGTTCGTTCAGCGCCATCAGCGTGGCTTCATCGAGGCTGTCGATATCGATCTTCGCCATCAGCAGCTCCTATTCTGACGAAGGACATCCTCTTCATCCCAGGCACCGATTATGGTAGAAGAGCATCGACGGCACAATTGCCCACGGCTTCGGCACTCCCCCCAAATCAGCCCCTTTTACCCTGATTTTCCTGAATTTTCATCTCATTGACCATATGAATTATCGCCGTTCTTTTGTCTTCCTGAACCAAATTACTTAATGACTTCCGTTCGTCATACAGCGTTCGGCTGCGTCGATGACCATCGATAGGAATCATGTATCGATAGTGATATGGTTACCGCTTGACCAACTTCCTGCCGTGCGCCTATCATCCAGCAAAATCTCGAAACGTCGCGCAATCCATCCTCTGCTCGACGAGAGACGCAGTCCACGGAGAACATCATGACCGTCACAGTCAAGGTCGCCGAAGCGAAAACCCATCTATCCGAACTGCTGGCCAAGGTCGAAGCCGGCGAAGAGGTGATCATCTCCCGCGGCAACACGCCGGTTGCCCGGCTTTCCCGCATTCGCCGCGAAAACGACATCGATGCACTGATTGCGGAAATCCGGGCGCAACGTGCCGGTCGGCAGCCCACAACGCAGGAGGAAATCCGCGAATGGCGTGACGAGGGTCGACGCTACTGATGCCGTTCGTTCTCGACGCATCCATCGCCGCAGCCTGGTTTCTTCCGGATGAACAACACGACGCCGCCGATCTGCTGATGACCGATCTGCGCTCTAGTGCCGGCTTGGTGCCGGGATTGTTCTGGTTCGAGACCCGCAATTTGTTTCTGGTGGCCGAACGACGCGGGCGGCTCCGCCCAGGCGAAGCGCTGTTGCTGATGACACAACTGCGAGGACTGTCGCTTGACGACGCCGGATCCGGCAGTGACAGCCTCGTGCTCGACCTGGCGGCCCGCCACATGTTGACGGCGTATGACGCCAGCTATGTCGCGCTCGCGAAAATGCGGGATTTACCGCTGGCGACGGCTGATCGAAAAATGGCCATCGCTGCCCGCAATGAAGGCATAACAATCGTCGGGCCGCTCGAACGTGAGCACTGACCAAGATCCGGGGGAACAGGCCGTTCTCAAGCGCGCCTAGCAACTCGACGCGCTTGACGCTATCCTGCCCTTTGCCCGCCGCGACCAGCTTGCCACGCTGCTGACCGACGACGACGTCGCCACCCTCAAACATCTGGCCAAGGAAGGCATGGGCGCCAACACGTTGCGGGCGCTTGCCTCCGATCTCGGCTACCTCGAGGCCTGGTGCGAGCTTTCAACCGGCGCTCCCCTCCCCTGGCCGGCGCCGGAGGCGCTGTTGTTGAAGTTTGTGGCCCATCATCTGTGGGATCCGGCGCGGCGCGAAAACGATCCGGAACACGGCATGCCGGCCGCAGTCGAGCAGGCGTTGCGGACTGGCGGTTTTCTGAGAACCGGGGGGACCGCATGCCCCGGCGACCGTCGGGCGACGGCTGGCCAACTTGTCGACGCTGACCAAATGGCGCGGTCTCGACGGCGCCTTCGCCTCCCCGGCTTTGAAATCCGCCATTCGGCTGGCGATCCGAGCCGCGCCAATGCAACGTCTTCGCAAGAGCGCCAAGGCGGTGACATCAGATGTTTTGGCCAAACTGCTGGCGACCTGTAGCGGCGACAGCCTGCGCGATCTGCGCGACCGGGCCATCCTGATGGTCGCCTTTACCTCCGGCGGCCGCCGGCGGAGCGAAGTCGCCGGCCTGCGCAAGGAGCAGCTGACGATCGAGCCGCCAATTGCCGGCGAGGACAGCAGCCCCCTCCCCTCGCTGTCCATCATCTCGGCCGCACCAAGAATTCCGGCACCGGCCAGGACGAGGTCGTCTATCTGACCGGCCAGCCGGTGGAGGCGTTGAATGCGTGGCTGGCCGCCGGCATGATCCGCGGTGCCCCATCCTCCGCCACGACGGGGCTGAAAATACCCGGAGATTCGCGACACTATGGAAGTGAAGAACGGGTTGCTACCGATACGCCTTCGCGTTTGAATTTCGTCCATAGTGGCACCGCAGTCCAGTCCGTGACTGATCCGAAATCCAAGGTGATACGCGTATTTTGTGGATGAGCCCAGTAAAGCCAGGGCAAGCTTGCATCTGTGAATAAGATCGGTGGAATGCTCGAAAAAACAATCCTTTAGTGCCGTTCGGCACCGAGAATCCTTTGCCGGATCAAGCTCGTACTCATTTAGGAATTTGTAATGCGCCCTCTACTGCCCTTGATTGCTGGCATTGCTCTCATGGCTGCTCTCTCCAGCTGTGTGACGACGCCGCACGTAGCCTCCCCCCCTCCAGCAGGTTGGAAGCGGTTCCATGCCGCTAAAGGTGGCTGCGCCATCGCTGTTCCGGATTGGATGAAAATTGCCGATGGGGCGGCAGGCGCAACTCAGACCCAGCCTGGCAATATCAGCCGAATTACGGTTGTGTTCTTCTTGCCCGAAGTCGGCGATTATCAGCGCACGACGAGGATCATGTCGATGGTCGATCCAAGCATGAAAATCATGAGTCAATCGGGGCGCGGGACGATCGGTGTAATCAACACGCCTGCGGGTAGCTTGTGGACGATCATTAGCAACACCACGCCTGCTTGCAGCGTTAAGATTACCAGCTACGCGCCGCCTACCGGTGAGATTCCGGTTGTAATTTCGGCCATGGCCACGCAATTGGGGCCGGAGTAGGCTCCTGCTACTCTACGGAAAATCTCTTCGATGTCGCGGGCAACACGCCGACACTGCGAAGCGACTAACCACACCGCAGGCCGGAGCGTGACCTATGAGCCCTTATATCGAAGCTCAAACCCTTTCGGTTCGCTGGAATGATTGCCAACTTTGCCATCAATGATTACAACGCTATCATTGATCTATGGAGTGACCTGATGGCGAGCATGACGATCCGCAATATTGACGATTCCTTGAAACAGCGCCTGCGCGTGCGTGCGGCTGTTCATGGCCGTTCGATGGAAGATGAGGCCCGCGATATCCTTCGATCAGTGCTCGCCTCCAACGAAAGACCAGCACCCAACCTTGCCGAAACTATTAGAGCGCGGCTTGCGCCAGTCGGCGGTGTCGAGCTCGCTGTCCCCGATCGAGACCCCATTCGCGACGCTCCGGACCTTAACCGGTGATTATCCTCGACACCAACATTCTTTCGGAGCTGTTGGCACCGTCGCCTGACGCGGCCGTCATGGCATGGGTGGCTGAGCAGCCACCGCTTTCGATGTTTACAACAACCATCACCGAGGCCGAGATTCTCTGTGGCCTGCGGCTTCTTCCGGAAGGCCGTCGTCGTCGCGAGCTCGAGACCGCCATTCTTCCCATATTCACCGACGATTTTTATGGACGAGTGCTGCCGTTTGATCGCGACGCTGCCGACTTCTATGCGACGATTGCCACCCATCGTCGCCGGTCAGGCCGCCCAATCAGCCAGTTCGATGCGCAAATTGCCGCGATTGCGCTGTCTCGCGGTGCCTCCGTTGCGACACGCAATATCCCCGACTTCGAGGCGATCGGCTTGCACCTTGTAAATCCGTGGAAAAATGGCTAGCGGCGTGGCCAAAAGCTCGAAATCCGAAACACCTGAGGCTGTGTAGCGCGCCGGTGAGCTGGATGCTCTCGACGCCATCCTGCCTTTTGGCCGCTGCGATCAACTCGCCACGCTGCTAACGGACGAGGACGTGGCGACCCTGAAGCATTTGGCCAAGGAAGGCATGGGCGCCGACACGCTACGCGCGCTTGCCTCCGATCTCGGCTATCTCGAGGCCTGGTGCGAACTTTCGACCGGCACGCCCCTCCCCTGGCCAGCGCCTAAATCGTTGCTGCTGAAATTCGTCGCCCATCATCTCTGGGATCCCGTCGAATGTGCGGAAAATTCCGACCACGGCATGCCGGCCGACGTTGAAGCCGGGCTGCGTCTTCAGGGATTGCTACGCGCCGACGGTCCGCATGCACCGGATACGGTACGCCAGCGCCTGACCTCCTGGTCGAGCCTGAGACGCTGGCGCGGCCTGACAGGATTGTTTGCCGCTCCCGCCCTAAAGCCGCATTACGATTGGCGGTTCGCGCCGTGCCGCGGCAACGCCGGCGTAAAAGCAAAAAGTCAGTCACCGGCGATGTCCTGGCAAAACTGCTGGCCGCCTGTACCGGTGAGCGCCTGGTCGATCTTCGCGATCGCGCCCTGCTGCTGACGGCGTTTGCCTCCGGCGGCCGCCGGCGCTCGGAAACGGCCGACTTACGGATCGAGGATCTGGTCGACGAGGAACCGGTGTATGCCGATCCGAAAAATCCCGCCTCCCCTCTCGCCGCGTGCCTAACCATCCATCTCGGCCGCACGAAGACGACGACGGCCGAAGACGGAACCCATGTCGTTCTCATCGGTCGGCCGGTCACTGCCCTGAAACGGTGGATTTCAGACGCCAGAATCGAGAGCGGACCGCTCTTTCGGCGTATCGATCAATGGGGCAATGTCGATCGGCGAGCGCTGACGCCGCAATCGGTCAATCTCATCCTCAAAACACGCTGCGGACAGGCGGGTCTGGATCCGGAGGCGTTTTCGGCGCATGGGCTGCGGTCCGGCTATCTGACCGAGGCGGCCAACCGCGGCATTCCCCTGCAGGAGGCCATGCTGCAGTCGCTGCATAAGTCGGTGGCCCAGGCGGCAAGCTATTATAACAACGCAGAGCGGAAGATGGGGAGGGCAGCAAGGCTCGTAATCTAGGAGGTGAGTTTGGGAGGGGCAGATGCGGGTCCCGACTGGCCAACCAGTAGTTCGAGTCTCACGTGATCCGGGCCAGTATCGGCGACAAGCTCGCGCCGGAGCTCCGATGATTGCGCGCCGGTACAGCTACAGGCCGCCACCAAATCCGCCGAAGCCATAAGGGAGGCATCTCCTTCAAATCTGCCGTGTGTGGTTGCTTTTGATCGATAGAGGTCCCGCGTTTGCGGAACAATTCTTGTTCCGACCCTAATTTTGCGTTGATGTCCGATCATTCCGTCGGAAATGGATTCCGAATTTCGAGTTGACGCGCTAGAGACAGGTCCTATCAATTTGGCTGGCATAGCCTGCGTGAGATGTTTGCTTCCGCAGGCTGGCCGTTTTGCTTGGAGTTTTGCGGGTTCATAATGTCCAAGAAAGGTTCAGTCCGATTCTGCCGCTGGGTGATCGCGTTGTTGGCGCTGTCGGGCATCGCCATCTCATATACCGCCATCATACCGGCAACGCATATCTCGCGATTGAGACTGACCACAAATTTTCTCAGCTATTTTACGATCCAGGCCAATATTCTACTTGTTATTGCACTGCTGTCGGCCGAAATCGCGCCGTCATCGATGATTGGACGATGGGCCAAGCGCTCGTCAACAAAAACAGCGCTCTTAATATATGTGGGAGTTGCGGGTTGCATCTATGCGTGGATGCTTGAGGATGTTTGGCGCCCGCTCGGCTGGCAGTTGCGGGGCGATCAGCTGCTTCACTACTGCATTCCCATACTTGCTTTATTGGACTGGTTGTTTCGGGTTGAGCGTGACAGGCTTTCCTGGCGCGATGCGATTTGGTGGCTGTTCTTTCCGGCGGTCTACTCGGTATATTCACTGGTTCACGGTCACTTGTCGGGCTTTTATCCCTATCCCTTTTTGGACGTGAGCGACATCGGCCTGCGGGCTGTTCTCGCTAACATGGCTCTTTTGGGCGCGTTATTCCTCGTCCTAGGAGGCGCAGTCATTCTTGTCGATCGTATCGCCGCCAAGGTTGGCTCGCGGGCGCCGTGAACTGATCGGACTTTCCGGTGAAAATGATGTTTGTTTTCAACCATTTAAGGCCTACCCAGTACTGAAGAAATCGCGCTAGAGACGTTTACAAACCATCGGTTATCTTCGTCTTGTGCATTTGAACAAGCCTCTTGCCAACTGCTCAACGTGTCGATGAATTCTAATTTCATCGAGATATTTTGGCGATATGTCGTCGCCAGCGACATATCCGGCATCTAAATCGGCCGGAGAAGGCTGTTCCCGCATGGCATTCCGACCCGATCGCGCATTCAATGACCTGCTGGCGCATCCGCCTGGGCAGGATATCGAAACAAAGGCTGTTCTTAAAGCGTGTATACAAGCACGCGCGGCGCTGGCCGAACTGAAGGCCTCGGGGCGGCTTATTCCAAATCAATTGGTGCTGATCAATTCCATCCCACTTCGAGGCACAAGCGAGTTCGGAAATCGAGAACATCGTCACAACGACCGACCGGCTGTTCCGTTTCGCCAACGAAGCCAACACCCGAAGGCGAACCTCGCGAAAGTCGAACACACGCGGGTCATCGTCGAAGGCATCTTCCGTCAACAACTCGACGTCACCGTAGCGCAAACCACCGATAGAGAACTCGTGGAGATGATAGTTCCACCAGTTGAAGGCCGCCTGAATGACAAGATGCAGTTGTTCAAGGTTCCAGTGCGACGGCAAAACCAGTCGGCGCCAAACCTTCGGCTCGATCTCGTTCAGCGAAACTTGAACCTGAACTGCGTTAATAGCTTTGAACATGCCGCATGGTGAACAGGTTGGATAGAGTGGCGTCAAGTTGCGCCATCAATCACCTACGGCCGGACGCCATGATGCCTCCCACCCTTTTCAGCCGGAGCCGCGCAGGCACCTCAGGGTGCGAGCCATGGCAGCTTCAGCAAGGGCGGAGGTTTTCGGCAGATCGATTGTGTCATTGGAGACATAACCGCTCATCTCCCGCAACTCTTTGCAGCGGTTCCGGACAACCTTCGGCCATTGCAGGGCAAACCCGTCCATAGATGGCGAGAAACTCGCTTCGCCGAACCAAACAATGACATACGGCGTGGAACCCGGATCCAAAGGATGGGATCGGCGCACGGCAATCTCAAATCAAAGGTGGTCTCGCCTCTCGACACGCTGGTCGCGTCATTGCGCCGATGCACGAGAAGAAGATCAGTCAGGCGGCGGTCGCTTCCCTCACTTGTCCGGCGTGAGAGTTGTCTCCAACATGCGCAGAAGGCTCTTCAATTCCGGCTCGCGGACATGCGCAGCCGCTTCGTTGGGCGAAAACCATTGAAGCTGGCGCTCGCCGCGCTCCGGAAAGCGCTCGTCCAATCCTGCGACTTCGAGAAGGTGGACTTGAACGATAGAAGGGACGGTCTCGCCGGTATCGAGGACTTTGAGGTAGGTGTAGTAGCCGAAGCGCTTCTTCCTGGCCTTACCCCTGACGCCCGCCTCTTCCCACGCCTCGCGTTCGGCGACCTGATGCGGAAGTTTCCTGTCCATCGGCCATCCCTTGGGAATGACCCACCGGCCGCTGTCGCGTGAGGTGATCAGCAGGATTTCAACATTTTTCTGCCCCTGCGATAGCCGGTGACAGATCGCGCCATATTGCTCGATTGACCGGCCGGCGAATAGCTTTTCCGCTGCATCCGCCAGGCGGCTGAGATAGGTCTTTTTAGTCATTCGAGGTCACGGCTGCCTGTGGCGTCGGGCTTGGCGTGCGGCTCTGCAGGAGTTCACCGCGCTCTTCCAGGACTGGATAGGCAGCGGCAGCGACCAGGTGGGAATTGATCTGCTTGAGATCGCGCAGCAGATCGAGATGGAGAGAGCTGGTCTCGGCGGTTTCGATGCCCCCTTGCCGCAGGCGCTGGAAATGGGCTTCCGTTCCCTCGCGCTCCGCCTTGCGGAAGATGACCTTCTCCTCTGCCAGCATGCGTGCGGCGCTTTCGTTCTGCGTCATGAACAGGGCTGCCGCCGTCTGCAGGTTCGATTGCAATCGGTCGAACAGCCTTGCCAGCTCGAGCTGCCCCTCCTTGGAGAAGCTCAAACCCCGACGCAGGCGTTTGGCCAGATGCGGCAGCAGGTTCTGATCGAGAACGTCGCCGGCATGTTCCATGTTCATGGAAAACAGCAGGATTTCGTTCAGGCGCCGCCTGTCGACGTCGCCGAGCTCATCGGGATCGATCGAGGTCAGATAGGTCTTAACCGCGGTGTTGAGACTGTCGAGGATGTTGTCCAGCGACCGCAACCGCGCCAATGCCCGTCGATCGGTGTCCGAGAGCGCCGATTTCGCGCCGGCGAGCATTTCCGACAAGACGTCGACCAGCCGCAGCGCCTCCCGCGCGGCAGCCCCGAGAGCGACAACAGGCGTTTCCTTGGCAGCCGGATCGAGATATCTGGGACGTGTCGGATCGGCCTCGTCGATCTTCTGCGGCAGCAGTTTCGTTAAAAGATCGGCATAGGGCCGCAACAGCGGCATGAATACCACCGCCAAAACGACATTGAAGGCGGTGTGAAAATTAGCGACGGCGCGGCCGCTGTCGCTGTCGACCATCGCCGACAGGCGCGTGGCGGGCTCCAGCAGGCCGATCACCGCGATCACGCCGACAATGCGCGTCAGCATGTTGCCGACCGGCAGCCGCTTTACCGATAGATCGGCGCCCGACTGTCCTTCGATCAGCGGGTTGATCGCGGTTCCCAGATTGGCGCCGAGAACGAGGGCAAAGGCCTGATCGAGATCGACAAGACCCTTGCTTGCCAGTGACATGATGAGCAATACCACGGCAACGCTGGAATGGGCGGCCCAAGTCAGGATGGCCGCGAGAAGCATGCTGAGCACCGGTGTCGCGGCTATGGCGCCCAGTACATAGGCGAGCGCTTTCGACCCTTCATATTGCGTCATCAGATCGAGGAGCTGGTGCAGCGCCAGAAGCATGAAGCCAAGGCCGACCATGACCCGCCCGAGATCGTGAATGCGCGAATTCCCGACCCGCCGGAACATCAGGACACCAATGAGGATGAGCGCCGGCGAAGCGGCTGCGACATCGAAGGACAGCACCTGGACGATCAGGGTCGTCCCCACATTGGCGCCCAGCATGACGGCAAGCGCCGGCACGAGATCCACCAGCCCGCCGGCTGCGAAGCCCGATGCCATCAGGCCCGTTGCCGTGCTGCTTTGCAGGATCGCGGTGACACCGATTCCGGCAAAAAATGCCTTCATGCGATTGCTCAAGGCGCGGCCGAGGAAAGAGCGAAGATCCGGGCCGAAGGCGCGCTGTATGCCGGTCTGGACCATGCGCGTGCCCCAGAGCAACAAGGCGATATGGCCTGCCAAAGCAACAAGGCCGAAGATAAGCGCCATGGCGGTCCTCCGTATGTCTGCGACGCCGGATAAACGCCGAACACCGACATCTTTATCAACTAAACTTTTATTAGCCGACTATGTTTCTTCACCTTCCCGACTTTTGCAAGACCGCATTGCCATTAAACTATCATAAATTTGATTTCGTGTTTTATAAACAGAGCGGTATGCAGAGAAGCTTTCTGTTGGATATCTCCGCTTACCGCCTTGCCGCTGGCTCGCTGGCGATCGGAATCCGGCCCAATGACGTTCCAACTCGACATGTTTTCCGGAAAACCGCTGCGCACTTTTCCTGGAAGCGCGCTAACGGGGCATTCGATCGTTCAGGAGCCGGAAGTCGTCGGCCGGTATTTCCCTTGAGGGGCACGGACATCCAGCACCCCCTGAAACAATTAGGCTGCAAAGACATAGTTCAGTAGAATTGAATGCTCGAAATAGCGAAATCGTTGGAAGTACTTATGCGATTTCTGCCTTGGCCATCTTTAAACCTATGAGCGCAATGCCTACGTCGACTATCGTTATGTCTATCAAGGCAACACCGATGTGAGATTACTCACGACCATGCCGCTCCTCAGTGGGGACTGAGGACGCGTGGTCATCTTCCCAGACAATGAGCAACCCAAACCTTCGATGCACCCTTAGTGCGTCGACCGCATAGGCGCGCAATCTCCCCGTCTTATCAACCAATACCAACCGGGCGGCTGCCGGGTGGACGAACCCGTGCGCCCATAGGAGAAAAAAGATGGAAGCCCTACCCTATCTCAGTCCGATGGAATGGATGGCGATCGAAATCGCTGTCCCGATTATCGTGCTGGCAATACTCTTTCGATGGAGCGGCGTGATCCGCTATATTCCCAACAACAGGCTCGGCATCCTCGAAAAGCTGTGGAGTTTTCGTGGTTCCGTCAGAAATGGCTTTATTGCGCTCAACGGCGAGGCCGGTTTCCAGCCGGATGTCGTGCGCGGTGGCCTGCATTTCTTCATGCCGTTCCAGTATTCGATGCATCGCGCCAATCTCGTGACCATTCCCCAAGGCCAGATCGGCTACGTATTCGCTCGTGACGGCAAGCCGCTGCCGCCGACCCAGACGCTTGCGTCGAATATAGAAGCAGATGACTTCCAGGACGTTCGCGGCTTTCTTGTCAAAGGTGGACAGAAGGGTCCGCAGCGCAAAATTCTGCGCGAAGGCACCTATGCCATCAATCTTGCACAGTTCATCGTGCTGACCGCACAATCGATCTATTCCGTCAATCTCAGCTCATCGGAACAAAAGCTGTTTGCGGACATGTCCACACTGATTACCGAACGGGAGGGCTTTGAGCCCGTCGTCATCCATGACGCCGAAGACCTGATCGGTATCGTCACGGTCCATGACGGTCCGGCGCTGCCGGAGGGCGAGATCATCGCGCCGACGGTTGCAAATGACCCGAAGGATCCGAACTTTCACAACAATTTCCAGGATCCGGAGAAGTTTCTCAATGCCGGCGGTTATCGCGGACGTCAGTTGCAGGTGCTTGCCGATGGCAGCTATTTCCTGAACCGCATTTTCGCAACTGTCGAACTCGTCGATAAGACGATCATCGGCGTCGGCACGGTGGGTGTCGTCGTCTCCTATACCGGGCAACGCGGCACTGATATCTCCGGCCAGTCCTATCGCCATGGCGAATTGGTCGAGACGGGCGCACGCGGCGTCTGGTCGACGCCGCTTCTGCCGGGCAAATATGCCTTCAACACCTATGCCGGCAATATCGTCATCGTGCCGACCACCAACTTCGTGCTCAAATGGACGAAGGAACAGTTCGGTGAGCATAGGCTGGACGAGAATCTTTCCGAGGTGTCTTTGATCACCAAGGATGCCTTCGAACCCGTACTGCCGCTCTCGGTCGTCGTGCATATCGATTATATGAAGGCGCCCCTCGTCGTACAGCGCTTTGGGGATATCAAACGGCTGGTCGAACAGACGCTCGATCCGATGGTTTCGGCCTACTTCAAGAATATCGCCCAGACCAAGACGCTGATCGAACTCTTGCAGGAACGCAGCGAGATCCAGCGCAAATCCGGCGAGGAAATGCGCGAGAAATTTGCCTCCTACAGTCTCGAACTGCAGGAAGTGCTGATCGGCACGCCGCGCGCCAGCAATGGCCAGAACAGTATAGAACAGATCCTGATCCAGCTGCGCGAGCGCCAGATCGCGGTTGAAAAGATCGAGACCTATAAATTGCAGGAAGCAGCTTCGATCCAGGAGCGCACATTGCGCGAGAAGGAAGCGCTCGCCGAACAGCAGGCCAAGATCACGACGTCCGCGCTCACCATCGAGATCAGCGAGAACGAGGGTAAGGCGCAACTCGCCCGCACCCGCCAGCAGGCGGAAACCATCCAGGTCACCGCCAAGGCAGAGGCCGAGAAAGTGCGCCTCGCCGGCCTCGGCGAAGCCGACCGGATCAAAGCCATAGCGCTTGCCGATGCGGAGCGCATCAAGGCGACCGGTTTTGCGGACGCCGAAAAGGTGCGCGCCGTCGGTTTGGCGGAAGCCGAGGCCACCGAGAAGAAGGTCGCAGCCTTCGGTGGGCCGGACTATCAGCTCAACTCACAGGTCCTCATGCGCTTCGCCGAGGCGATCGAGAACGGCAGGCTGCCGCTCGTGCCACAGATCCAGGTCGGCGGTGGCGAAAAAGGTGCCACCAATGGTCTTGTGGAAATGATGCTCTCGATGCTGGTCGCCGACCGGTTTGAGCGGCAGAACCCAACGGCCGCGGTATCGGCGCCGATCGAACAGGATTGATAACGGATGGGCCGGTTATGCCGGCCCGTTTCACATCCTGAATATGAACAGCGTTTCCGCTTGATTGCTTCGCAGATGTCCCGTCGTCGTTTGAGCTTCCGCAGGCCCAGCCGATCGCATTGTGATTGCCCGTCCGCCTGTCAGCACCTTTGGCGGCGGCGGCGCAACGCGCCTCCCCCGGCCTTGGCGGGCGAAAAACAAAGTCATTGAGAGTGCCGGACGGTCTGGAGGTGGCGCTTTTGATGGGGATAGAACCGGCGGCCCGTCCGGATAGACAAGCCAGCTATGGAAACTACTATTCCGTTTGAAGATTCTCTTTGTTGCTCATATCGTTGAAGGCCGGCGTCGTGCTGTCGGATTGCCGGCTTGCTCTCAAATCGTTCTCGTCGAAGGCATAGCGACGCAAGAGGGCGAAAAGTGCTTCGTTCATATGAGCGCCGTCCAATAGCTCGGGATTATCACAGATAACGTTGATGGTTCGCCGCACAACGCGATCTGCAGCAGCCTCCGAGTCGACGAATTTCCCTGCCCATTTCAGAAGAGTGGCGCGAAGACCAGGATCTTGCGACATTTCTGCCGGCTTCGGAAGGGGCATGGAATTCCTCGTATTCCTAGGCGCGCGACTCAGACTTTATCCTGCGGTCACGGGCGCCTATGGATTGGTGGCGATGAGCTTCATACTACGCGTTAAAAGGCAGGAGTCTACAGAGGTGCCCATTTTGTTACAACGCGCCTCCGATGGGCGCTGCTTCGCCTTTTCGCTTTGATCCACCCAACGTCCGGCCAATATAGCATGAAACCTCCATTGCCGCGCGGCGGGCTCCCGCCCGCAGGCTGGGAAGACAAGCAGGTGAGGACTTCGAGATGACGCATTTTATCTGCATGACATGCGGTACGCAGTTCAGCGAGAGCGACGCACCACCGCCAACCTGCCCGACATGCGAGGATGATCGTCAATTCGTGCCTCAATCAGGGCAGGAATGGACGGATATGGCAACGCTTGGCCAAACCCATAGCCTGACCTGGAACGAAGAAGCGGAAGGCGTCCACAGCCTGCAGATCTCGCCTTCTTTCGGCATTGGCCAGCGCGCATTTCTGATCGAAGGGCCGGATGGCAATATCCTCTGGGATTGCCTCAGCCTCATCGACGAGGCCAGCAAAGCCCGGATTGCCGCCATGGGTGGCTTGGGCGCGATCGCGATCTCCCATCCCCACTTCTATTCGTCGATGATCGAATGGAGTGCGGCCTGCGGCGACGTGCCGGTCCATATCCACGCCGATGATGCCAAATGGGTGCAGCGGTCCGGTTCGGCCCTGCGCCCAGGGACAGGTGAAACGCTGCGGATCGGCCAGGCGACGATGATCCGCTGCGGCGGTCATTTTGACGGCAGTTCCGTGCTCCATTGCCCCTGGCTCGAGGGCGGTCGGGGCGCCCTTTTCGTCGGCGACACCATGCAGGTCACCATGGACCGCAAATTCGTCAGCTTCATGCGCAGCTATCCGAACCTCGTTCCCCTCGCCGTCAAGGCGGTCACGACAATTTCGCAAGCCGTGCAGCCATACCGGTTCGAGACGATCTACGGCGCATTCCCCGGCCGCACGGTCGAGAGCGACGGCAACCGCGTGGTGGAGCGCTCGGCTGAGAGATATGTCAAGGCGATCGCGGGCTAGACTTCCGGCGCCATTTGCCTTTCCTTGATGAGACGCGCCGGCAAAGTGACGGTGACCGACAATCCGCCGAGATTGGAGCGGGTGAGCGTCAGCTTGCCGTCATAGGCCTCGACCAGATCCTTGGCGATCGCAAGACCGAAGCCGGTTCCGGCGATGCTTTCGTCCAACCGCCGGCCGCGGCGGATGAAGGCGATCTCGGCATCCTCCGGCAGGCCGGGACCATCATCCTCGATGAGCAACTTCACGCCTTCGAGTTCGGGCAGCAGCGCCAGGCAAACCTTGACCTTTCCCGCTGCCCACTTCCTGGCATTGTCGATCAGGTTGCCGGTAATATCGGCGAAATCCGCTTCGTCCACCGCCAGCCACATCTCTGCGGGTGCCGCAAGCTCGAATTCTATCTCCCGATCCGCCGACAGGCGCCGCATGACCGAGATGATCTTCTGCAGGTCCGCGCTGGCATCCATGACCCCGACCGTATGAGCGGCCGCCAGGCTCGCGCGGGTCTGCGCCAGCGTCCGCTTGATCTGCGCTTCCATGCGGCTGACTTCCGCCTGGATTGCCGCGGCGCGCTCCGACATGCCCTCTTCCGAAAGCATCCGCGCCGTCGCCTCGAGAGCTGCCAGCGGCGTCTTGAGGCCATGCGCGAGATCACCGGCGCGAGCGCGCGCCTGGGTCAACTGCGTCTCGCGGGAGACCAGCAGGCCGTTGAGATCGTCCACGAGAGGCTGGACCTCCCGCGGAAACTGACCGGTGATCTTTCGTGCGGATCGCTCCTGGACCGCCATCAACGCCGTGCGGAGATCGTTCAGCGGCCGCAATCCATAGCGCAGAAATACCACGACCGCCCCGATCAGGGCGACCGACAGCACGCCAAGGGATGGCGCCATGGCATAGAAGAAGCGCCACCGCGCCGGCGCAAGTTCGCTATTGTCGAGCGCCATGACGATATCGACCGTCTGGTCGCCCGTGGCCGAGGGGATCGAAATGGACCGTTCGACGGCGAGAAGACGGCTGCCGTTCGGCCCCTTCATATCCGTTGCCCGGCCGGCATCGCGAGGGCGGGCACGAAGCCAGGACAGGTTCTGTTCCCAGAGCGACTGCGAGCGCAGCTCGACAGTGCCGTTGCGCCCGACCTGCCAATAGAAACCGCCATTCGGGATGCCGAAGCGGGGATCCGTCGGCGTATCGTCGAGGAAAAGCTGATTGGAGGAATTTATATCGACCGCCGCCAGCAGGACGCGTAGTTCCTCGTCTATCTCGGAGAGCGCGAGCGCCCTCACCGCCAGCCCGGAAATGGCGTTGATGCCGACCCCGGCAAGAAAGGTTGCAACGATGATCGCCACCACAGAACCCAGCAGCAACCGCCCCCGCAGCGAGAACGGTGTCATGACGGCGGCGCCTCGCGCGGAATGATATAACCCTGGCCGCGGCGGGTCTCGATAACAGTCCCGTCGAATTTGCGCCGCAGGCGCGCGACGACGACTTCAAGCGCGTTCGACAGAAGCTCCGTCTCCTCGTCATAGATACTGTCGGCGATCTGCGATCGAGAGAGCACGGTGCCGGCATTGTGCATCAAATAGGCCAGAAGCCGATATTCAAGAGCCGTGACCTGCACCGGCTGCCCGCGAAACGAAACGGTGCGCTGGCGCGTGTCGAGTTCCAGCACGCCATTGGAAAGAATGGGAGAGGATTGCCCGGCCGCGCGGCGCATCAGGGCGCGCACACGGGCCAGAAGCTCCTCCATGCGGAAGGGCTTGGTCAGATAGTCGTCGGCGCCGGCATCCATGCCATCGACCTTGTCGCGCCAACCGTCGCGCGCCGTCAATATGATCACAGGCATGCCGCGGCGCTCGGCACGCCAGCGTCGCAATACCGTCAGGCCATCGAGCTTCGGCAGCCCAAGATCGAGGATCACGAGATCGAAATGCTCGATATCACCACGATACCACGCCTCTTCGCCATTGCTCACGGTCGAGACGACATAATGCTGGTCTTCCAGGCAGCGGCGCATATCCGCCACGATGCTGGGCTCGTCCTCGGCTATGAGAATGCGCATCGTCAGCGTCTCTCGATTACGGCAAGCGTTGCACCATCGAGCACGATATCACCACGCTTTCCATCGGGTTTCAGAACGCGCACGGCATAGGCCTGACGCCCGCCGCGACGAACCCGCTTGATTCGCAGCACCCGTCCCGGCATTTCGCGCGCCACGACGGCATAGATATCGCGCAGCGGCCGCAGCGCGCCGGCATCCTCCACCAGCACGCTGCTATGCAAACGAGCCGATGCCTCCATGCCTATGGAACTCAGCAAAGCTGCCACCAGGAGAACGGACAGTCGGCGGGGCCAGCCGGCTCTTCGCTCGAATATGCGCAACGATATCAATCCTTCTTCTGACATGCACGCAGGCCGGGTCCGCGCTGGGTAAAACATAGCTTTCTCAACATTACAATTCCCTGACAACCCCCGTAAGAGAGCTGCAAATTTAAGGGTGTATAAGCGTTGACAGATGGCACGCTGATTGTGTCGAGTTTCGTTCCGCAGAAGTTACCATGACTATCCAGATTTCGTCGATTACTTCAAATGCCAGCCTCTCGGTTTCCTCAGGCGGCGTTCGGCCTGAGTTCGTCCGCAGCGAGACGCTCGTAGACATATTCAAGGCAACGGTCGCGGCCAGCCCCGACAAGACGGCACTGACCCTGATCGGAACCGATGAGGCGATGACCTATGCCGAACTCGACCGGTTGTCCGATGAAGCCGCGCGCGCGCTGAGCCGCCGCGGCATCGGCCCGGGCGATTTTGTCGGCCTGTGGTTCCAGCGCTCGCTCGAACTCCATGTCGCGCTTCTTGCGATCCTCAAGGCCGGCGCCGCCTACGTCCCCTTCGATGCCGCCGCCCCCGCGGACCGCGTCGCCGTCAGCCTTGCCGATTGTGGCGCGAAATGGCTGCTGACGCATGGCGAGAAGGCCGCGCTTGCGCCCTCCTTCGATGGCCAGACGCTTCTCCTCAAGGCCGTGCTTTCCGAAGACAATGCGGACATCGTTCCGCGCGTCGCGGCCCACGATGATCCCGCCTATGCTATCTATACGTCCGGCTCCACGGGCAAGCCGAAAGGGATCGTCATCACGCACCGGAACATCTGCCATTATCTGCGGGCAGGTAACGATGTGTTGGGGCTCGTCGAATCGGATGTCGTCCTTCAGCAGGCTTCGGTCGCCTTCGATCTCTCGCTGGAAGAAATATTCGTTCCGTATCTGGTCGGCGCGACGCTGAAAGTCGCGACATCGGACGTCATGGCCGAACTCGACAGGCTGGCCGACGTCCTGGAAGCGGAGAAGATCACGGTCATCGACACCGTACCGACCCTGCTCACCATGCTGGAACGCGACGTCGAAAGCCTACGCGTCATCATCGTCGGCGGCGAAGCCTGCCCGCCGGCGATCGTCAGCCGGTTCTCCAAACCCGGCCGGCGCCTGATCAACACCTACGGTCCCACCGAGACGACCGTCGTGGCGACCTATGCCGAGCTCGACCCATCGCGGCCGATCACGATCGGCGGCCCGATCGCCAATACGACGGCCTATGTCGTCGACGAAAACATGCAGCTTGTTCCGCGCGGCGATACCGGCGAGCTGCTGATCGGCGGGCCGGGTGTCGCCGCCGGATACAGAAACCTGCCGCAGCTGACCGCCGCCAAGTTCATCGCCAATCCCTTCGCGACTCATGACGATCCGGTGCTCTATCGCAGCGGCGACGCCGTTTTGATGGATGAAGACGGTCAGCTCCATTTCCTCGGACGCATCGACGACCAGGTCAAGATTCGCGGCTACCGTATCGAGCTGGGTGAGATCGAGACCGTCGTCGGCGAACTTCCCGACGTGAAGGCAGCTTCCGTCGTCGTACACCGGCCGCCGGATGGCGAGGAAATGCTGGTCGCCCATGTCGTGACGACCGGCAACGGCTTCGATCGCGACAAGGCACGCGCCGTGCTGGCGGCCAAGCTGCCGCCCTACATGGTGCCCGCCGCCTGGCACAGCCACGTGTCGCTGCCACGGCTGCCCTCCGGTAAGATCGACCGCAAGACGCTTTCCGCTATTCCGCTGGTGAGCGATCAGTCGACCCAGGCGCAGGAGCCGCCGCGCACATGGACCGAAGCGCAGCTGCTGAAGGCGGCGACCGAGGCGCTTCGCCTGCGCGCCATCAATTTCGAGGCGGATTTCTTCACCGAGCTCGGCGGCCATTCCATGCTGGCGGCCCGGTTCGTGTCCGAGGTCCGCAAGATCCCGCTGCTGGCGGGGATCGCATTGCGCGACGTCTATGCCGGCCGTACCCTGCGGGGCATTGCGGCGATCCTCGAGCAACGGACCGAGCGCGCCTCCGGACAGGAGCCTAAGAATTTCGAGCCGGTTCCCTGGCGCCGGCGCTTCTTCTGCGGCCTGGCCCAAGCCGTAGTGCTACCCTTTATCGTCGCGATCGCAACGCTGCAATGGATCGGCTTGCTGCTCGCTTCGATCCTGTTGATCGACGACGGCGCATCGGTCTGGAACGAGATCCTCATCCTCGGCGGCGTCTATCTCGCCCTCAATCTCGGCGAAAAGCTTATCGTCGTCGCCCTCAAATGGCTCGTCATCGGCCGCACGCGCCCCGGCGTCTATCCGTTGTGGGGCACCTATTATTTCCGCATCTGGCTGATGCAGCGCATCGTTCAGCTCACGGCTCCGAAATTCCTCAAGGGCTCGCCGCTCATCCGCCTTTATATGCGGGCACTTGGAGCCAAGGTCGGCCAGGATGCGATGATCGATGAGTTCGAAGAAGGCGCAATCGACCTCGTGCGCGTCGGCGCGAGATCCAGCCTCGGCGTCAAGATCAAGCTCGCCAATGTCGAAGTCATCGGCAATGTGATCCATGTCGGCACAATCGACATCGGCGAAGGCGTGCAGATCGGCAATGGCTGCGTCATCGGCCACAATGTCAAGATCGGCGACGGCGCCGTCATCGGCGATCTGACGGCGATCGCCGCGGGCACGCATGTCGAAGCCCATACGCGCTGGGACGGTTCGCCTGCCAGCCAGACCGGGCATGCTGAGCACGAAGAGATGCCGGCGCATCCGGAGCTGGGAATCGTCGGTCGTCTATTCCAGTTCGCCGCTTATTTCGTCGCCTACAATGTCAGCCTCGTCGTCGGCCTCCTGCCGATCTTCCCGGCCTTTTTCCTGTTCTCCGCCGTGCAGCAGATGTTCTCGCCGGACACCGATGAGCCCTTGTCCTGGGGGATGATCGCCGCGCTCTCCTGGCCGGCCGCCATGCTCCTGATCGTCGTGTCCATGGCTGTCGTCGTGGCACTCAGATGGGTGCTGCTGCCTCGCGTCGTGCCGGGCCGCTACTCCATCTTCGGCAACCTCTATTTCCGCAAATGGATCGTCGGCCTGACCACAGAGGCGATGCTGGAAACGTTGAATTCGCTCTATGCCACGGTCTTCATGCGCAACTGGTACCGCCTGATGGGCGCCAAGATCGGCAAGGGCACGGAGATCTCGGCCAACTTCGCCGGTCGCTACGACCTCATCGAAATGGGCCGCGACAACTTCATCGGCGACGAGACCATCTTCGGCGACGAGGAAATCCAGAACGGCTGGATGGTGCTCAAGCGCCTGAAGACCGGCGACCGCTGCTTCTTCGGCAATTCCTCCGTCATCTCGCAGGGCGCTGTGATCGAAGATGATTCACTCGTCGGCATCAAAACCCGCCTGCCGGACTCCCTGCATGTCAAGGCCGGCGAAACCTGGTGCGGCAGCCCCGCCTTCCAGTTTCCGACGCGCGAGCGGCTGCATGCAGCCGCCGCCAGCACCTATGCGCCGCCTCTGCGCATGCGTCTTGTCCGCATCATGTTCGAGGCGATGCACACGTCCCTGCCGACTGCCATCCTTATCGTCATGGCGCTTGCGATGTCCGACCTGATGGCAAGCGCGATCGACGACGGCGCCTGGTTCAGGCTGTTCTGGACGCTGATGGCCTCCGGCCTGGCAACTTCGGGCATCCTGTATCTGGTTGCAGTCGCCTTTAAATGGACCCTGATCGGCACCTACAAGCCCATGAACCGGCCGATGTGGTCCTGGTGGGCTATGCGCACCGAAGCTGTCGCGGTCTTCTACGGCGGGCTCGCCAGCAAGATGCTGCTCGACTACCTGCGTGGCACGCCCTTCCTGCCCTGGCTGCTTCGCCCCTTCGGCGCGAAGATCGGCCGTGGCGCATGGATCAACAGCACCGATATTTGCGAGTTTGACTGCACCCATATCGGCGACCATGCCGTGCTCAACATGGGATCCTGCCCGCAAACTCATCTCTATGAAGACCGCATCATGAAGGTGGGCCGCATCAAGATCGGCAAGGGCGTATCCGTCGGCTCTGGCAGCACGGTCCTCTACGAGGCCGATGTCGGAGAGTTCGCCGAGATCGGACTGCTGACCCTGGTCATGAAGGGTGAGGCCATCCCGGCAAGCACGTCATGGGCCGGCACGCCCGCCCAGGCCGTGCAAGCCGACCAGGAACCCGCCCCCATGGTTCAAAAAGAGGCGCTGCCCTCCGCGGCTGCGTGAGCGCCGCGGTGACGGCTCCTCGTTCCGAGGTCGTCCTGAGAGTTGCGGATGCGGTCGCCGTCCTTGTCCGCGCGGCTCCAGGCGGGCGGGAGGAGCGCGACAGAGCGGCGGAAGCCGCTTTGAGAAGCGCGGCGCAACGGGATGACCTTGTCATCTGTCGCCGGCCGAGTGATCGGCCGGCACTGAAACCTCCCCATCACGAACTCGGCGTTTCGCTTTCGCATCGCGACGACCTGCTGCTGGCGGGCTTCTCGCCCGACAGTGCTGTCGGCGTCGATATCGAGATCGAGGATATCAATGGCTTCGACCCGACCGCCTTTGCCGCCGACCATTTCTCGCAAGGCGAGGCAGCCGCCATTGCCGGGCTCGATAGCGACGCTGCACGCGAGGTCTGCTACCGTCTTTGGGTCGCCAAGGAAGCGGCATTGAAGATCAGCGGCCGCGGCGTTTTCGATGGGCTGGACGAACCGGACCTGGCAAAGCATCTGGATCTCATTCGCATCGACGGCGCAACCATTCGTCTTGAAGCTGGATCGCGATTGCCATCCATTGCGGTATCGGTAACCCGACTTGCCGGGCCGACGGACCAGCCGATTTATTGCGCCCTTGCTCGTAATCTCAAGTGAAGGTGCAGATGGGCGCTGCTTGAGCCCGAATGCCCAATCCGTCCGCCTTCACCGTCCATGATGGGATGAACCCCTCGGATTATTCCGTTTTCCAGAGCGCGATTGCGGATGAGCGATCGGAAACTTGTCTGCGGGCGGCTCTTGGCGCACGTAAAAGGAGAACTATGTCTTCAACGACGGACGATGCAGCTGCATGCCCTAAGAGAGACAGCGGTTGCAAGCCCACGCTCGCCATGTACGGAGAGTAACGGAATGACTGTCACCGAACCCCGACCCATGTCCCGAACAGCGGCCATATCCTATGCGATCGGCCTGCCACTCATGTTGCTCGCGCTCATTTTCCTGCCGGTCGGCCGCCTCGACTGGCCGCCGGGATGGATCTTCATCGCCTTTCTTTTCGTTGTCTACGGCATAGCGATCCTGGTTCTGAAACGCGTAAATCCGGCAATCTTCAGGGCTCGCAACCGCTTCCAGGCCGGCACCAAACGCTGGGACCTGATCCTCGTCTCGCTGATCTGCCTCGGCATTGTCGCCGAAATTCCGGTTGCAACGTTCGACGCCGGCAGGATGGCGTGGTCGGTGATGCCCATCTCCGTCGTGATCCTCGGTTATGTCCTGCTTGGCGCCGGCATAGCACTCGGCGCCTGGGCGCAAGCGGTCAATCGCTTTTTCGAGCCCGGCGTCCGCCTGCAGCGCGAACGCGGCCAGCACGTCATCAGCGGCGGCCCCTATGCATTCGTGCGCCACCCCGGCTATGTCAGCGCGATCATGGTGTTCGCCGGGCTGGCATTGGCGCTCGCCTCATGGTGGGCCTTGATCCCAGCCGCCTGGGCAAGCGCCCTGCTGATCCTGCGCACGAACTGGGAAGATGCCCTGCTGCATGCCGAACTCGAAGGTTATGCCGATTATGCCCGACGCGTGCGGTTTCGGCTCGCGCCGGGTCTTTGGTAGGGTCTTGCCGCCTTCCGCTGTGACATAAAGAACCGTGTGCCCGATCGCGTATTGACTGGCGGGCGTCAGTGAGCCGAGGCCAACCATCGCCTCCCGCCCAAACCGGCACCCGCTCAGAAACAGAGCTCAGGCGCCAGTGCTCACCATGCGGAGAAAATCGACGTCGTCGCCGATAAGGGCGTCGATGAGCCCTTCCTTAAGGCATTGCCGGATCATCGGCAGAGAATCCCTGCCCCCTTTCCAGAAGAGAGCGAGCTTCTCAGGCAACGGCAGGCTGAGCCGCACGGCAATGCCGGCCTCCCGCAGCGCTTCGGCGTCGGCGCGATGAAAGCGGTTCAACTCGAGTGAAACGCCATCGATCCCGCCGGCCCGCATGGAAGCGACAATATCGACGGGGCGATGGTGAAGGATCGCCTCCGTCTGCAGGCGCGGCTCAATGTCCTTCACGCGCAGCAAGTCGAGGTGATCGAAGGAGGATATGGCGACGTGCTCGAAAGCATCCAGATCCCGCAGGGTTGCGATCATGATATCGGCAAGGCGGTTCGCCCGCTCGGGTTCCTTCATTTCGATCGCCAGGCGCGTATCGGTCTGCTTGGCCCATAGGACGGCATCGGCGAAGGTCGGCACGCGGGTCCCGGCGAAGCGTGGGTCGAATTTCGCGCCGGCATCGAGCGTCAGAATATGCTCGAGATCATGATCGCCGACGAAGCCGAAGCCGTCGGTCGTCCTGTCCAGCGTCCGGTCGTGCATGACGACGATCTGCGCGTCGCGCGTCAGCATCAGGTCGATCTCGCATTCATTGGCGCCGGCCGCCACGCCCTGCTGAAATGCCAGAATGGTATTTTCCGGAAAGCGATAGCTGAAACCGCGATGGGCCGCGATGCGCAATTGACCATGACGAGCCGCATGTAGAGGCAAAGGCAACGGAATTCTCCTTGATGATGAAAATGATCAGAGGGGCTATTGGAGAGTGGGATCGAGGGCATCGCGCAGGTAGTCGCCGATCAGGCTGGTCGACAGCGACAGCAGGAAGATCACGATGCCCGGCAGGATCGCGATCCACCATTCGGTCATGACATAGTCGCGGCCTGCCCCCACCATGCTGCCGAGGCTGACGAGCGGCGGCTGGATGCCGAGGCCGAGGAAGCTCAACGCCGATTCCTGCAGCAGGACTTCCGGCAGGACGATCGTCAGGTTGACGAGGACGACGGAAAGAATGTTGGGCAGCACGTGCAGGAAGGCGATGCGCCCCGTTCCAGCACCGTTCCGCCTCAAGGCCGCGACATAACCCCGTTCGAGCTCCAGCCCGGCCATGGCGCGCACCAGCCGCGCGTAGCGCTCCCACCCGTAGAGGCCGAGCAATGCCATGAAAAGCCAGAGATTGTCGCCGAAGAAGGCGAGAACGGCGAGCGCGATGATCAGGAACGGCATCGATGCCTGAAAATCCACGGCGACGCGGATCACCATATCGGCAAATCCGCGCCCAAATGTTGCAAGCAGCCCAAGCACCGTGCCAAGCGTCAGGCTGATCGCCGAGGCTCCGAGCGCGATCAGCAGGCTGGTGCGCAAGCCATAGAAGATGCGGCTCAGAATATCGCGACCGAGCTCGTCTGTACCGAGAATATGCTTGAACGAGCCGCCGAACAGGATCGGCGGCGCCTTGCGGGCGTGGAGGTCGATCTGCGCGAAGCCATGGGGCGCCAGCACATTGGCAAAGACTGCGACCACGACGAAAGTCAGAAGCACCATGGCACAGATTGCGGTCGTCAGATCGAACCGCAGGCGGCGTAAGGCCCTCTTCGGCTTGATTTTGGCAAGAGCATCCGTGCCGACCGCATTCGCCATGGCTATTTCCTTCCGAAACGGCCGATCAGGCCGATGCCCGATGCCGCAGACGCGGATCGGCAAGAATGTAGAGACAATCGATGATGAGATTGGCGCTCACCATCGCTGCCGTGATGAGCAGCACGATGGTCTGCACGATATTGAGATCGCGCTGCGCCACCGAGGAAACGAGAAAGCGGCCGACACCCGGCCAGGCGTAGACGCTCTCGACCACGGCAGCGCCGCCAATCATGCCGCCGACCAGAAAGCCGAGCATGGTCAGAAGCGGCAGGGCCGCATTCGGCATGATATGCCGCCAGAGAAGAGCGCTTTCGCCGATGCGCTTGGCGCGCGCCGCCAATATGAAGCGCTGGCCCAGCACTTCCAGCACGCTCGAGCGCACGAAACGGGCGATGATGCCGGCGTTGTAAAGACCGATGACCAGAACGGGCATGACGAGATGCGCCATCGTCGATCCCCCACCGCTCGGCAATATCCGCAGGGAGACGGCGAAAAGCTGGATAAGCAGAATGGCGATCAGGAAATTCGGAAGCGAATGCATCAACACCGCAAGCGCCATCACGAAGCGGTCGATCAGCCCGCCGCGATTGCGCGCAGCCAGAATGCCGAAGGGCACGCCGGCGCAGAACGCCAATATCAGGGCAGCGCCCATCAACTCCAGCGTCGCCGGGACCTTCGACAGGACCAGCGTCAGAGCGTCTTGTCCATTCAGCAGCGAGGTGCCGAAATCGCCGCGCAGAAGATGACCGAGATAGGCGAAATACTGGATGTAGAGCGGCTGATCGAGACCCCATTGCTGCCGCATCAGCGCCACCACTTCCGGCGGCGTTTCGATCGGCAGCAGGGAATGCAGCGGATCGCCGCTGACGCGCAGGATGACGAAGGTGAAGGTCATCGCCAGGAACAGCGTCACGAGCGCTCTCAAAAACGCCCGCAGGATGGATTGAAGCATTGCCTGTTCCTTCAGAGCGTTTCGAGCATGGCCGCTGGCTGCCGCACCCTGCCTCGCCGCCCGCGGGGAACAGCAGAGAGGAGTTTGGCGGTATAGGGGTGGACCGGGTTTGCGAAGACCTCCTCCGCGGGGCCGGTTTCCACGATCTGCCCTGCCTCCATGATCGCGACGCGATGGGAGACATGGCGGACCACCCGCACATCATGGCTGATGAAGAGCAGCGACAGGCCGCGAGCCCGTTGCAGTTCGAGCAGGAGGTTGAGCACCTGCGCCTGCACAGAGACGTCGAGCGCCGAGACCGGCTCGTCGCAAAGCAGAATTTGTGGCTCGACGATGAGGGCACGGGCGATCGCCACGCGCTGGCGCTGGCCGCCCGACAGCTGATGCGGAAATTTCTGCAAGGCTGAAGCCGGCAGGCTGACGGCCTTGAATGTCTCCGCTGCGCGATCGAGCCGGCTTGCGGGATAGCCGATGCCGTGGATCGTCAGCGTTTCCACCATCTGCTGCCCGACGCTTTGGCGCGGATCGAGCGCTCCCATCGTGTCCTGAGAAATGACCTGCAGATGCTTTGCCAGGCCGCGCCGGTTCGACTTCATCAAGCTCTTGAAAGGCTGGCCGAACAGCGTGATCTCGCCTGATGTCGGTTCGCGGTCGCCACACAGGAGCGAGGCAAGCGTGGATTTGCCGCAACCGGACTCGCCGACGAGACCCAGCGTCTCGCCGGACTTCAATTCAAGGCTCACATCCTTGATGGCGTGAAACCCCTTTGCGCGGCCCGGCCACAGGGAAAAACCCGGCGCATAGGAAAATTGCAGATCGCGGGCGGCAAGTGCGGCAGCCGGTTCGCGCGCATTCGATGATATTTGCTGCTCAGGTGTCATGGAGGCTCCACGGATTGAAGCAGGCGAGCGCGGCCGTACCGGCAATCAATGGCGGGACGGTCTTCGCGCAATTCGGTTCGGCGCGCGGACAGCGAGGTGCAAAGGCGCAGGCCTGCGGTCGGTCATTGTGCAATTTCAGTTCACCGGGAATGTCCGCAAGCTTCTCCAGCGGCTTGCCGCATCCCGGCATAGCCTCCAGCAACAGCCTCGTATAGGGATGGCGCGGATTGTCGTAGAGATCGTCGGTGCGGTTGATCTCGACCAGCGACCCCGCATACATCACCGCGATCCGGTCACAGACCTCGGAAACAAGATCGAGATCATGACTGATGAAAATCATCGGAATGCCACGCTCGCGCACCGCTCTGACCAATAAGGCGACTACCTGTGCCTGCACGGTGACGTCGAGTGCCGTTGTGGGTTCATCGGCGATGATCAGCCGCGGCTGCATGGCAAGTGCAGTGGCGATCATCACGCGCTGGCACATGCCGCCGGAAAATTGCGCGGGATAGGCATTGTAGCGCACCTCGGGTTGCGGGATGGCGACTTCCGCCAGAAGCCGGAGCGCTTCGGCCCTGGCTTCCTTGGCGGACATGCCGGCACTGACGGCGGCTTCTGCGATCTGGGAGCCGATCGTGCGCACGGGATCGAGACAGGAGACGGGTTCCTGAAAGATCAGCCCGATCGGCGGCAGCTTTACGCGCGACCGAGGACCAAGCTCGGCCGCGTCATACATGGCATCTTGAAAGGAAATATAGCCCGTCGCGCTGGCGCTCGGACCCAGAAGACCCGCGAGCGCAAGACAGGTGACGCTCTTTCCCGATCCACTCTCCCCGACGATGCCGAGAATTTCGCCCTCGGCGAGGTCAAAGGAGACATTGTTGACCGAATACAGCCGGCCGGCACCCGTTCTGAACGAGATACTCAGATTGTCGACGGAAAGAACGGGAACGCCCATGTCGAGGCAACTCAGCTCTTCTGCTCTTCGAAGGCGAGGCTGCCGGCACCGAGGTCCATCTGGAAAGCCGGCAGAGGCTGCCACTTGATGCCCTTGCGGATACCGAAGAAGACGGCGTTCTGGTGCAGGACGGTGACGCCCGGATCTTCCCACTCGATCAGATGCAGCATGTCACGGAAGATCTTGGCGCGATCGGCCGGATCGACGGCTTGCTCCATTTTCGCGCCGAGAGCATCGAAATCGGCATTCTGCCAGATCTTGAACGAATTCAGATTGCCGGCCGAGCTGAACTGCGTGAAGAAGGAGATATAGGGGTCGGGGATCTGTCCCGTGCTCGACCAGTTGCCGGTGGCGCGCGTCGACGAATTTTCGAACAACTTGCCGCTTTCGACGAACTTCATCTTGGCATTGACGCCGACGGCCTGCCACATGGCGACCAGGGCTTGCGTAACGGGATTTTCCGCCGTGTAGTAATTGTTCTGCGAGCGGATCTCGATCTCTTCGCCGTTATAGCCGGCATCCTTCAGGAGCTGCATTGCCTGATCAGGATCATATTTGTAGGCCGGATAATCCTTGAGGTAGACGGGGCCATAGAGCTCGAATTGCAGGCCGTTCGGCACCCTGGTGCGACCGTTCCAGATCGTGTCGACGATCGCCTGGCGGTCGATGGCGAGGATGAGCGCCTGACGCACGCGCGGATCCTTCAGCGCCGGATTGTTCTTGTCGAAAAACAGAATGCGGTGGTTCGGAACCGGACCGCCGACGATCTCGTGGCCGGCGCTGGCGGTGACGACCGAAAGCTGATCGGGCGGCAGGTCCGTGGCGATATCATAATCGCCGGCCAGCAGACCGGCGATGCGCGAGGATACTTCCGGCACGATGCGCAGGATCACCCGCTTGGCGGCCGGCTTGCCGCGATAGGCCTGGTCGTGCGCGGCCAGAATCACGTTTTCGTTCGTTGCGTAGCTCTCGACCTTGTAAGGGCCGGCGCCGACCGGCTTCTGCCGCCAGGTGGTCCAGTTGCCGCCATTCTTCTGCCAGGCATCCTTGCTGATGACGACAGCGGCATAGGAGGCGAGGCGCTGCAGGAAGATCGGGTCCTGGAACTTGGTGATAAAGCGAACCGTCAACGGATCGACCACTTCGACATGATCGAGGCTCGTGAAATTGGTGCGGTAGGTGGGATAGCCCGGCGCATCCTTGTTCAGGAGCCGCTCGGGCCCGAAGGAGAAGGCGACGTCTTCGGCCGTCATTTCGCGGCCATCATGGAAAATCACGCCGGGGCGCAGCTTCATTTCGAGCACGGTCGGCGAAATCCAGGTCCAAGACGTAGCGAGATTTGGCTTCACGGAAAAATCGCCGCGCATGTCGAGCGCGAGCACCGTCTCATGAATGGAATAGTTGTTGCGGAAAGCAACGTTGCTGGCGGCATCGATCGGCTCCTGCGACACCGGATTCTGCTGCACGGCAATGCGAAGCTCGGGCCTTTTGTCATCACCATCATCGGCGAAGGCGGACAGCGCGGGAGCGAAGGCAGAGAGGCCGGCTGCCGCTCCCATGAGAAGCGTCGTGCGCCGGCTAAGCGGCGTGTTGAAGCCGTTGAGAAGGAATTCAGACATCGACACACTCTCCAGTTAAGAGGCTTGCACAAACGTTTGCGCAAATAGAAAACGACCACTTGCGCTAGGAACTGTCGTTTCAACTACGCAAGGGAGAACGGCCGCAAACTAGGCGAGCTCGATGACGCACGTATGACAAGTTCGGGCGTTACGAAGCGCATGGGACGCTTTGCAACGCGTGCTTCCACTGGAAGATTGGCAAGCTCAACCAGAAGGTCAAGCGACGCCTCGCAGAGCGAATCCGTCGGCTGCGCGACCGTCGTCAATGGCGGCGTCCAAAAGGCGGTATCTGGCACATTGTCGTATCCCACCACGGAGATATCGTCGGGAATCCGCAAACCGAGATCGCGCAGGAACGCAACGACTTCGATGGCAAGGCCGTCGCTTCCGCAAATCAGCGCCGTCGGGCGTTTCGGCGAGGCCAAAAGCTCCGCAAGGAGCCTGCGGTCGCGCTCGTCCTTCTCGAACGAAATGACATCGCCAACGATGGAACCTGCGCTTGCGGCGACCAGCTCCTCGAAAATCGACAGCCGATCGCGAAGTGCGCTGCGGCTGATGCGGTAGACGAAGGAGATATGGCGATGTCCAAGCCCTTTCAGATGATCGAACAGCAGGTGAATGCCATGGCGATCATCCGTAAGTACCGCGGGCAGCGGCCCCGTCAATCCCGCGCCCAGCGTCACATGCGCCTTGCCCATGCGATCGAGATGATCGCAAAGGGCCTGCTGACCGGGAAGATCGCTGACCATGATCACGCCATCGAAGAAATCTTCCTGGAACAGGCGAAGCTGACCCGCGACCTCGCCCGCCTCGGCCATGGCCTGAGCGACCAGCAATTCCACGCCCCGGCGCTGCGCCGCCGCCTGCAGGCGGCTCGTCAAATGCGGCTGGTAGTGACCTGAAAGGCTGTTGACGATCGCCCCGAACACGCCGGTCCGATGGGTCCTCAGCGATGTGGCCAAGCGATTGACGACATAGCCGGCCCTGTGTGCCGTCGCCCTGACACGCTCCTGCGTTTCCAGGCTGATACGGCTATCGGCGCGACCGTTGAGAACGCGGGATACCGTGGTGGCGGAAACGCCGGCCAGTCGCGCAACTTCAAGAATGCCGATCCTTTTCGATGTCTTCATATCTCTTGTCAAAGCTCTCCATGCCGCGCGACGGCAGTGCGAAAGATCAAAGGACAGTTGCCTCACTTGCGCCAGGACGCAAGACCGCCAGCCCGTCTTTTCAGGCAAATTCATAGGCGATCGCGACAGCGAAATGCGGCAGCGATCTCTCCTCGCCCCGCAGAATCGGCATTCTGGCAGGATTGGTACAAAAAACGCCTCCTCTCCGCACAGCATTGCGTGGCGCCGATGGCCAAGGTTCAATGGGAAAGGGACGGCGCCATCAAGGGATCTTCCCTGACAACCTCGATCAGAAAGTCGAGCACGGCCCTGATGCGAAATGGCAGGTTCCGCCGGGACGAGTAGACGACGTTGATCGGCAATCGGCTCGGTGGAAAATCCGGCATGAGCCTCACCAGCCGACCTGCCTCGATATCGGGCCTGGCCAATATATGGGAAAGGACGGCAAGGCCGTTGCCGGCGAGTGCCGCGCGGTGGGCAGCGATGGAATTGCTGGCGATCAGGCGCGGCGCGATGCGCACGGCCACGTCCTCGGCACCATTGGAAAAAGACCAGGACCTGCCGTCGCCGGCGCGCTTGTAGCAAATGCAATCATGGGCGCTGATATCATTAGGGGTTTTCAGAGCTTTTCGTCCCTGTAGGTATGAGGGCGCGGCGACGAGGAAGGCCGTCGTCCAGCCGATCCGACGACACATCAGGCTGCAGTCCGCAACCACCCCAAGCCGCACCTCGAGATCGATCCCCTCTTCGACCAGGTCGGACGGTTCCTCGCGAAAGAGCAACTCGACGGAAAGTCCGTGGTGCTGTTCAAACAGCATCCCGAGGCGATCGCTGACGCAAAGCCCCAGCGGCGTCGGCAAGGCAAGGCGCACTTTGCCCGTCGCGGCCGTCCCGCCACGACAGGTCGTTTCACTGAGCGCTTCGACCGCCTCGATGACCTTGAGCGCCATCGGGATGATCTGCTCCCCCTCCGCCGTCAAGGCTAATGCATTCGTCGTGCGGTGCAGAAGACGCGTGTTGAGATGCGCCTCCAGCGCCGAAATCTGCCGAGAGACCGCCGGCTGCGTCACGCTGAGATGAACGGCGGCGGCCGAAAACGAGCCGGTTTCCACCACCCTCATGAATGTTTGCAGCGCACCCACGATATCCATCCCACCCCCCATACTTTTCCGCATAAGCCTTATGTGCCCACCTTAATTCCGAAGGGCTTTACTGTCCAGCAATTACGGATATTTTCTATCCATAAGGATATAAAATGTCCTTAATAACGGAGATGACCCATGACGCAACGCGTGAACTATGCCCAGCAATCCCCGGTACTTTTCAAGAAATTGTCGGATCTCAGCATGGCTCTGAAAGACAGCGCCATCGACCAGAAGATCCACGATCTCGTTCAGATCCGCGCCTCGCAAATCAACGGCTGCGCCTTCTGCCTGGACATGCATGTGAAGGAAGCCAAGATCCACGGCGAGAGCGAGCTCCGGCTCTACCACGTCGCCATCTGGCGCGAATCCAACCTTTTCGTCCCGCGGGAGCGCGCTGCCCTCGCCTGGACCGAAGCCGTGACGAAGCTAGCGGAAGGCGGCATTCCCGACGAGCTCTATGAGCGTGTGCGCGGCCAGCTTTCGGAGCGGGAAATTTCCGATCTGACTTTCGCAATCATGGTCATCAATGCCTGGAACCGCGCCGGCATCGCCTTCAAGTCCGTGCCGGGTTCGGCCGACAAACTCTACGGCCTCGACAGGGCCGGCCTCAACTAAGCCTTTCTCCCTGAGTGCCCACCAAACGATGCGCGTCAGCATGGACGACGCAAAGACCACAATCAACAGGAGACAGACATGAACATGAATAATCCCGCACAGCCCGTTAAATCAGGCCCCGACGAACTGGTTCCATCACGCTACGCGGTGAAGATCGGCGAAATCGACGTTTTGGTGATCAGCGACGGCGTGCTGCCGCTCCCGACCAAGATGTTGGGACACAATGCCGACCCGACCGAGCGCGCGGCCTGGCTCAACGACATGTTCCTGCCGCCGGATGCTTTCGACTGGGCGCTGAACGTGGTCGTGGTGCGCAGCGGCAAGCAGACTATCCTCATCGACGCCGGCCTGGGTCTGGACCCGGAATTGA
The DNA here is from genome assembly GCF_003627795.1 of Rhizobium sp. CCGE531. Classification (NCBI taxonomy): domain Bacteria; kingdom Pseudomonadati; phylum Pseudomonadota; class Alphaproteobacteria; order Hyphomicrobiales; family Rhizobiaceae; genus Rhizobium; species Rhizobium sp. CCGE531. The sequence goes on along the minus strand of NZ_CP032686.1, from coordinate 460,065 downwards.
ACCTGCCGCGGGCCGGGCAATTGATCAAGCGACTGGAAGCCGCCGGCATCGACCTTGGATCTGTAACCGACGTGGTCCTGACCCACATGCATATGGACCACGTTGGCGGGCTCCTCGTCGACGGGGTGAAGGAGCGACTGCGTCCAGACCTCAAGATCCATGTGGCAGCCGCCGAGGTCAAATTCTGGGAGGCGCCCGATTTCTCTCATGTGTCCATGCCGCCCGGCTTCCCGGACGCGCTTCGAGCCGCCGCCAAGCAGTTCAGAAAGGAATACGAAAGCCACCTGCGATTGTTCGATGATGAGCACGAGGTGGCGCCGGGCGTGGTCGTCTCCCGAACCGGCGGCCACACCCCCGGACATAGCGTGGTCCGCGTGGCATCCGGCAAAGACCAGCTGATGTTCGCTGGCGATGCCGTGTTCGCGGTCGGGTTCGAACACCCCGACTGGTTCAACGGCTTCGAACACGACCCGGAAGAGGCGGCCCGCGTCCGCGTTCGTCTTTTGCGGGAGCTGGCGGAGACCGGCGAGCTTCTGGTGGCGACCCATATGCCGTTCCCCTCCGTCGGCCATGTGGCTGCCGACGGCGACGTCTTTCGCTGGGTACCGGTCTTCTGGGACTACTAAGCCGTAATGGACTGGAGCCGAGCCGGCGCACAGCCTTCATGGACGCGCCCGGCTCGGCCGAATGGATCTACGGCGTCGATAGGACGGCCCTGATCCACGACCAACCATTCTGAAACGAATGAACAATGCGGTGCGCGAAGCGGCCGCGAATGGAGAAGCTCATGAAAATCGTCATCATTGGCGGAACCGGCCTCATCGGTTCGAAGACAGCCGACCGCCTTCGCAAGCAAGGCCATGAAGTCATTGCCGCCGCCCCGAATACCGGCGTCAACACTATCACCGGCGAAGGATTGGCCGAGGCGCTCACCGGCGCCTCCACCGTCATCGACCTCGCAAACTCGCCCTCCTTCGAGGACAAGGCCGTGCTCGAATTCTTCGAGACCTCGGGCCGCAACCTCATGGCGGCCGAGAAGGCCGCCGGCGTCAAGCATCACATCGCCCTTTCCATCATCGGCGTCGACCGTCTGCCCGGCAGCGGCTACATGCGTGCCAAGGTCGCCCAGGAAAAGGCCATTCGGGAATCCGGCCTTCCCTATACGATCGTCCATTCGACGCAGTTCATGGAATTTTTGAGCGGCATCGCCCAATCCGCCACCATCGGGAACGTCGTGCGGCTGCCCACGGGTTACGTGCAGCCGATCGCCTCCGACGACGTCGCCGACGCCATGGCCACTGTTGCGACGGCGGCGCCAATTAATGGCGTGATCGAAATCTCCGGCCCGGAACGCGCCCGGATGAACGAGTTCGTCGCCCGCTATCTGAAGGCCATGGGCGATGCGCGCCATGTCGAGGGCGATCCCGATGCCCGCTATTTCGGCACCAAGCTCGCGGACGGTTCGCTTGTCTCCGACAACAATCCCCGCCTCGGTCATATCAGCTTCGAGCAATGGTTCGCGACCTCCGCCCGCAAATGAGGCGGTGACGATGTGCCGCCGCGGGCGGCGCATCGTCCAACCTTCGAGAAAGGAATTTCGACATGATCAAGCCAATCCTCGTCCTTGCCCTGACCGCTCTCTTGTCCACCTCGGCCGGCGCCCATGATGCCGGCGACAAGGACGCCAAGGTTACCCTTGTCTATGAGCATGAGTTGCCGAATGTGCCCGGCAAGAGCATGAAGGGTGTTCTGGTCGAATACGGCCCCGGCGGCTTCTCGTCGGCCCACACCCATCCGAACTCGGCCTTCATCTATGCGACCGTCCTTGAGGGTGCGATCCGCAGCCAGGTCAATGACGGTCCAGTCAAGGTCTACAAGGCGGGTGAAAACTTCTCCGAGATGCCGGGCGATCGCCATGGCGTCAGCGAGAATGCCAGCAAGACCAAGCCGGCCAAGCTCCTGGCGGTCTTCGTCGTCGACAGCAGCCAGAAGGAACTGACCTTCCCGATCAAGAAATAGCCGGCAAGAAATGGCTGGGTCGGGGCGGGTGCTCAAGGCACTCGCCTCGACCCAGGCTGTCCTTCTACTCAGCCTGCCCCTCCCCCAGTTGGAAATCATCGTTGGTGAGCCCCTCATGTTCGGCGAACATCATTCCCTTCCGCTCGTCCTCATCAACCTTCTCGGGCTTGTCGGGATTCTCATATGGCATATCCAGGGACGCAGCCGTCCAACCGCGCGCCTGATCGTGCAGATCCTGTTCTTCGCCGGCATGAGCCTCGTGCTCTGGCTTGCCGGAATTTCGCCCTACCATCTCGACGATGCCGAACTTCAGGAGGCCGGCATTCTGCTCGCCAAATCCGCAAGGGTTCTCTGGTGGCTCCATCTTGCATGGACGCTGATCGGCTTCGTTCATATCTACATCACCCTCAATCGGCGGCCGCAGGAAGCGCATCTCCTCCAGGATCTCATCGTCGGCGTCGTCTATCTCAGTGTGGTGCTGTCGGTCATCGGCTTCGTCTTCGGCGCGCCGGTCGGTCCACTCATTGCCACCTCGGGCGTGGTGGTCGTCATTATCGGTCTGGCGCTGCAGAACACCCTGGCCGACGTTTTCTCCGGCATCACGCTCGCGCTCGGCCGTGCCTACGCCATCGGCGACTGGATCCAATTGAGCGACGGCACCGAGGGGCGTGTTACGGAAACCAACTGGCGCTCCACCAATCTTTTGACCGGCGGCCACAACGTCGTCGTCCTGCCCAACAGCGTCCTCGCAAAACAGGGGGTGACAAACCGCAGCCGTCCAGACGAGTCGCATCTGGTTGCACTGACGATCCGGATTGCTGCGACCCACAGGCCGCACGTCGTCGAGGAGATTATGCTCATCGCGCTGCAGGACTGCGAACGGATCGTCAAGAACCCACCGCCAGCCATCGCGCTCAAGACAATCGACGCAATTGCCATCGAGATCGAATTGCAGTTCCGCGTGGCGAGCGCAGCCACCCGCACGCCAGCGCAAAACGAGATCATCGATCTGGTCTATCAGCACTGCAAGACGAATGGCCTCGCATTGGCGATGCCGGAACAAAGCTTTTTCTGCATGCCGCCCACCGAGGGTGCCGACCCCGCCGCGGCGGTTGTCAGGCAACTTTCATCCGGCACGCTCTAGCACCCATTCGAAGGAGCTCTTCCAAACTTCCGGCGCGACTTCCCGCGACAGGATGCCGACGAGATCCGACAGCCTGACCCCGCGCAATTTTGCCCGCCAGGCTTCGTCGGCCTCCCACATGATGCGCGCGACAGCGCATGGGCTACTTTCGCAATGGTCCTTCGGCCGGCAAGGATTATTGGCCCGGATGTTGCTACAGACAAACGTGCGCTGCCGGCCCTCGACGGCCTCGACGATCTCGAGAAAGGTCAGTTCGGCCGGCGGTTTCGCCAGCCGGTAGCCGCCCGACGGGCCGAGGGACGTATCGACAAGCCCCGCCTGCGACAGGCCTTGCAGAGCCTTGGATAGATATTCCTTGGGAAGTCCATGGAATTCGGCCAGTGCTTTGGTGGAGAGATAACGGCCGTCGGGCAGACCGGCCAGAATGGCGCAGCAGTGAAGCGCCCATTCGACTTGGCTTTTCAAGATCATAAATTCATTCCGCGGGGCCGATATGAGTTGGCCTCTATCAAGGACAAAGGATATCCTTATTTCGTCAAATGTAAACTGAATGCCGTATCCCGCTTGTGCGGGCCAGACATATCGGCGTCAGTTGCCGCCAGCAAGCAACAATCCAGCTATTAGCGTATTGAGCGCAGTTTGAAACATAACCCGCTCAGGTCATCCATTTGCGGTGTTCGATGAAGCGCTCCGCCAGAAGGTCGATGAACAGTCGCACCTTTGTCGGCAGGTGACTGCGGTTCGGATAGATCGCGCTGATCGTGAATTCCACGGCGCGATAGTCGGGCATGGCGCGCACGAGGCGTCCGGCGGCGACATCTTCGAAGACGATGAAGCTCGGGGCAAGGAAGATGCCCTGCCCGCTGGCCAGGAGATACCGCAAAGTCTCGGCGCTGTTGGAGACGACATTGCCCGAGATCTTGACGCCTTGCTGCTTGCCATCGGCATCCTCGAAACGCCATTCGTCGCCATAGGGATAGTGGGTATATTGCAGGCAATTATGCGCCACGAGATCGGCCGGCACTTTCGGCAAGGGATGCGTGTCGCGATATTCGGGCGAGCAGACGAGCATGTGGCGCCAGGGCGTAAGCTTGCGTGCGACAAGTGTCGATTCCGATGATGGCAAGGTGCGGATCATCAGATCGTAGCCCTCCTCGATCATATCGATCGAGCGCTCGCCGGCGTTGAAGTCGAGCGAGATCGCCGGGTACTGTGTCATGAATTCGTTGACGACGGGAAGCAGGAAGCGGACGATGGCGCCGCTTGTATAGATCTTCAGCGTACCGCGCGGCATGGAGCTGAGAGCACCTGCCGCCCGATCGGCTTCCTCGAGATCGGCGAGAATCTGCGAGGAGCGCTCATAATAGTATTTGCCTGTCTCCGTCAGGCTGACCCTGCGCGTCGTGCGGTTGAGGAGCCGCACGCCGAGGCGCTCTTCCAGTGATTGCACATGGTTGCCCACCATGGTGACGGACATGTTGAGCCGGCGGGCGGCTGCGGAAAAACCGCCGCAATCCACCACCCGGCCAAAGACTATCAGGCTGGTCAGCCGATCCATAGGGTCCTCGGATTATCCGCTGTGAGTTGATGATCCTTCAAGATTTGAGGAGATTATCAGAAGGACCGTTCGGACGCATCTTCATCGCATCAAAAAAGGCGCCCATGCAAACGGGCTCGATGCTGAAGGAAACGGACAATGGTCGAACTACCACGCAACGAGGCGTTCAGAAACGCAAGCCAAGCCGATGCCGCACCGGCCGGCGAAGTGGCAAAGTCTCCAGCCGCCGAGGCGCCGCAAGGCCCGGTGGTCGGCGCGCCTGCCACTGCCGTTACCCCCAAGGCTGGCCGCAAGCTGGTCAAGCGCGGCGTGCTTGTTGCCGCTCTGCTGGCCGGCGTCGCCTTTGGCGCCGATTTCGGCTATCGCTACTGGACGGTCGGACGCTTCATCGAATCGACCGACGACGCCTATGTGAAGGCGGACTACACGACGATCGCGCCGAAGGTCGCCGGCTACATCAGGCAAGTGCTGGTCAGCGACAATGACATGGTCAAGGTCGGCCAGGTGCTTGCCCGCATCGACGATCGCGATTTCCAGGCAGCTCTTTCCCAGGCGAAGGCGGATCTCAAGGCTGCCGATGCGGCGATTGCCAATATGGACGCGCAGATCCTGCTGCAGCAATCGCTGATCGCGCAGGCCGAGGCAACGGTCGATTCTTCGAAGGCTTCCCTGAACTATGCGGTCTCGGACGCCGCGCGGTCGGCACGGTTGATCACCAACGGCGTCGGCACCCAATCGCGTGCCGAAGAGACGCAATCGGCCAGCAAGCAGGCAGCCGCCGCCGTCGAACGCGATCGGGCCGCTGTCGTTGCAGCCCAGAACAAGGTGCCGGTGCTGCAGACACAGCGCGATCAGGCAGTCGCCCAGCGCGACCGTGCCGCGGCTTCAGTCCAACAGGCGGAACTCAACCTGTCCTATACGAATATCGTCGCGGCCGTCGATGGCACGGTCGGCGCCCGCTCGATCCGCGTCGGGCAATACGTCACCTCGGGCACGCAGCTGATGGCGGTGGTGCCGCTGCACTCGGTCTATGTCGTCGCGAATTTCAAGGAAACGCAGCTGACCTACGTGCGCCCCGGCCAATCGGTCGAGATCAAGGTGGACAGCTTCCCGGATGTCTCCATCAAGGGGCACGTCGATAGCGTCTCGCCGGCAAGCGGGCTGGAGTTCTCGCTGCTGCCGCCGGACAATGCGACGGGCAATTTTACCAAGATCGTCCAGCGCATCCCGGTGAAGATCGTCATCGATGACGAACACCTGGCGGGACTGCTGCGCTCCGGCATGTCCGTCGAACCTGAAATCGATACCAAGGCGGTCCAGACCTCGACGGCCAATGCCGAGAAATTATCCAACGACGCTGGGTAATCCTTCCCGTTCCTTGTCGATTATCACCTCAACACTGTCATGAGATTGTTCCGGCATCAGCCGGACGGAGAAACATCGTGACCACCCTTCAGTTCGCCGCAAACAACAATTCCGCCGCATCAGCGAGCGCTGTCCCCGCTTTGTCCGCGCGGCCCGCCATGAGCCCGCTGCGCATGTGGATCGCCGTGGTCGGCTCCACGCTTGGCGCCTTCATGGCCGTCCTGAACATCCAGATCGTCAATGCGTCGCTCGCGGATATCCAGGGCGCGATCGGTGCCGGAACGGATGACGGCGGCTGGATCTCGACCTCCTACCTGATCGCCGAGATCGTCGTCATTCCGCTCAGCGCCTGGCTGGCGCGCGTCTTTTCGGTCCGCAAATATCTGCTGACCAATGCCATCCTCTTTCTCGTCTTCTCGGTCGCCTGCGCCTTTGCCGCAAACCTGCAGCAGATGATCATCCTGCGCGCCATACAGGGCTTTTCCGGCGGCGTGCTGATCCCGATGGCCTTCACCATCATCATCACGCTGCTGCCGAAGCCCAAGCAACCGATGGGCCTTGCCCTCTTTGCCCTTTCCGCGACCTTCGCGCCGGCCATCGGCCCGACCATCGGCGGCTATCTTACCGAAAACTGGGGCTGGGAATACATCTTCTATGTCAATCTCGTGCCCGGCATTCTGATGGTCGGCATGCTCTGGGTCTCGCTCGAGCGCGCCCCGATGAACCTTTCGCTGCTCGCCAAGGGCGACTGGCCCGGCATCATCACCATGGCGGTTGGCCTAGCCGCGCTGCAGACCGTGCTCGAAGAAGGCAACAAGGACGACTGGTTCGGTTCACCCTTCATCGTCCGTCTCTCCGTCATTGCCGCTGTCTCCTTGACGCTCTTTCTGGTCATCGAACTCCGTGCTGCCCATCCGCTCCTCAACCTGCGCCTGCTGGTGCGCCGCAATTTCGGCTTCGGCATCGTCGCCAACTTCCTGATGGGCGTCGCCCTTTATGGCTCGGTTTTCATCCTGCCGATCTATCTGACGCGCATCCAGGGCTACAATTCCGAGCAGATCGGCATGGTGCTTGCCTGGACCGGCATTCCACAGCTGATCTTGATCCCGCTGGTGCCGCGGCTGATGAAGCGCATCGATGCCCGGCTGCTGATCATCGTCGGCTTTGCACTCTTTGCCGCTTCGAACTTCATGAATATCTACATGACGAGCAACTATGCCAGCGATCAGCTCTTCTGGCCGAATATCGTGCGTGCCGTCGGCCAGGCGCTCGCCTTCACACCGCTGACGGCAATCGCGACCGCCGGCATCGAGCAGGAAAATGCCGGCTCCGCTTCCGCGCTCTTCAACATGATGCGCAATCTCGGCGGCGCGGTCGGCATTGCGGCGCTGCAGACCTTCCTCACCAAGCGCGAGCAGTTCCACTCCAACATCCTCACGAATTCGGTCTCGGTGTTCGAAGAAGCTACCCGCGCTCGCGTCACCAATCTCACCAATTACTTCATGAACCACGGGATCAGCGACCAGGCGCTTGCGACGCACAAGGCGATCGTCGCCATCGCCGCCGGCCTTCGCAAGCAGGCCAACATCATGGCTTTCAGCGACACGTTCTTCCTGCTCGGCGTCACACTGGTCGTTGCGCTCGTCGCCAGCCTGCTTCTCAAGAAACCCGGTCAGCTTTCCGGCGGTGGCGCGCATTGAGCGCCGCGCCTCAACGAGCAGGAGATAACCATGACTTTGCTGCACGACATGCCAGAAGCCGCAACAGCTAACCGCAGAGCGCTGCGTGGCGGCATCAATACCGGGGCAACCCTAAGCCTCGTCGAATGGTTGACCGGCGACGAATGCCACACCCTCGATGAGGCGGGCCTTGTCGCAGGCCTTGGACGCCGCCTGCGGGCGCTCGGCCTTCCCGTCGACCGACTGACCCTGCACCTGACGACGCTGCATCCTGAATTCATCGGCCGCACCTTTGCCTGGGCACCCGGCGAGCCGGTCGAGATACATGATCGGGAGCATGGCACCCGTCTCGCGCTGGCCAATACGCCGCTCGTGAAGGCGCAGGAGCTGCGCGAACTGCTGGTCGTCGGCCCGGGCGAGAGCCCGCATGGGCGCTGGCAGCATATCGACGTCTTTTACGGCCGCGGGCTGGTTCAGCTGGTCGTGGCGCCGCTCTGCAATGCCGACGGGCCTATCAGCACCGCCGTCTTCGGCACACGGCGCCCTGGTGGTTTCACATCGGCCGAACAGGACGTGATCGAGCGCATACTGCCGGCGCTGCGCAACACCTGCGAACTGCGCGTTCTCAGACAATGCGAACTTAGCCTTCTCGATACCTATATCGGCCCGATGACGGCCAGCCGGATCCTTGCCGGACATATCCGCCGCGGCGAGATCGAATCCATGGAGGCAGCACTTCTGCTCTGCGACTTACGCGGCTTCACCGAACTTTCCAACCGGCTGCCCGGCAGCACCGTCCTCGGTCTCCTCAACGCCTATTTCGACAAGGTGGTACCCGCAATTACCCGCGAGGGCGGTGAAGTGCTGAAATTCATGGGCGATGCCGTTCTCGCCTTCTTCCCGGGCGTCGATGCAGCCGGCGCCTGCGGTTCCGCACTGGCTTCGGCGAAAACAATTCTCGATGAAATAGGCGGCTTCGAATATGACGGCATCCGCGTCAAGGTCGGCATTGCGCTGCACTATGGCGAGGTCAGCTATGGCAATGTCGGCTCCGGCAACCGCCTGGATTTCACCTTGATCGGCCCCGACGTCAACATCGTCAGCCGCATTCAGAGCATCTGCAGCGAGAGGGGCGAAGCGCTCCTTTTCTCAGCCTCCTTCCGGCAAAAAGCGGAGATCGCCGACGCAATCTCGATCGGACAGCAGCAATTAAAGGGCTTCGCCGAAGCGATGGAGCTTTTTGCGATCACGCGCACGGAATGATATCGTCCGTGCCTCGCGCCTAAGCGTATGATTGCGCCACAGGCCGTCTTCCGGCCCTTCCGAAGGCCGTGCTTCGATATTCAGTTTCGGCAGCCGGGTAAAGCCCAGCCTTCGCCGCTCTGGAACGGCTACTGCATAATTTCAGTGTTACAGCGACTTTGGCGCGTCTTAAAAAACGCGCGGCGCTTGGCGGTTTGGGATGCCGGTATCCGTAATTCAGGACTATCTGGACAAAGCCGGCTTCGGAATGATCAAGATGTGGCCGGCATTCGCCTGTCATCCCGAAGACCGCTGTAACTCATATCAGCAGCGGCAATGAGGTCTTTCGGACGGCAGCGTTGAAATCATTCGGCAAAAATCCCGTCGCACACTTCGCGTAGAGTTTTCGCGCAGCCAACGATTCTTTGCCCGCTTAAATTTAAATTATTGAAATTACACGGTAAACATTTTTGGGATCACGATTGCCTTATGAACGCGAACCGTCCTGCGATGGTTGACAGATACGCCTGGGACGCGATAGCCGATAGCATGGAGAGTTGAATGAGCATTTTGCCTAACGTCTTTTCTTCGCGCTTCCCCGCCCGAAGAACATCGCCCGCGACCAGTCAATCATCCGATGAATTCCGGTGGGTGACCTGGGTCCTCGCGATATATTTTGCGGTGCAGGCTGTCGTGCGGATTTCTCTTTCGAGCTCGGTGCGAATAGACGAAGCGCAGCAATTCGTGGTCAACCAGTGGCTGTCCTGGGGGTATGACGCGCAGCCGCCGCTTTACAATTGGCTTCAATACGGGGTGTTTGAAGCCTTCGGCACCAGCGTCGCATCGCTCGCCGTGCTGAAGAACATCCTGCTTTTCCTCGTCTATTTCGCCTATCATAAACTGGCGCGACTTCTTTTGGAGGACAAGCGCCTGGCGGCTGTCGCGACGCTATCCCTTCTGACCATCCCCCAGATGTTCTGGCAGGCGCAGCGGGACCTGACGCACACTGTCGGCACGCTTCTCGCAGTGATCGCTTTCATCTATTTCGTCGTGAAGACTATTCGCAAGCCGACATTCACCTCCTACGCCATGATGGGCTTGTGGGCAGGGCTTGGATTGCTCACGAAGTACAATTTCGCGCTGATCATCGCGAGCGTCTTTGCAGCGGTCGTTTTTCATCCGCAAGGGCGCTCAAGGCTGCTGGACAAGCGCTTTGTGATGACGTTGGCCCTGGCCATTCTCGTGTTCCTGCCACACGCGATGTGGATGTTGTCGAACATGGATCTGGTCCTCACCTCCACCGTCGCAACCATGTCGGAACAGGCTCAAGGGGAGAAGCTTTCCGATATCGGCCATGGCGTTGTCGAACTGATCAAGATCAGCATCGTCATCATCGCGCCCACCTTTGCGATCTTCCTGATCGTCTTTCGCCGCTCGTTTCTACAGTCGCTTAGGTTTAAAAGCGAATGGGTGAATTTCTTTGAAAAAATATTCTTGAGCACGGCGGCCATATTGTTCGCCCTGATCCTGATCACGACCCTCACGGAATTTCGCGACCGCTGGCTTCTTCCTTTTCTGTTTCTGGTGCCGCTCTACTTCTGCCTGAAGCTTGAGGCCGCCGGCGCGCAAAACCCATCCGACATAAAGAGATCCTTCTATCTGTCTTTCGGCCTGATGATCGCCCTCCCCCTCATCCTGACGGCAAGCACTGTCTTCCCGAAACTGTTCGATTCATATCAGCATTTGAATACGCCCTACGGCGCGTTTCTGAACAAGGCGATCGCCGCGGAAGGCAAGCGACCGGTGGCCGTCGTGACGACGGCATGGCTCAAGGCGGGCAACATCCGCGCCAATATGCCGGATACGGCCGTAATATCCACGGCATACCCCGCATCCGATCTTGACCGCCAGGCTTTGGGGAACGGGCCGGTCTTGCTGGTGTGGAACGAGCGTGATGGACACGCTTCGTCCATGCCCGACGACCTCAAGAGGTGGCTGACGGCGAAATTCGGCAGCTCGGTCACCTTGCCAGCACAGAACGATGCCGCCATTCCTTATTACTATGGGAAAGACCCGGATCGGTTCCATTTCGGCTATGCTTGGTTCTACCCGTCCGCGGGATAGAAAACGCGCCCGGTCCATTTCCCGGACCGGCGCCTGGAATAGATAACCTTTCATGATTGCCGATAACCTCTTCGGCGTCGCCGACCGCATCGCGAAGATGGCGATACGTTGGCGCGGGGTTGAGCCCCTCCTCACAATGACGTCCGATGCGGACCCTCCCCCGGAACGGCCCGCGGATAACGTCATGCGGACGCCCATGGCAATATCTCCCAGCCAATCGAAGCTTTCTCCAGCCACCCATCGATGCGGCGCCATTCCGTCAATTTGAATGCAGCCGCCAAATGCGCCGTTCCGCAACCATCGCTGACGGATCGCTTGCCCAATATTGGCGGGTTCCGATTTCTCGCGGCTGACGGACCGAATCGAGGGCAAAAATCAGTATAGTTTGTAATATAGACTTACTATTTGGTTGATTTTTGAAGGAAATAACATACATCTCGCATGTTTATATAGTATATCCCGTTAGCATGCTTATGATTGACTCATCTATATTGATAGATTCTGATGTATTTTTGCATCTATGACGCTTTTATGTCTGGAATTACAGAAAAATACGAAACTATTGTATTTCGATGCCGGCGTGGCCTCGCTAGTTTGCGTGCGCGGACATCCTGTGACGTTCCGCAAGAGGGAACAGCCGGATAGATGGAACGTAGCGGGTAGTCACCGACATTGTTCTGATCCGGCAAAGCGATTGGAGAAAAAATGAATATCAAGAGCCTTCTTCTCGGCTCCGCTGCTGCTCTCGCAGCAGTTTCCGGTGCTCACGCAGCAGACGCTATCGTAGCTGCCGAGCCGGAGCCCCTGGAATACGTTCGCATCTGCGATGCTTTCGGCGCTGGCTACTTCTTCATCCCGGGCACGGAAACCTGCCTCAAGATCGGCGGCAAGGTTCGTACCGAAGGCAAGTGGTTCGACGCTTACACCCCGGACACGCATTTCGGCACGCTTTGGCACACCCGCGCCGAGCTGCAGGTGCAGACGGCTTCGGACACCGAATACGGCCCGCTGAAGACCAACACTGAACTGCGTTGGGATTGGCAGGAAGGTGGTTCGACCAAGACGAACCTGCTGCACGCCAGCATCAGCCTCGGCGGCTTCACCGTTGGTAAGGAAGACTCGCAGTTCAACGTCTTCACCGGTTATGCCGGCGACGTCATCAACGACGACGTAATCGCTGATGGTCCGTACGAACTGAACCAGATCACCTACAACTACGATGCCGGCAACGGCTTCACGGCTGTGATCTCGGTTGAAGACAGCAACTCGGGCCCGAGCGCTGTTGGCGCCAACGGCGAAGACAGCCACAACCACTACGCTCCGGACGCTGTTGCCGGTGTTGGCTACAAGGCCGGCGCATGGGCCTTCAAGCTCGTTGGTGGTTACGACTCGATCGTTGAAGAAGGCGCCATCAAGGCTCGCGTCGACGCTGACTTCGGCGTATTCTCGGCCTTTTTGATGGGCGGCTGGAACACCGACGGCGACAAGCTCAACAAGTATGCGCCTGGCGACTCGATCGGCCAGAGCTGGGGCGATTGGGCCGTTTGGGGTGGCGTTGGCGTTCCGATCAACGAAAAGCTGAAGTGGAACCTGCAGCTCGCCTACACCGACAACAAGACCTTCGCTGCTACGACGAACGTCAAGTGGAACCCGGTTAAGAACCTGCTCGTCATGCCGGAAGTATCCTACACCAACTGGGACTCCATCAATCAGGACCAGTGGGCTGGTATTCTCCGCTTCCAGCGCAGCTTCTAAGCCTATTCAGATCTAATCTGATCTGAAATAGACCTCCGATCAGAATGGGAGGAAGGTCCGGTTTCCCTCCGGACCTTCTTTTTTTGCATTCTAAAAATCATGATATCCCCGGCTCTCTCTTCGAAAGCCGGCGGTTTTCCTTCCGGAATTGCGAGACAACAAAGAGATAGAGCCGTTCAGGGATTCTGAGAAAAACTGAAGCGCTCCAGGCGCGCAGGCGCGCTCAAAAAGGCAGCGGCATGGCCGCAAATTGATGCTTTCCACCGCCACCAACCTTGCCGTATCCGTTGAGCGACGAGACGCTGGCGAGAGGATATGGCCATGGCGAAGCCCTTCTATTGGAATGAACTCAACACATATGATTTCGCCGATCTCTCGGCCGACACCACGATCGCCATCCTGCCGATCGCCTCGACGGAGCAGCACGGCCCGCATCTGCCGATCGCAACCGATGTCGCGATCGCTACGGGTATGCTGGCGGAACTGAAGGTCCAGCGCCCCGGCGATCTCGATTTTCTTGTGCTGCCAATGCAGGAAATCGGCAAGGCCAACGAGCATATCTACGGTCCCGGCACGCTGTCGCTCGGCGCGGAGCTGCTGATCCCGGTATGGACGGCGATCGGTACGAAGGTCGCCGAGGCCGGTATCCGCAAGATGGTCATCGTCAATTCCCATGGCGGCAATCTCGACATCATGGGCATCGTCGCGCGCGAGTTGCGCGTGCGCCACCAGATGGCCGTCGTCGCCACGCAATGGAGCCGCTTCGGCACGCCTGATGGCATGATCGACGAGCACGAGCAGCGCTTCGGCATCCATGGCGGCGATGTCGAAACCTCGCTCATGCTGCATTTCCGGCCCGAGCTCGTGCGGATGGAGAAGGCTGAGAATTTCGCCTCTAAAGCTGAGTGGATGAAGGAACATTCCAAATATCTGCAGCCGCTGCCGCCGCATTCGCTCGCCTGGATCGCGCATGACCTCAATCCGAACGGCGTGGTCGGTAATGCCACGGCTGGCACGGCGGAAAAGGGCGCGCTCATCTGCCGGCACCAGATCGCCGGCTTCGTCGAGATGCTGCGCGACCTGCGCGACTATCCGCTCTCCAACCTCTATTCGAAATAGGCGTCCGAACGGCGGCGCTCAGAGGGCATGATGATATGCCCTTTCGCCTGCAGCTCCTCCACCATTCCAGCAAGTTCCGCCAGCAGGTACTCGGCGAAAAGGCTGGTGGCGGCATCGAGCGGCGCCCGCGTGCGGGCGAAAAGTTTCATGGGCTGGGGCCGGGAATGGGGCTCGGCGATCGGCCGAAAGACCAGCTCCCCGCGCCGGCACTCGGTGATGACGTCGAGCGGATTGAGCAGCGTCAGCCCTGCCCCGCATTTCACCAGCTGCTTCAGCATTTCCGACGCATTGCTCTCCAGCACCGGCTCGACCTGCACGGAAAGGCGAGCCAGCGTCAGATTGATGACATCGCGCAGGCTGCTTCCGGGCTGCGCCAGCAGCAGCCGCTCCTCGACGACATCGGCAAGATTGATCGGCCCCGGTCCGATCAACGGGTGCCCGGGCGGCAGCACGACGCCGATCGGTATGTCGAAATTGCCGAGTGAGCGGATGCCGGGCGTCGCCGGTATGTTGAAACCCAGCCCGATATCGACTTCTCCGGAAACCACCGGCGCCATGGTGGTCGAGCCGGCATCGTTGCGCAGCTGGATGAAGACCCTCGGATGTTCCAGGAGGAAGCGGGCGATGATATCGGGCAGAGGTCCGGCGGCAAGGCCGACCGTCGCGACGATCCTGACCTTGCCGGCCTGCTGCATCTTGAGACTGCGAATGCGACCCTCCAGCCGCTCGTAATTCTTCAATACCTCGCGGATGTGCTCGATGCAGAGCTCGCCGGCCGCCGTCAGCCGCAGGCCACGCGGCAGGCGCTCGAAGAGCGGCGCCCCCATTTCCTCCTCCAGCGCCAGAATCTGCCGGTTGATCGCCGATGAAGCGATATTGAGCCGCGCCGCCGCCTTGCGGATCGAGCCGCAGCGGGCAATTTCGTTGATGTAGAGAAGCCGTCTCGAGTGCAGCATATGCGTTCCCATTGCTTAATTTTTGCCCAGGCCGCACAATTTAGGCACAAGCCCGGGAACAGATGCCGAAAAGGCATCAATGCGCACGAATTTTGATGCTTTTCAAAGCGCAAGGCAACCGCTCAAATGCGGGAAATGGGCTTCGACAATGACGTCCCATGGCAGATAAGGGGAACAGTCAGCCATGTATAATGCATTGAAGGCAAAAGCATTTTTCGCCGCCATGGGTCTGGCCGCCGCAATCGTTGCGGCTGAGCCCGCAAACGCGCTCGACAAAGTCACCTACGGCACCAACTGGCTTGCCCAGGCCGAGCATGGCGGCTTCTATCAGGCCATCGCCGACGGCACCTACAAAAAATATGGCCTTGACGTCACCATCGTCCAGGGCGGCCCCAATGCCGCCAACTCGGCCTTGCTGATTTCCGGCAAGCTCGATTTCTACATGGGCGGCCCGCAACAGGAGATCGATGCGGTCAAGCAGGGCATTCCGATCGTCGATGTCGCGGCGATCTTCCAGAAGGATCCGCAAGTACTGATCGCCCATCCGGATGCCGGCGTGGAGAAGTTCGAGGATCTCGCCAAGCTGCCGACGCTGTTTCTCAGCAAGGACGGCTATGTCACCTATTTCGAGTGGATGAAGGCGAACTTCCCGGGCTTCAAGGACGAGCAGTTCAAGCCTTACAATTTCAGCGCGGCGCCCTTCCTCGCCGACAAGCAGTCCGCGCAGCAGGGTTATGTAACCTCGGAACCCTATGAGATCGAGAAGCAAGCCGGCTGGAAGCCGAAAGTCTTCCTGATCGCCGATGCCGGCTATTCGCCCTATTCGACGATGATCACCGCGCAGAAGACGTTGGTCGACAAAAACCCGGATCTCGTGCAACGCTTCGTCAATGCCTCGGTCGAGGGCTGGTACAACTATCTCCATGGCGACAACAAGGCGGCCAACGAGCTGATCAAGAAGGACAATCCCGATATGACGGATGGCCAGATCGCCTATTCCATCGCCAAGATGAAGGAATATGGCATCGTGGAATCCGGCGACGCCCTCGACAAGGGCATCGGCTGCATCACCGAGGCGCATTACAAGAAGTTCTTCGACGAGATGGTGCAGATCAAGCTCTTCGATGCCGATATCGACTACAAGAAAGCGTTCGACACGCAGTTCGCCTGCAAGGGCGTCGGCATGTCGCTGAAGAAGTAAGCCTTGGCACCTCCCCCTTGAGGGGGAGGTCGCCGCAAAGCGGCGGGTGGGGGTGACATTTCGATATTTCAGCGGATCACATTACCCCGCCCCGGAGCTTCGCTCCGACCCTCCCCTCAAGGGGAGGGTGGATCAACAAAGAGCCGAGCCATGCCAGTGTCTGAAGCCACCAAGTTCACCCAAACCGAGGCGCGCAAGCGGCCACTCGTCGTCATGGAGCAGGTCTCCAAGATCTTCTCGAACGGCACATTGGCGCTATCAGGCATGTCGCTCCATGTGGAGAGCGGCGAGTTCATCAGCCTGCTCGGTCCTTCCGGCTGCGGCAAGTCGACGGCCTTGCGCATCATCGCCGGCCTCGGTGGCGCTTCCAGCGGCAGGATCGATTGGCCGAGTTCGCGCATCAATGCTCAAGGCCTGCCGGAGGGCGATATCAGTTTTGTCTTCCAGGAGCCGACGCTGCTCCCCTGGAAGACGGTGTTCGGCAACGTTCACCTGCCCTTGAAGCTAAGGGGTATTTCGAAGGCTGCCGCGCACGAACAAATCATGGAAACATTGGCCACGGTCGGTCTGCAGGACTTCGCCGACGCCTATCCGCGGGAGCTGTCCGGCGGCATGAAGATGCGGGTTTCGATCGCCCGCGCGCTGGTGACGAAGCCGAAGCTGCTGCTGATGGATGAGCCCTTTGCCGCACTCGATGAAATCACTCGACAGAAGCTCAACGACGACGTGCTGCGCCTCTGGCAGACCACAGGCATCACCGTCATTTTCGTCACGCATTCCGTCTATGAGTCCGCCTATCTCTCCAATCGCATCGTCGTCATGAAGGCGCGGCCCGGCCGCGTCCACACCGACTTCCCCTTGCAAACCAGTGGCGAACGCGATCCGCTCTATCGCTCATCGGAAGAATACCGACAGGTGTGCGAAAAAGTATCCCGTTCCCTGATCGAGGCCATCGGCTGGCCGGAGGCCCATTGATGAGCGAGAGCACCAGCCTGCCCGCCACTCTTTCCGCCGAAGCAGTCGATGCGCCAACTGCCGCCGCCGTCAGACAGCGCAATCTCGAACGCGCGCTCGGCGTCTTCGTGCCGATCCTGACCGTTCTCGCGCTGCTTATCCTCTGGCAGCTTCTCGTCGTCGGCACCGGCATTCCGCAATATATCCTGCCGAGCCCGATCGCCGTCGCCAAGGCGCTCGTTTCCGATTGGGGCATCCTCTGGCCGGCCCTGTGGGTAACGACGCAGATCACCTTCATATCGCTGGTCCTGGCGCTGATCGGCGGCGTCGGCTTCGCCATCTTCCTCGTGCAGTCCCGCTGGATCGAGCTCGCCTTCTATCCGCTCGCCGTCATCCTCCAGGTGACGCCAATCGTCGCAATCGCGCCGCTGATCCTGATCTACGCACCGACACGCGAGGCGGCGCTCTTGATCTGCGGCTTCCTCGTCGCCTTCTTTCCGATCCTCTCCAACATGGTGCAGGGATTGAAAAGCGTCGACCACAACCTGCTCAACCTCTTCGATCTCTATGGCGCCTCGCGCTGGCAGGCATTGCTGCATCTGAAGCTGCCGGCAGCCCAGCCCTATTTCATGACGGGGCTCAGGATCGGTGGCGGCCTGTCGCTGATCGCATCGGTCGTCGCCGAATTCGCCGCTGGCTCCGGCGGCCCCAATTCCGGTCTGGCGTTCCGCCTGCTGGAAGCGCAGTACCGCCAGAACATGCCCCGCCTCTTTGCGGCACTGCTGCTTCTGTCGGCACTCGGCGTCGCCATCTTCGCCTTCACCTCCTTCATCTCATGGCTGAGCCTGCATCGCTGGCATGAGAGCAGCCTCAAGCGGGAGAACTGATGTCCCACGTCTTCATGTCGCCGCCGAATGCCGCCCGCTTCGTGCTCAGCAACGCCACCGTTCCAACCGTGACGCTGTCCGGTTTTTCGGCGCCCTCTTGCGAGGGTCTGGTCAAGGCCGATATCGTCGTTGCCGACGGCCTCGTCAGCGATATCCGCTCGCCCGGCACTGCGCCGGTGGAATATGCCAAGGTCGACATGAAGGAAGGCATGGTCTGGCCGACTTTCGCCGATATGCATACCCATCTGGACAAGGGTCACATATGGGAGCGCCGCTCCAACCCCGACGGCAGCTTCATGGGCGCGCTCGATGCGGTGCGAACCGACCGCGAGGCCAACTGGTCGGCCGACGATGTGCGCAAGCGCATGGAATTCTCGCTGCGCTCGGCTTACGCCCATGGTACCGGCCTGATCCGCACCCATCTGGATTCACTGGCGCCGCAGCACCGCATTTCCTTCGAGGTTTTCACCTCCGTTCGCGAGGCCTGGAAAGACAGAATCGCGCTGCAGGCCGTCGCCCTCTTTCCGCTGGATAGCATGGTAGACGATGCCTTTTTCGCCGATTTGCTCCGTGTCGTTCGCGAAGCCGGCGGCTTGATGGGCGGGGTCACCCAGATGAATCCGGAGCTTGATGCGCAGCTCGACAAGCTTTTTCGCGCCGCTGCCGACAATGGCCTCGATGTCGATCTGCATGTTGATGAGACGGAAGACAGGGAGGTGCTGACGCTGAAGGCGATTGCCGAAGCCGTGCTTCGCAACGGCTTCAAAGGCAAGGTGACCGCCGGCCATTGCTGCTCGCTCGCCCAGCAGGACGAGGGTGTCGCCCGTGCGACCATCGATCTCGTCGCCAGGGCCGGAATTTCCATCGTCTCGCTGCCGATGTGCAACATGTACCTGCAAGACCGCCATCCCGGCCACACGCCGCGCTGGCGCGGCGTCACCCTGCTGCACGAGCTTGCCGCCGCCGGTGTTCCCACAGCCGTCTCCTCCGACAACACCCGCGATCCCTTCTACGCCTATGGCGATCTCGACCCCGTCGAAGTCTTCCGGGAAGCCGTACGCATCCTGCATCTCGACCATCCGCTGGATACGGCCGCAAGGGTCGTCACCACCTCTCCCGCCAGCATCCTCGGCCGCCCCGATATCGGCCGCATCGCCGTCGGCGGCCCAGCCGATCTCGTGCTCTTCAGCGCCCGGCGCTGGAGCGAATTCCTTTCCCGCCCGCAGTCCGACCGCGTCGTCCTTCGCAAGGGCAAGGTAATCGACCGCAGCCTGCCGGACTATCGTGAACTCGACAGCGTCATTGGAGTGTAAAATGCCGGATTATCAGCGCATCAAGAAAGAACTCGAAGGTATCGCCATCGAAGACAATCCGGCGCTCGTGCGTCAGAAAAGTCGAGACTTCTACTGGTATTCGCCGATCCTCAAAGCGCAACTCGACAATGTCACCGCCGATCTCGTCGTCACGCCGAAGACCGAGGAAGAGGTGATCCGCATATTGAAGGTCGCCTACGCGCATGACGTACCCGTCACGCCGCGCGGCGCCGGCACCGGCAATTACGGCCAGGCCATGCCTCTGTCAGGCGGCATCGTGCTCAATCTCGCTGCGATGAACAAAGTCAAGGAAATCCATCCGGGCCGCGTCGTCTGCGAACCCGGCATCGTCATCGCCGAGCTCGATCGCCAGACAAAGGCCCATTCGGGCCAGGAATTGCGCTTCCATCCATCGACCGCGCAGACGGCGACGATCGGCGGCTTCATCGCCGGTGGCTCTGGCGGCGTCGGCTCGATTACCTGGGGCGGCCTGCGCGATCTCGGCAATATCCTGCGCCTGCGCGTCGTGACGATGGAGGCCGAACCGCGCGTTCTAGATCTCACCGGCTGGGACCTGACCAAGGTCAGCCATGCCTACGGCACCAACGGCATCATCACCGAGATCGAAATGCCGCTCGCGCCGGCCTATGATTGGGTGGACGTGCTGGTCGGCTACGACGATTTCATGGACGCCGTGCGCTTCTCCGACGCGCTCGCCAAGTGTAACGGCATACTGGTCAAGGAAATCGCGCCGATCGCAGCCCCCATTCCCCACGAATATTTTACCCGCCACAAGCCTTATATCCGTGAGGGTCAGTCGATCGTGGCGCTGATGATCGCGCCGCATTCGATGGATCCTTTCGTCGCTTTCGCCATGCAGCAGAAGGGCGAAATCACCTTCCGTTCTGACAAGGTGGAGAGCATGAAAGGCATCCCGCATGCCTATGAGCTTGCCTGGAACCATACGACCTTGCGCGCCATCAAGGTCGATCCGTCGATCACCTATCTGCAGGTGCAGTATCCGGGACCGGATCATGTCGCCAAGGTCCGGAAGATGGTGGAAATCTTCGGCGACGAAGTGCCCGGCCATCTCGAGTTCATCAAGTTCGACGGGCAGATCCAATGCTCCGGCCTGCCGCTGGTGCGCTATACGTCCGAGGCGCGGCTTGAAGAGATCATTAGGATTCATCAGGACCATGGCTGCCCGATCTTCAATCCGCATCGCTATACGCTGGAGGAAGGCGGCATGAAGCAGACGGATGCCGTCCAGCTTGCCTTCAAGAAGGAAACGGATCCGAAGGGTCTGCTCAATCCCGGCAAGATGATCGCGTGGGACAATCCGAATTTCGATTTCAAATCCGGCAAGAACTATCTCTTCCCCGGCCTTGCAGCGCTGATGGAGGCTTCATGAAGGTCCTCGTCCTTCATTCCCATCCGCTCGAGGAAAGCTATGGCGCAGCGCTGCACAGGCAAACCATCGAGAGCCTGAAGAGCGCCGGACACGACGTCGACGATTGCAATCTTTACGCGGAGGGTTTCGATCCCGTACTGTCACGCCAAGACCGTGTGATCTACCACGACTATCCCAACAATACCGAAGCAGTGAAATCCTATGTCGAGCGGCTGCAGCGCGCGGAATCCCTGGTGATCGTCACGCCGGTCTGGAACTTCGGTTTCCCGGCGATCCTCAAGGGTTATTTTGACAGGGTCTGGCTTCCCGGCGTCTCCTTCGAACTCGTCGACGGCAAGGTGCGCTCAAAGCTGCAGCACATCCGCAAGCTCGGCGCGGTTTTGACCTATGGCGCCGACCCATTCCGCGCCTTCATTGCCGGGAACCCGCCAAAGAAGATCGTCAAGCGTGTACTGCGTGCGCAGATCAAGCCCTTCGCCCCGGTCGTTTTCCTCGCCCACTACGACATGAACCGCTCGACCGACAAGACGAGAGGGCTTTTCCTTGAAAAGGTGAAGCGGGAAATGGCGCGCTTCTGAGATTGAGATGCGCGTGTCGATAGGCGGTTTCCAAGCATATCGGGGTCGGTTCCGGCTGGGGGCGACACTCTGAGCAGATTGTAGCAGCTCGCTGGTAGGAGTGGCCGGTTTCGACCCTATTGCGGACATTTGGCCACTTACCAGCGCTGCCGATAACCTGCCATCTTCGGTGGCGTGGAGAACCTCCGAAGACACAGTTTTTTCGTGTTCCGCGGGGGCGAAAGCGGACTATAATGTGATCCTCTTGATACAGGATGCCCGGCTTGCGCGGG
The DNA here is from genome assembly GCF_003627795.1 of Rhizobium sp. CCGE531. Lineage (NCBI taxonomy): Bacteria > Pseudomonadati > Pseudomonadota > Alphaproteobacteria > Hyphomicrobiales > Rhizobiaceae > Rhizobium > Rhizobium sp. CCGE531. The sequence goes on along the minus strand of NZ_CP032686.1, from coordinate 438,488 downwards.
GCATGACTCGACCCGGACGGCAGAGTTCCATGAAAGCCAACGAAAGATCGCTCGCGCGCCGCGAGCCCAAGCAGGAACGCTCCAGGCATTCAGTGGAGGCGATCCTTGAGGCGGTCCAGCGGGTGGTGAACCGGCATGGCGCCAAAGCCATCACCACCAACCGCATCGCCGAAGCCGCGGGCGTCAGCATTGGCTCGCTCTACCAATATTTCCCTGACAAACAGGCCATCTTCGCAGCCTTGCATGACCGCCATGTTGACGACGTAAGGCGCGTGATGACGCGCGCGATGGCCGACTGCGCAACTGCGTCGTTCAAGGACTTTACACGCGAGTTGGTTGAGGGGCTTGCGGACGTTCATGCGAAAGATGCCGACCTGCATGAGATCGTCGCGGCTGCGGTGCCGGAAGGGGCGCATAGCTTTAAAAGTGCACTCCAGACCACGTTAAGCAGCATGATTTCGCCGTCCGAGCTGGAACGCTATACCCCCGAGGCGACGCAACGGATGCTCTTCATCCTTCCGAATTTGATGGAAGCGCTGGTGCATGGAGCCACTGACCGGAGGCTGTCGGTCATCTCGCGGCATGACGCGAAAGGCGAGGCCATCCGAACGGTCCTCGCTTACGTGAACTCGTGTGAGGGTGGTCACCTCGGCTTCTAGCGAAAGGCGCCGGCATTCTCTTCGGCCCACCGACCAAACGAGATAGGCTTTCGCCCGATGACCTGCGTCACGCCGTCCGAGACCGTCGCCAATCGCCCCTCGCGGACTGCGCGCCAGATGTCGACGAGAGCGTCGGCATAGGGTCCTTTGCCGGCCCAGGCGACCACACCCGCACACGCCTGTCTGTCGGAGATCTCCTCAAACTGGATGGGCTTGTCAATGGCTTTGCCGATGGTCGCAGCCATTTCCCCATAACTCAGCGCCTCGGGACCGGTGATAACCAGCGACTGGCTATCATAGTCGCGTGTGGTAAGAACCGCGGTTGCGACATCAGCGATATCGTCCGGGTGAATGAACGCGATCCTGCCATTTCCGGTGGAGGTCCGCAGCACGCCTTCTTCACGGATGGAGTCCGACCAACCAAGCGCATTCAGCATGAATCCGGCGGCCTGGATGAACGTGAACGCCACACCGCTTTCGCGCACGGCAGCCTCGCCGCGCGCATGCCACGGCCCGGTCCCCACGCCGGTGTGCACATCCAGCGTCGAAAGCTTGACCAGATGCCCGACCCCGGCGGATTTCGCCGCGAACGCAACCGTGCGGTCGCGGGTATCGAGATCCGGCCCGTCGCTCACGAGGAAGACGCCGTTTGCGCCATCAAGCGCGGTTGCCAGCGACGAAGGCGCCTTGTCGAGGTCACCCACATGGATATCTACTTGAGCTCCAAAGAGCGCCTTTGCCTTCTTCGCATTGCGTACGAAAACCGATGGGCGCTCCCCACGAGCGATGAGGCGCTGGGTGACCCGCGACCCGATGTTTCCGGTGGCGCCGACGATCAAATACTTCATTTGAGGGTGCTCCAGCCCTTGATCACCTCAAGCGCCAGCTGCTTCTGTCCTGCCAGCGTCAGGTGCAGGCCATCCCCCATCAGGAAATCGCTCCGGGGTGGCGTTCCCAAATTGGAGAAAGCGTCAATCACTGTGCCGTCGAAATCGCGGATGATCCCGGCGACGCGCGCAAGGTTCTCGTTGCAGAAACGAACCCCGAACCGGGCCAAACCCCAGTGCTCGGCGACTCGCTCCTCATTGACGGCAGGCGGCGTAATCCAGACGCAGCGCGCCCCGGTTTCTCGTGACACGCGTTGACGCAGCTCCGCCACGTTGCGCGCCGTCTCTTCATGATGGACGAGGGTCTTCGTAGGGTGAGGGCCTTGGGTTCGGGCGTCGTTGGTGCCAATGAGGAAGAGGATCAAGTCGGGCTGCTGGCCGATGACCTCGCCGATGCGGACCAGCCCATGCGTCGTCGTCTCGGCGGCAACCGCGCTGATCGAGAATGAAACGCCGTCAGCGGCACGCCTCGCCGCCAGGAGCTCACCGAGAATGACAGCCCAGGATTGCGGGTCCGACGTCAGGCTATCGCCGAACGCAACGATCTTAGCGCCCTTTGGCACGTAGAGCCGGTCCACCAACGAGGCGCAGGATGGGTCGGCCAGCACTTCGCCCGCAGCTTCTTTCGCCTCCTCCTTCATCAAGTCGAGTTCAGCGGAATAGACCTCCTGCGGCAACCCAACCAGCGCTGCATGAATTTCCGGGGAGATGCCGGCGCCCCCGGGCAGCGAGGCCAGGGTTCGCTCGGGTTGCATGACCTTCAAGAGCCAGCGTATCTGTTCGGTCGACATCGGTTTGCGGTTCCGTCTGTTTTGAATGGACAGGAGGAATACCAAGCCATGTCGTGAGTGTCAGCTCGCGTTGTCAGACCCGTAAACTACTGAAATGACAATGAATCTGCGACGGCTCCGGCGCGCTGCTCAGATATTTCGATCAGCTCATATCCGCCGTGACGTTCCGGTCGCGCCGGAAACACCCAAAACCGTCACCTGATCGCCTTCGACGACGAAAGCAATCGACGCGGCGCGGCGGTAGCCGACAATACTCAGCCCCGGCACCGACCCCTTACATGGCCAGCGCATATGATGCCTGCTCCGCCCGCAGATGCTCAAGCATCCGCGCGATCCCCTCCTCCAGGCTGATAGAGGGGGTTAGTCCATAGGAGCGTTGCAGCGCCGTATCGCCGCAGCGGTAGAAAACGCCTTCCGGATGGCTCGATCGTCCGATGACGGCAGGCTGCCAGCCGATCTGCCGGCTGATGGTTTCGGCCAATTCGATGAAGGAGGTGGCTATGCCGGTCGAGAGATTGAGGCTTGCGCCGTCGGGCAGCAATTCCCGCGTCTGCCAGATAAATTCGATGCAGTCGGAAATGTGGATGAAATCGCGGCGCTGACGGCCCGAGCCCCAAACGAAGACTTCCGCCGCGCCTTCTTCCGCCAGCAGCCGGCGACAGATCGCAGGGAAAGGATAGGCGAGATCCTGATCTTCGCCATAGCCGCTGAACGGCCTGTAGGCGATGGCCCGCCTGCCATAGCGCTCGACATAGAGTTTCATCAGGTATTCGCCAGTGAGTTTTGCCCATCCATAGCTAAGGTCCGGCACGCCGACGACGGCGTCGAAATTGATCATGTCCTCCGACAGCAGCCGGTGATTGTCGACGGTCTGCAGCGATACGGGATAGGCCGCGCTGGAGCTGAAGAATATCACCGAACCCGGTTTGGCGCGTGACGCCCACTGCCATAGTTCCGCATCGACCGACAGATCCTCGGCGACATCAAGCGCCCGCGTTTCCAGCGTCACACGGCCACCGACCAGCGCCGCCAGATGGAAGACATAGTCAAAATGCTCCGGCATGTGGGTGAAGAACGTGCGGCAGTCCTCCTGGCAAAAGCTGAAGCGGGAACGCGCAAAACGCTGCCACAAATCAGGATGAAGCGCCCCTGTTCCTTCAACCAGTGAATCGACGCAGACGACATCCAATCCTTCGGCAAGAAGCCGCTGGATCAGATGTCGGCCGACGAAGCCGCAACCGCCAGTCACCAAAGCGCGCATTATTGTTCCCCCCAACCTAATGTTCCGAAAAGCTGCCCCGCCCCATATAGATGTCCACCATGCGGCGTCCCCATTCCGCTCTGCCCGGCGCGATATGCTGGCCGAGGGCCAATGCCCCCTCGCTCAGCCTCCGCATCAGCCGGTCGTCATCGGTCTGCGCCAATTTCTCCGCCAGCGAAGCCACATCGCCGCTCATGAAAACCAGACCCGCGCCATGCTTTTCGACCTCTTCGGCGATCAGCGCGTTGCTGCTGACGATGACCGGGATACCGGACATCAAAGCCTCGGCCGCGACTAGGCCATAAGGCTCGGGCATGCGCGACGGCATGACGAAAACACGCGCTTCGCCGGCGATCTTCGTGACCTCTTCGTCAGTCAGCCAGCCGGGCACGAAGCAATGCGGTAAGGCGCGCTGCATCTCCGCAAGCAAGGGTCCCCGCCCGATGAGTGTCGCGGTTCTGCCCGTCTGGTTGAGGGCATCGGCCAGCGTCCGCACTCCTTTTTCCCAGCACATGCGGCCGAGAAAAACGGTGCGGCGGTTGCGCCACGCCTCCACCGGCGCCCGCGTCAACGGCTCCGTCGGCGTGCGCAGCGTCGTGAAGTGCTGCAAGGGGCCGGTGCGCAGATGCGCCTCCATGTTTTCGTGGGCCAGCACAATATTGACGCGGCTCCAGAACTCCTCGCCCACACCCTGCTGCGTCAGGGTGCGACGAAAACGCCAGAGCTTGTGGAAATAATTGCGCTTGTCGCAATTGGTCGTCAGGCAGGCGGCAGACAAGGGTTTGATATCGCAAACGTCGCCGCTGTGGAAATTGATAAGCCCCCCGTTCGGACAGTTCAGGAAGAAATCGTGCGCCGTGACGATGACTTTGACCTCATGCTTGGCAAGCGCATAAAAGATCGACGGCGACAGAATCTGGGACCAGCCGTGCACATGGACGACGGTCTCCTCATCCGACTCCAGAAGCAAACCCTCCATCGCCTCATGAGCGCGCCGATTGTAGTTTTTCGCGAGGATATCGCCGAACGCCGGGCCTTCCCGAAGGGGCCGCTCGCCAAGCGCAACCGTGCGGATGCCGGCGAACCGCGGCTTGAGGCCTTCGCCGTCATCGCCGACCAGTATGGCGCAGGTCAGGCCCGCATCCCTGCTTGCATCAAGACATTGCAACGCCACCTTGGTGGCGCCGCCGCGAACTGTCGAAACGTCATTGACAAGGATGAGACGCATGAGATCGGCAACTCGTCCGCTTGTGTTATCTGGGCCGAACGAAAGAAACCGCCCTCTCACGTTCACGCCAGATACATAAGACGCCCTAATACAACGGCATTTCAATTCATCCATTCGCACGAGGGCATCCCGCTTTAAGATTGAATCCACAGGATTTCATCGATTGAAAGGACAGGGATCCCGCTAGCGCGTGCTTACCTTTGCACGCGGTTCTGCTGAGTTGTTCGCGCTTGCGAGAGGATAGCGGGATCGATTGATGGCCGACACCGTGCGTGGAAGCACGTGAGCATACGTTTAAGCCAAACTCAATGTGATCTTTGGAGCTGGTAAATCGGTTGGGACGGTCAATCCGCTGAACCCAAACCAAGCGCTAACGCGCGACCTGATCCGGCGATTTGACAGAGATGCCGAACGGTAAGAAGTGCTTAAGGTTGGCAGTGATCACCGTAAGCTTATGAAGGTTCGCCGTTCCCGCAATAATGGCATCGGCAGCGCCGGGAATGTGCCCAGCGATGACCGCTTTTGCTTCCAGCCTACCCGATTCAAGAGCGACATCCTTGTCGACTGGCAAAATGTGATCGCCATATCCGGCAATCAGCCCCTGCAGCCATGTATGAATCCCGGCAGCCTTTGCCTTCGCACCTTTTGCTTCCAATAACCGAACGCCTATTTCGATCTCATGCACCGTCATGGATGAAAGATAAATTGCGTCCAGCCGGTCCTGCTCATCCACCCAATCAGCGAAAGCGTTCGATGCGCTAGCTCGGGATGGAGCGAACATGGAGATGGCATTGGTGTCGAGAAGAAAGCTCACAGATCAACCTCGCGAGAGGGCGCAGGATTTCTGGAGAAAATGTCGTCAGCAGGATCAAGATCCGCCGGAAAGGTCTTCAGATATTGAACGAGGCTCGGGCGGTCTTTCCGGATCGCCCTTCTTGCCTCCTCCGCCGCTTTCACACTGACGACGACAGCCGCCGCACGTCCATGGCGCGTAATCGTCACAAACTCTCCGGCTGCAGCCTGATCAACGACATGAGAAAACGACGTCTTGGCATCTTTTAAACTGATTGTTGGCATGGCTTGCTCCAAAACTAGTCACATGTGACCTCTTTTTAAGGGTATACCTCTACGAAATCAAGGCACAGAGTTGCGCCGATCCAGTCTCATCCCCTCACCTTCTTGACGGCGATTTCCATTTCCTTGAATGGCCGGCGAAAGGTCGGCACGCGTTCTGTAACGTCGGGAAACTCGCTGAACGGCTTGTGCGGCTCGGCCTGATACCAGAAGGCGACCGAGGAAATGTCGTCGGAGCGGCGATTGGCATGGCCGTGCTCGATCGTCACACGGATGTGCTTCTGGAAGATTGCCGGATCCTCGATATGCCAGCGATAGAGCGTGACCGGTTCCGTCCAGTTCGGACCGCCTGCGGCGATGATGCCGTGATAGGGCGCACTATATTCCTGCGTCGGGCACCATGCGGTATTGAAATAGTCTTCCGTGCCGGTGCCGTGCAGCGTCGGCGGCCAGGCATCATTGGCGCCGGGCGCGGATTCTGGCCGAGGCTCGATCAGCGCTGCCTTCGGCCCGATGCGCGGATCGGGCTTGCGCACCGTGTCCGGCACCGAAAGCCCCTGCTCGCCGTCGATGAAGATCATGTCGTCGCCTTCGCCGTACCAGTCCCACACATCGGAACGGCGGCGAGAATAGACGCTGTAGAGAACGCCGGCATAGTGGCCGCGGCCCTCGGCCTCAAGGATCGTATAGTTTTCCTTGCCGTCGACATTCTCGCCGCCAAAGAGATATTCCTCGTTGGTGAGGCCCGCATCAGTCATCCCCTGCGGCCGCGATTGTCGATATTGTGCATGGAAACGCCCCATACCCTCTTCGAGCCTCTCATACAGCTCGAGGTCGACATAATAGTAGAACAGAAGGTCGTGTTCCGCCTCATTCGTCACCGTCAGCTTCATATGCGAGCCGAAGGGCATCGGGAAATAGCAGTTGAACGCCTTGCCGTCCTCCGGGCTCGCCTGCATCGGCAGGCTGGCATAGTTTGCCGTGCGGCCGTGGCCCATGCCGAAGAAATCGCCGATCGGGGCCTCGATGCTCGGCTCCGTCTCAGCATCCCAATAAGCGCGCAGTACGATCTTGCGCAGGAAATTCTCGCTCTCGCAGGCAAGTGTGGCCCAGATATGGGTGACGATGCCGGCACCTGAATGTTCGGCGATGATCTCGGTCTTTCCCGGCTCGATATGGAAGCGGTCGTCATTGCCGCCGGTGCGGTCGTAACTCGAAAAGCGGCGCGTCTTTGCCTCACGCAGTTTTGCAAGCCCGCGAAGCGGTGAAAGGCTAAGATTGCTCATGAAGGTCTCCTGTCTTGAAGGAAGACGGCTATTTCAGGCCGCTGGTCTTCAGCGAATCCATGATCTGCCGCTGGAAAATCACGAAGAGAATGAGGGTAGGAATGGCGACGATGGTGGAGGCCGCCATCATGTAGTTCCAGGATGCCGAATACTGGCTCTTGAAGTTGGCGATGCCGACCTGCACCATCCAGAGGTTCGGATTGGAGGTGATCGTCAGCGGCCAGAGGAAGGAATTCCAGTTGGCGAGGAAAAACAGGATGGCGAGCGCCGACATGATCGGCCGGCTCAAGGGCAAAATAACGCTCCAGTAGATGCGCCAGTAGCCAGCGCCATCGATCACCGCGGCTTCCTCGATCTCGCGCGGCAGCGAAAGATAATATTGCCGCAGCAGGAAGATGCCGAAGGCATTGAAGATCGCCGGCACAATCAGGCCCGCATAGGAATTGATCATGCCCATCGCCTTTACGATGATGAAGAGCGGTACGATGACAACAGGCAGCGAGACGAGAAAAGTCGAGAAAATCGCCAGGAAGATGATCTCTCGTCCGGGAAAGCGTAGGCGTGCGAGGGCATAGCCCGCCATGGTGTGGAAGAACAGCGCCACGATCGTCACCGTCGCCGAGACGAAGAAACTGTTGAGCATGTAGCGGATGAATGGCACGCCGGTCAGCACATAGATGAAATTATCGAGCGTCGGCGCTTCCGGTATCAACGATGACGAGAAGGATTCGGCGGCCGGCTTGAAGGCGATCGACACCATCCAGAGGAGCGGAAACAGCGTCATCAGCGCCAGTATGGCTGATATCAGCATCCACAGGCAGCGCACTAGCGTTACCTGCGACCGCGCGAAATACGCATTGGAAGCTTCATTCCGCATGATCGAAGCGTCCTCCACGCGTGACGGCAAAGAAAATCGCGGTGACGGCCATAAGAGCAATAACGAGGATCGACGACATTGCGGCCGCATAGCCAAAGGCACCGAAGGAGAAGGCCTGCTGATAGATGTAGACGATCAGCACCGCCGTCGAATTGGCGGGGCCGCCCTTGGTCATGACATAGATGATGTCGAAGGCCTGGGCGCCCGCAACGGCGGCGACCATCGACACCATGAAAACGAAGAAGCTGGTGGGTTTCAACAACGGCAGCGTGATGTAGCGGAAGCGCTTGACCGGGCCGGCGCCATCGATCATCGCCGCCTCGTAATATTCCTTCGGTATGTCCTGCAGGCCACCGAGGAAGATCAGCATATAGAAGCCCATCAGGAACCAGACGCTGACGAGAACGACTGTGATCAGCGCGAAATTCGGATCGCCGAGGAAGGAGATCGGGGAAAGGCCAAGGCTCACCATGGTCTGGCCGACGACACCGATCTTGTCGATCACCATGAATTGCCAGACAAGCGCGACGACCACGAGGCTCACCATGTTCGGCGCAAAGAACATCGAGCGGATGACGGCATTGAAGCGATTGGTCTGCTGCACGAGAAGCGTAAGCCCCAGGCCCGTGACAAAGAGCGACGGCACAAGCATGACGGCATAAAGCGCGGTCACCCTCGCTCCCTTCCAGAACAAGGGATCATGCCACATGCGGATATAGTTCTTGGCGCCGACGAAATTATAGCCGCCAAAGCCGTTGACCTCGTAGACACTCAGCACGAGCGACAGAAGCATGGGCACGCCGAGAAAGAGAAAGAGGCCGAGCGCATCGGGCAGCACAAAGAGATAGCCTGCGATCCACTCGCGATGCCGGGCGGAAAGGCCTTTGCGTCTGCCATTCGCATGGCTTGTCGTTATGTCCGCAATTGTCGTCATGATCTCGCCCCGGAAAGAGAGACGGCCGCTTAAGCTGGCTGCAAAGCGGCCGAGGGTCTTCTTAGAGGATCGGCGCGCCGCTATAGGAGCCAAGGAACGCGTCGAGCTGCTGCGAGGCGGAGGTCGCGGTCGCCTGAGGATCGGCGCCGCCGAGCTGCGTCTGCTGGATCGCGTCGGAAATGATCTTGTAAACCTCCGGCGGCACGCGCGGTTCGGCGCGCGCGCCCGGATAGACGTTGGAGGCAAATTTGCCGATCATTCCGGTCTTGAAGGCATCGCCGCCTGCAGCAAGCGCGCTTTCGCGCGGCGGCATGTCCGACTTGCCCTTGGTGCACCAGTCGGCGACGCGCTGAACCGAGTCCTTTTCCTTGGAGGCCAGCGCCCAGGCGCAGAACTGCGCCGCAGCATCCGGGCTCTTGCCCTTGGCATTGGCGACGAAGGCCCAGCCGCCACCGACGGTCACATATTTGCCGTTCGGCGGCGTCGGCAGGCGGAAGACGCCATATTTGAAATCCTTGGCATTGCTTTGCAACTGCGAGATGCCCCAGATGCCGACATTCTGGATGGCGCAGTAGCCAGAGGCGAGGTTGGCGACAGTATCATTCGCACCGCTGCCCATGACCTGACGCGGTGCTGCTCCCGAATTGATGGCATCCTGCCAGAACTTCAGCGCCTGCACGGTGGCGGGTGAATCGAAGGCGCTTTTGCCGTCCTTGCCCTGGAATTCGCCGCCGCCCTGCCAGAGGAAAGGATACCAGGTGAAATTCTGATAGTAGCCCGGCTGGGTCTCGAACAACACGCCGAAACGCTTCGGCGTCGTCAGCTTCTTGGCGAGTTCGAGCAGGTCGTCCCAGGTCTTCGGAACATCGCTCTCATTCAGTTTTGCTTCTTCGAAAGCCTTGACCGAATAGTACATCGCCATCGGCTCGACTTCCATCGGAATACCGTAGACCTTGCCGTCGACCATACGGTTGGCGATGACGCTCTCCGGGAAGTCCTGCTTCGCATCGATATGGGGCGTCAGATCCTGCAGGACGCCACCATTATAGTAACGCAGGAAGTCGCCGGGCGAGATGAGGAAGATATCCGGCCCCTCGCCCGAGGCAAAAGCGGTCGCGAGCTTCGGTCCGTTGATGTACTCGGCGTTCGGGACATATTCGAGCTCGACTTTTTGCGGATGGGTGTCGTTCCAGGCCGCGACCGCCTTCTCGAACCAGTCGATCTGGCTTTTGACCGGGCCGCCCGGTGCATAGAATTGCCAGAATTTCAGCGGCGTGCTCTGCGCGCGCACGGCCATGCGGGAAATATAGGGAAAGCCGCTCAAGCCGGCAGCAGCCCCGACGGCGAGGACCGCGCCACCCTTGAGCACGCCGCGACGGGTTGCGGCGATGATGAACTTGTCCTTACCAGTCATGACTTCCTCCCTTTTTAAGCCGTCACCGCACTCCTCCCGGGTGACGACACCTCAATTCATGCGGTATCGAAGGCGTGCAGATTGCAGGGGATCACGTCCGAACGCGCAGGTCCGGCATAAGCTCCCGAAATCCTCTCCAGCAGCATCTCTGTTGCGCGATGGGCAAGCAGCGACGGCGTGTTGCCGACTCTCGTGATCCGTGGCCTGATATATTCGAGCTGCGGCTGATCGCCGAAAACGGCAATGCCGATATCATCAGGCACATTGATGCCGCGATCGAAGAAGGCGGCGAGCGCGCCTGCCGCCATCAGATAGTTTCCGAAGAAGATCACCGACGGGAGATTATCGCGGTACTTGGCCAGAAGCCAATCGACCGCCTCTTCCCCTGACGGACCGAGATAGCTCCCCTCGCGCCGCAGCTCGGCAATCGACTCGACGCCACTATCGCGCAGGCCCTGTTCGAAGCCGGCAGCGCGCGCCATGGCCTCGGCAAAGAAGGACGGGCCGGTCAGATGCGCGATCCGGCGATGGCCCTTCTTGGCCAGATAGGCTCCCATCTGGTAGCCGCCGCCGAAATCATCGATCTTGACGCTATCGACCGCCTGGTTCGGCAGGTCGCCGATGAAGACGGCCGGCAGATCGATTTCAAGCAAGGCGTCATGCATGCCGTGCAGCGCGAAATCGCCGACGATGAGGCCATCGATCCGCCGGCTGCGGATCTGGCGGAGATAGTGCTTGCCATGTTCCTGGGAATGTCCGCCCGGGACATCCGTGTTGAAGATCAAAAGATCGATCCCGATGGCTTCGAGATCGGACTGCGCCGCCTGCACCATTTCCGGGTAGAAGGGGTTGCGAATATCCGGGATCAGCATGGCAACGAGATTGGTGCGGCCGGTCCTGAGACTCTGGGCCATCGGGTTCGGCACATAGCCCAATTCCGCGATCGCCTCCTGGACACGCCTGCGCAAATCCACCGACACGCGATCAGCATGGTTCAAGACATGCGACACGGTGGTCGGCGAAACTCCGGCGCGCTTGGCAACTTTAGCAATTGTCGTCATGCACGCAGGCTATGGCATGATAAATCGATTTGCAAATGGTTTTGCAAATCGATTTACATATTTTCGAAGATGCATCTCTGCGGCTTTGTGCAGGGTTTGCGCAATCCTTCGAATGGCGGCGGCGCGCACCCCAATATTCGTCGCCAGTTGCTAGTGGACATTGGGGATCTTCACGACTGCGGCGAAATCTTCCGCCACCAGTTCGCTGATCGCGATCAGGACCTCCTCGGCCGTAAAGCCGGCGGCGATCGTGCTATGAATCAAATCCTGCAGATCGGGCTCGATGACGTCACGGCAATCTTCGAGCCGCTCGTCCGAGACCGTGATATTGTTCAATTCTTCCATCTCTCGCCCTTTTCAGAAGATTTTCCGCGGCCGGCTCAATGGGCCGGCCGCCATTCAGTTGTTATCGAGCTGAAACCCGTCGCTTCGCAGCCGGCAGAAGCCCCTCGCGCTGCAGCTTCTTGCGCGCAGCCTTGCGCTGCCGGGCGACCGCCTGTGCTTTTTCGCGAACCCGGCGCTCGGAAGGTTTTTCATAGGCGCGACGCTCCCTCATCTCCCGAAAGAGGCCTTCCCGCTGCATCTTCTTCTTCAGGGCGCGCATGGCCTGTTCGACATTGTTGTCTCTGACGATGACCTGCATCTTTTTCTCCTTGTTGTCGTTGTTGAATTCAGCCGAGCTGCTCGGCAATGATGGCCTGAAGCTCCTGCTTCGTGAGAAGGCAGGGATATGGCTTCCAGTTCTTGTCCGGCCGGTTGACGGCTTCGCCGCGCTCACGCGGCTTTACCGCCGCCAGCGCGGCGGCAGTGTTTTGCATGTTCAATCGAAGTCCTTGGCCGCCCGAGGCGGCGAAATGGCTCGGCAGCGCTTAGCGCACAAAATTATCGACGTCCTTGAAACGTCTGCCGTAGCCGCGTGTAAAATGTGGGTGATGGCCAAAAGATAGGAAGCGCCCGGTCGCATTACAAGGCAAGGCGCGTAATGCAGTTGAAAAGCGGAGGTGAGAAACCGCCCTCCGCCGCAACCGAAAGCCTAGGATTGCCCGCGCGATCTCAAGCGCGGCAACCTACCGTGATAGCAGAGGGTGGCAAGAGGCTGACCGCAACAATCGCGATCTCAGGCTCAACTCGGATATGACCCGCCATATATATATATATGGATTGCCGTCTGTGTCATATGACACTATCTTTCAGCCGGGCACATTGACAACAAAGGAGGTTGCCTATGTCATCGCGGGACGCCTGATCCAGCAATACCAAAACTTCTGCCTTTCCAGAGGCATCGACTTCGCACGCATCGAATCCGTACGGCCGCACGATCATACCACGCTCTTCTGCAGCGCTGGGATGCAGCAGTACAAACAGCTCTTCTCCGATCCCTCCCACATTGGAACCGTTGCCAACGTGCAGGCCTGCCTGCGAATGGGTGATCTCGACGAAATCGGGGACGGGACGCATTTCCTTCATTTCACGATGCTCGGTCTCTTCTCTTTCCGAGAAATGACCGTCGGCGACGCCATCGATTTCTGGATCGAGTTTCTCGGCTCGCTTGGCCTGGTGCCAGACCATGTCACGATCCATCCGGACCGCTTGGAGGAATGGTCACCGCTTTATCGAGACCGCATCCCCATCGTACCGGATGCCGAGTGCGTCTGGAGCGACGGCAGCGTCAGCGGATACTGCACCGAGTTCTACAAGAACGGCATTGAGATCGGAAATATCGTCAATCCGCTCGAGACCTGCATCGACGTCGGTTTCGGTGCGGAACGTCTCGACATGATCTTGAACGGCACGCCGCCGGGCGATGCCTTTGGCACGCTAAGCGATACCGTCATGAAAATCGTCGAGAGCGGCTATCGGCCGGGAAACAAGGAGCAGGGATATGTGTTGCGAAAACTCCTTCGCCGTATCCATGTGATCGGCGGAACGCTGGACCACCCCTATTTCGAGCAGGAAGTCGAGCGCCAGCAGCGGTTGCATTCCAAATATCTGCGTCTTCGCGACAAATATGACGGGATGAGCCCGGAATGGTGGTTCGACACGCACGGGATTGACCTTTCCGACGTGCAGGCGACGAGGCCAACCTAGTCTGACCGGTTATGGGAGCGGCGAAGGAGATCGCGTGGGCGGTTTCATCGCCGCTCTATCGCCTCTCGTCGCACGGCCCACTGACCGTACGCATGCATCGCCGCCATCCGGCGGAAATGGCCGAAGGAAAAACCGCGAGCTCGTCGATTCATTTCAGCGTGCTTGTATTGCCAGCACTGGTTGCTTTGCGATAGACCCGTTCCATCTCACCTGTGTTCAGATTCTCCGGAGCATTCAAAATGCGTCTTGAACCGCAGCAGCGAATTTATGTCTGCTTTTTCCTCTTTGCGGTGTCGATGGGCGCGTTGCTGTCGCGCCTTCCCGACCTTCAGGACGCCTTGCAGATCAGCAAATCCGAGCTCGGTCTGACGCTGATCGGTGCGGCTATCGGCGCGTTGATATCGCTGACGTTTGCATCACCGATCGTGGCGCGCCTCGGCGCTCGTAAGACCGCGTTCGTTACCGTGCTCGGCACCTCCGCCTCGCTTGCCCTCGTACCATGGATGGGCGCGGCTCCGCTGGTCTTCATCGTCCTGGTCTGCGAAGGCTTGCTGGCGGGCGCTCTCGAAATCAATCTCAACGTCGAAATCGATCGCATCGAGGCGCAGCTCGGCCGGGGCGTGATGAACCGGGCGCACGGCTTCTGGAGCCTCGGCTTTTTCGTCACCGCTCTGGTATCCTCGGCGGTCCGGCAGGCAGGCGTTCCGATGCAGCTGCATCTCGCCCTGACATTCGCCTTTGTCCTGATCGTCGGCCTGCTGACCATATCAGGCATGCGGAATGCACCGGCGCGCCAGACGCATGACCACGCGGACGCAGGCCATGTCGCGCTTCCGACGCTTGGCCTGCTGCCCCTGTGCGTGATCGGGATCGCGGCATTCCTGGTCGAGGGCGCCGGCATCGACTGGTCGGCGATCTATATGCGCGATGTCTTCCATGCCGAGCCGTTCATCGGGGGTCTCGGCCTGACGCTGTTCACCTTCTTCATGGCGCTGGCGAGATTGTTCGCGGATCCGTTTGTCGATCGCTACGGCTCCCGCGCGGTTGCGCTCTTCCTGCTCATTCTGTCGACCGCCGGGCTTTGCGCCGTCTGGCTCGCACCCCATCCCAATGTGGCTCTTATGGGATTTGCCTTCATGGGTGCCGGCTGCAGCGCGGTCTATCCGCTGGCGGTTTCCGCCGCCGCACAGCGCCCCGACCGCCCGGCGCATGTCAATGTTGCCGCTCTCGGGCAAATGTCTTTCGTCGTTTTCTTCCTGGCCCCGCCGCTGCTTGGATTCGTTGCCGAACATGCGGGCATTCGCACGGCCTATCTCGTGTGCATCCCCGTCATCCTTGCAGCCTTGGTGGGTATCGGGTCGCTCTCGGCGCGCCGCAGCGCCTTTGCGACCACTTAAAATTCGCGGATCAAATCAGGCATCGGCTTCACAGGTTCGACCTGCGAAGCCGGTTGTCTGTGGAGGGGATACGCCATACAGTTCCCCTCTCCCGCAGGCGAGCTCGGGGCATCGCTCGCCTGCGAGGCTTTCACCAGCCAAGAAGCCAGAGCCCGTTTAACGCAGCGAGCGGAATGCCGCCCGAACCTCGTTGGTGAAAATTGCCGGCTGTTCCCAAGCGGCAAAGTGGCCACCATTTTCGGTCTTGTTGAAGTAGATCAGATTGCCGAAGGCACGCTCCGTCCACGACTTGGGTGCCTGATAGATTTCTCCCGGAAAGACACTAACCGCGACCGGCACGGAAGGGATCCTTTCGAGAGCGTTGAAATTGTTGGTGTGGTCTTCCCAATAGATCTGGGCTGCCGAGGTACCCGTCTCCGTGAACCAATAGAGAGAAATATCATCCAACATCTCGTCCCGAGTGAGAACCTTTTCCGGCTGCTTGTTGCTATACGTCCACTCGGCGAACTTGTCATACATCCACGCGGCCATTCCGATCGGTGAATCGACGAGCGAGTAACCGATCGTCTGCGGACGCGTAACCATCATTTGGGCGTAGGCAGCGCTATCTCGGTAGAAAATCGCCAGCTTGTCGAAGCAGGCGCGTTCGTCCGCAGTGAGACCTGTGGGCGCAGGGGCACCTGCAGCCAAGATCGGCACAATTTCTTTTGGAACGATTGCAGGCATGTTGAGATGAATGCCCAGCAGTCCGGGCACTTTTTGATGCGCCATGCGCTCGGAGATGACCGAGCCGCAATCACCGCCTTGCGAGACGAATTTCTCATATCCGAGCCGATTCATCAGCATGCCCCAGGCACGGCCGATGTGATCGGAGCCCCATCCACGGACGCTGGGTTTGCCGGAGAAGCCGAAGCCGGGGATCGACGGAACCACCAGATGGAACGCGTCTTCGGCCTTGCCGCCATGAGCTGTCGGGTTGGTCAAGGGATCGATAACCTTGAGCATTTCCAAGACCGAACCCGGCCAACCATGGGTCATGATCAGCGGCATTGCGTTTTCGTGCGGGGAGCGCACGTGAATGAAGTGAATATCCAGCCCGTCGATTTCCGTGATGAACATCGGCAGGGAATTGAGCTTCTGTTCCACCTTTCGCCAATCATAGCCATCGGCCCAATAGCCAACGAGATCGCGCATGCGCTCGAGCTGCATGCCCTGGGAATCATCGGCGACATTTTCCTTGAGCGGCCAGCGTGCCGTCGCAAGCCTCTGTTTCAAATCGGCAATCGCGCTGTCGGGGATATGAACCGTGAACGGCTTGACGCCATCGGGTAAGGCTTCCGAGCCGGCAAAGGACATTGCAGGCTTGAGCAGCGCCGCTGCACCGGCGACAGCAGCCGCGGTCACGAAGGCGCGTCGATTCAATGAAAAGGATGAAGGCGACATCAGGAGCTCCATATATTGGGGAGGTTTGTTGAATGCCGCGATGTTTTGCTTTCGGCGTGTATCCCCGTTGTGTCTTCAACCACACCGAATTGTATCCCTCCGTATCAAGACCGAGGAAGGCTACAACGGATTACAGAAGCCGCATTTTCAGGTTCTGCCGGCAAAGGTGAAAAGCACACAAAGCATGGTGCCTCCGGCCGGATAGGCCAAAGAGAGGATGTTCGTCGGAACACAAGGACGCGATCCATAGTCAACACAAGACGCCATCGCGCCTGGAAGACCGCCGACGACAACGGCCTGACAGGTCGCGAACAGGGCCATGGAAGATAATCTTGGGAAATGCGGTCGATCTGATCGTGCGTCGAAGTTGCGCTTTTCGGGGATCAGGTAGCAGGAAAAGGAAAACTTGGCCGCGTCTAACGCTACGAAGGATTAGGCACCTTCACCCATGTCGGGGGCTTGTGTCTTGTCGTCTTGTTGATCGTCTCCTTTAACGTCGCGAACACCTCTTCGGCGGGAATGCCCGGACCCTTATCCTCAAGACTTTTGGTGATCTCGCGGCGAAACAATTCCTCACGCAGGTCGGGATACGCATCCAATTCCATAAATGCCCGCATAGCCACAAACACGGCCTCGGAAGGGTCAAGAAACCGGCCTTGCTCAACTTGTCTCAAAACCCACTCTGCGACGGATGGCACGAGATAGGTTTCCAGCCGCAAACCATGCTCGGACGCTTCACCTTTCAGCGCCGTGGCTTGAGCCCTCTGGGCAGCACGGTATTCCGGTGGGTAAAAATCATCCTGCTGGTTTTCCATATCGCTCACAGCCTCCCCTCCAGGGCCTCAACCGTAATATCCTGCCCACCGTAGAACACACCCAAAACCAGAACATGGGCATCTTCGACCACAAACGCGATGCTTACACTGCGCCGGTAGCCGATAATCCGAAGACCCGGAATAAGGCCATCCCTGACCGTTCCCCGCTTGGGGAATGTCGAAAGTTCCGCAATGAACTGACGGATACCGACAACATAATTCCAAGCCATGAGAGGCCCGGCTTTGTCGTCGCTGGCAAGGTCAAGGTAAAGCTGGCGCAATTCCCCCTCGGCCCGCTCATGCAGGATGATCTTGTATGGTTTCACCCCTACTTGGCTTTCGCCAGCAGAGCTTGATGCTCGGCCTCAAGACGGGTGAAGGCATCGTCAAGGGAAACGCCCATGGAGGGATCACGCTTTAATTCCGCATAGCGGCCCGGAATTTCCTGAGTCAACCAGCGCTCACGGGCTTCTTCCTGATCCTCCAGCAACCGCAAGCCCGCGCGAACAACCTCGCTGGCATTGTTGTAGCGGCCCGATTCAAGCTGCTTCTTAATGAATTTCTCATAATGTTCGTTCAGCGCAAAACTCGCCATGGCATATACCCTCCTGTTCATACCATTATAGGCTGTCGAACCAGAGTTAACAACTGTTATCAACTATTGATACCTTGGTTTCGTTCTCAAATGGCGCTCGGCCACGATGAAACGTTCACCGTAATCTTTCCTCCTCCCTCGATGATCCACCTGGTCTTAAATGATGGGGCGGCTATTCCGGCGGGAGGAGGAGACCTTGGATGGCCGGCCAGATATGAAGAGATCGGCCGGCAATTTCCAACTGCGCGACATTGCCGCGCCTTACGGTGCATAACGCGTGAAGACGTAGTCATGGTCCTTCACATTGGCGACATGGCAGCTGAGACAGGTCTCATGTTGTGCGATATCGACCGGCTTGCCATCGATGAAACGTCCGAAGCCCCAGCCGTGGCTGTCGGGATACTTCTTCGAGTCCTTCACCATGACCTGCACCGTCGTCGGCGCTCCGGGCACCGTTGCCGGCGCAAACTCCGTCGATTGCTTGCGCTTGTAGGCCAGCTTGACCAAGATCGAACCATCGGGAAAAGGCAGGGTCTCCTTCTTGTAGGCATCGATGGCAATATCGTTGCCGAGCACCGCGCGAAGCTCGTCGAGCGGTGGGGCTTCCTGCGCCGGCGCGATGAATTTCCAGTCTCTATAGCCTTCCGGGATGGTCACGCCATAGATCGGCGAGGCATTTTCCGGCGGCGCTGCGGGACCTGCCGATTGCGAAGCGGCGACGCCGACAGCAAGGCTCGAGACGGCAAATGCGCCGAGGAACGCAAGTTTCATTTTGGACTCCTGCCTGACCGATGATCTGGCGGGAAGATCGCGCCACATTGTATCCGCTAGATTTCAGGAAGTAGCCCGATTGTATCGGAGTGTAGTCTCACACAAGAGGCGGCAGGTCGTTACCTGGCTGACGAACCGAACATCAGTCCGCCTTCCCATCGCGCCCGAGAGACGAACGGAACAGCCTTGGCGTCGTTCCGGTTCGTCGCTTGAAAATGTCGTAAAACCGGCTGCTGGAACCGAAGCCGCAGTCATAGGCAATCTGCAGGATGGGCGTCTCCGTTTCAGCAAGCTGCTGCATCGCCCGCGCCAGACGATAGCGTATGAGATATTCGTTGACCGGAATGCCAAGAATGCTGCGGAAGATCGTGTTGGCCGTGCTCGGATGCATGCCGGCAAGCCCAGCCAGCATCGGCAGGCTGACTGGCTCGGAATAACGCGCGTGAATAATATCAGTCAGCGCTTCGGCCCGACGTGCGGCGGCACTGGCGCCTGATGCCGAGGATTGGCGGGTGGTAGAATGATCGCCGATGGGAGCATCGAGGACGAAGCGCCGTATTCTGAGCTTGACCTCATCCACAATCAGCCGGCGCCGGGCCGCATCGCCGAATTGCCAGTCTTCCACCCATTGAGGCAAAAGAACCGCATCGGCGGCATAGGCGCGCGCATCCGCGGAAAACCGTCCTTGCATGATCGACTGTCGAACACTGCGGTCGATCGGCAAACCGAGGAAATCGACAAGCGGAAGATAGATGCAGACGAGCGGCGCATCCGGCGTAACCGCGATCGTTCTATGGGGAACGGCGGCCCAGAAGAGTACCAGCCGCCCCGCCTCGACCTGTTCCTGCCTTCCATTGAAGATGTAGGTCATCTGACCTTCGAGCAGATAGTTCAGCTCGATATGATCGTGCCAATGAGCCGCGTTCATGGCGTCGGCGATGTGGTGCTCGATCATAAAGTCGCCCTGGGATGCGAAAAGAGCGCCCCGCTCGGCGGATATGCGAAATTTTGACATGGTCGCTCGCTCTTACGCGCGAATCTGGGAGTAATCTCTCTATTAGCAGGAGGAAATCCCGATTTGAAAGGTGCAATTGACTCTACAAATATCTCTTGTGGAGGCTTTTCCATGCCAAAGATCTGCCTGATCGGTGCCGGCAGCACCGTCTTTGCCCAGAACATTCTGGGCGACGTCCTTTCCAGCCAAAGCGGTGGCGACTATGCCATCAGTCTCTTCGACATCGACCCGGAGCGTCTGAAAACATCCGAAATCGTTGCGCGGCGTATCTGCGAGGCACTTCAGCTCGACAAGGTGCGCGTCGAGGCGACGCTTGATCGCCGGCAGGCACTGCAAGGCTCGGATTTCGTCATCCTGATGATGCAGGTCGGCGGCTACAAGCCGGCCACCGTCACCGATTTCGAAATCCCGAAACGACACGGGCTTCGGCAGACCATTGCCGATACGCTTGGGATCGGCGGCATCTTCCGCGGGCTTCGCACAATTCCCGTTCTCGACGCGATATGCCGCGACATGGAAGAGGTGTGCCCGAACGCCTTGCTGATGCAATACGTCAACCCGATGGCGATCAATTGCTGGGCGATCAAGGAGATCGCCCCAAGCATTCGAACCGTGGGGCTCTGCCACAGCGTGCAGCACACGGCCGCCCATCTTGCCGACTGCCTTGGTGAGGATGTCGCCAACGTCAATTATCTCTCGGCCGGCATCAACCATGTCGCCTTCTTCCTCAAATATGAAAAGCTGCGTGCCGATGGCAGCCGCGAGGATCTCTATCCGCGCCTGCGCGCCTTGGCGGAGGAAAGGCGTATCCCCTTGGGCGATCGAGTACGTTTCGACGTTCTGAAACGGCTCGGCCATTTCGTCACGGAATCCAGCGAACACTTCTCGGAATATACGTCCTGGTACATCAAGGAAGGGCGTAACGATCTGATCGAGCAGCTTAACATTCCGCTAGACGAATATATCCGCCGTTGCGAGGTGCAGATTGCCGAATGGCATGAATTGCGCCGAGGCCTTGAAGGCGGCAAGCCGATCGACGTTTGCCGCAGCAACGAATATGCGGCCGGCATCATTCATGCTGCAGTCACCGGCCAGCCCGCGCTGGTCTACGGAAATGTCCCGAATAATGGGCTCATCCAGAATCTGCCGGACGAGTGTATCGTCGAGGTGCCTTGCCATGTCGATCACAACGGCATTCAGCCGATCCGCATCGGACGCATACCCTCGCAGCTCGCGGCAGTGATGAGTTTAAGCGTTTCCGTGCAGGGGCTGACGGTCGAGGCGGCGCTGACGAAGAAACGGGACCGCATCTACCAGGCGGCGCTGCTTGATCCGCACACGTCGGCGGAGCTCTCGCCCGATCAGATCTGGAAGCTCGTGGATGATATGATCGAGCAGCACGGCAATCTTTTGCCTGCCTATCACTAGTCCCCATTCTACGCCGAGCAGTAATCCGTGGAGCGCGGTTTTCTCGTGAGAGGAAGCCGCGCTTTCATATTTGCAGGATCTTTCAAAATCGGTTTAGATCAAAAAACATCAGATTTATGATTGACATTGATCTTATTGGATGGAAGTCTGAGCGAAATAGAATTGATTATGGAAGAGGGACCTTCGTTGAGCCAAGCCGGAGGAGTGAAAGTCGATCGTCTCGACGCCATTCGCAGCCATTTGTATGCGAACGGATTTTCGACGATTCAGGCGCTTGCCGATGCCATCGGCGCCTCGCTGGCAACGGTACGCAGAGACCTGCAGGTTCTCGAAAGAGAAGGCGCCATCGACCGCGTACACGGCGGCGCGCGCATCGCTGAAGGTTCTTCGGTTGAACTTGCCTTTCAGGAGCGGGCCAAGAGGCACCTGTCCGCCAAGCGCGCGATTGCGACTGCCGCCTACAATCTGCTGACGCCACGCACGGCCATCTTTCTCGATGCGGGCACCACGGTTCTGCAGCTTGCGCGTCTTATCCGTCTCAACCCGATGCCGCTTCGCATCTTCACCAACGGCCTGACGGTTGCGCAGGAATTCCTCAACATTCCCAATCTGGACGTCGTATTGCTCGGCGGACAGCTGCGCAGCGAAAACGCCTCGCTTGTCGGGCCGCAGGCCGAAGCGATGCTGGAATCCATCTGGTTCGATCAGCTTTTCCTCGGCGCAAGCGCCATCAGCCCCGACGGCGCGATCTACAGCGTCGACAGTGCCGAGGCGAGCCTTAACAAATGCATGCTCAGCCGCTCGGCCCACCGCTTCGTGCTCGCCGATTCCTCAAAATTCGGCACGATGACGACCTATAAGGTCGCCCCGTTGAGCGCTGCGAGGGTGATTACCGATGCGGGTCTTTCCACGCATTGGCGCGGTGAACTTGCCAATCTCGGCGTCGAGACGACGATCGCGGATCTTGGAGCGCAGGAATGAGCGGAGACCTGATCCTCGGCATCGATGGCGGCGGCAGCAAGGTGCTGGTCGCGCTTGCGGACAGGACCGGCAACGTGCTGCGGATGTCGCGCAGCGGCGGCGTCAATCCGATGGACAATCCGAACTGGCGGCACGAACTGGCTCTCTCTCTGCGTCCCTTCCTGGAACAGCAGCAACCTGCCGCCGTCGCCGCCGCCTTGCCAGCCTATGGCGAAGTGGCCCGGCTATCGGAACAGCAGCGCGAGGCGATCGAAAGCAGCTTTCCCGAAGCGCAGCGCCATATTCTCAACGATGTCGATGCAGCTCATCTCGGCGCCTTTGCCGCCCGACCCGGCATTCTCGTTCTTTCCGGCACCGGCTCCATGGCCTGGGCGCGCAACAGCGCCGGCGTATCGGCGCGCGTCGGCGGCTGGGGTGATGTCATTGGCGACGAGGGCAGCAGCTATTGGATCGGACGGGCAGCGCTTAGCCTCGTCAGTCAGAGTCTCGACGGGCGCGCGGCCCCGACCGCGCTGGCAAAAGCCATGTTCGAATTCTTAGCTCTCGACAGCTTCGACCCGGTCAACGCGCTGGGGGGATGGGTGAGCGAACTCGAAAACCCTCGCGCCGATATCGCCGCCCTTTCGGTTCTCGTCGATCGCGTCGCGCGCACCGGCGATAGCGCGGCAAAGCAGCTGATCGAGCAAGCCGCATCCGAGCTCGCAAAGCACGTCGAAGCCATAGCGCCGCATTGCGATCCGGCTGCTGACTGGACCTATGCGGGCGGAACATTTGCAAGCCGCGCTTTGCTTGCCGCACTCGAACGGCGCATTGGCCGACCGGCAGCAATACCGATGCTTCCTCCCATCGGCGGCGCTCTTCTGGCTGCCGCGCGGCTCCTCGACTGGCCGGTAGATGACGGCTGGATCACGCAAATCGCCGCCACGGCAAAGACCGCGATGGCGCATTCAGGTGAATGCAGACCTCAATAACCTCGATAACAAGGAAAAAGGGAACATGCGTAAATATACTCTGCCATTCGTCGCTTTGGCGGCGCTCGTTGCCGCCGTTCCGGCTCTCGCTCAGAATGCGAAACCGCTGGCCGGCCAATCGATCACGGTATTGATGCCCTCGCCTCAAGCACCAAATATCCCGGGCGATTTCGAGGCCGAGACCGGCATCCATGTCAATATGCAGACCCTATCCTGGGACGATATCCGCCCTAAACTCGTCACTTCGCTGATTGCCGGCACCGCGCCGGCTGATGTCACCGAATTCGACTGGTCGTGGACCGGCCAGTTCAGTGCCGCCGATTGGTATCTGCCGCTCAACGACGTCATCGATGCGGATGCGGTCAAGGATATCGGTGTTTCCAAGATCTTCACGGTCAACGGCAATCTGCTCGGCGTGCCCTACACGAATGATTTCCGCGTCATGCTGGTCAACAAGAAGCACTTTGCTGACGCCGGCCTTACCAAGATGCCGACGACGCTTGACGAGCTTGTTGCGGCGGCCAAGCAGATCAAGGAGAAGAAGATCGCGACCTATCCGATCGGCCTGCCGCTTTCGGCGACCGAAGGTGCGTCGACCAGCTGGTATCTGCTGACGAAAGCCTTCGGCGGCGAGCTGTTCGACAGGGATTTCAAACCGCTATTCGTTTCGAAGGATTCCGCCGGCTACAAGGCTCTAGCCTTCGAATTGATGCTGCTGAAGGAGGGGCTGGTCGACCCCGCCTCCACCGGCCTCAAGGACAGCCAGATCAATGAAAGCATGTTCGCCCAGGGCGTCACCAGTATCATGATTTCGGGCGAGCCGGGCAGGATCGGTCAAATGAACGATCCCAAGCAGTCGAAAGTGGCCGGTCAGGTCGAGGCAATCCTGGTGCCGACGGCAAGCGGCGAAACCCGCAGTTTCGGCCTCCCGGAAGCGCTCGCCATCCCCCGCGTTTCGCAGAATAGGGAAGCCGCCATCGCCTTTGTCAAATGGTTCACCGGCAAAGAGTTCCAGAAGAAGAACGCGGCCAATGGCGCATTGCCGACCCGCACTTCGGCGCTGTCCGAGCTCAATGCCGCCGGCCAGCTGCAGAGCGGCGATGCGCTGGTGGCGCAGTCGAAGACCGTCGAACCGCTGTTCCAGCAGGGGACACCCCCGTGGTATCCGGAGTTTTCGAGCGCGGTGAATACGGCGATCAGTAGCGCCGCGAAGGGCCAGGTCACCGTCGATCTGGCCATGCAGAACATTGCGGAAGCGGCAAAGCAGGCATCGGCGCAATGACAATCGCGATCTCTGCCGGTGGCAGGAGCAAGCGTAGTGCCGGCGCCAACGCCGACACTACGCTCGGGATCCTGCTTGTTTCACCGATCCTGATCACGATGGCGGCCCTGGTCTTCTTCCCGATCGGAAGAACCGTCTGGGACAGCCTGCACAGGATCAATCCAATGCAGGCCGGGACACCCTTCGTCGGCCTCGAGAACTATACCCGCATGTTCTCCGACGCGCAGTTGGGCACGACCTGGGTCAACACGCTTCTCTACGTTGTGCTCGCGGTTGTGGCCGAAACGGTCTTCGGCGTGCTTGCAGCCGCCCTCATCAATCAGGTCAAGGTCGGCCGGCAATGGCTGCTTGCCGCCGTCGTCCTGCCCTGGGCGCTGCCAGGCGTCGTCAATGCGGTGATATGGCTCTGGATCTATCAGCCCGGTGCCGGGTTGTTGAATGGCATTCTATCAGCCATGGGCCTGCCCTTTGAAAATCACGTCTGGTTCAACGATCGCACCAGCGCGATCATCGCGGTGACCGTGGTTCACGTCTGGCGCATGATGCCTTTGACGGTCGTCATCGTTCTGGCTGCCATGCAAAGCATTCCGGCGCATCTTTACGAGGCGGCGCGCATCGACGGTGCCACGCGCACGCAGATGTTCGCCCTGGTCACGCTGCCGCTGGTGCGCAGCGCCATTGCCGTTGCCATGACCAATGCGACCGTCAATGCGTTCAACCTCTTCGACGAGGCCTGGGTCTTGGCGGGCTCCAGCCTCGAGACCAGACCCGTTCTCGTCCAGATCTATCTCGAGACGTTCCAGAACCTGCGTTTTTCCTACGGCATGGCGCTATCGCTCGTGATCACGCTGGTCTCGCTGCTGGTTTCGCTCGTCTATGTCCTGCGCGTCTATCGCAACACCCGGTTTGACTGATGAAACAGAGCCTCTCATATCGTTTGCTGATCTGGGCCGGCGTCGCGGTCCTGCTGATCTGGTCGCTCGGACCGATTTATTGGACGCTCGCAAGCTCGGTCACACCGACCGAGGATTTCTCGGCACGCCCGATCCATTTCTTCCCGCAGCACTTTACGCTGGATCATTTCTCGCGCCTGTTCGGCATCGATATCGCGAGAATTGGCGGAGTGCAGGTCTGGTCGCAGTTCCGTGCCGCGCTGATCAACAGCATCGTGACTTCGGTGGCTGCAACGCTTCTTTGCGTTGCGATCTCCGCGCTCGGGGCCTACGCCTTCACGCGCATCCGGTTTCCTGGGCGGGGCTTTCTGTTTGCAGCTGTTGTCGCAACGCTTGCAATTCCGGGTTATGCGGTGCTGATCCCGCTTTACCGGATCATGATCAGCCTGCATCTGGTCGACACCTATGTCGGCGTTGCGCTGATCTACGTGTCGGCCTACCTGCCTCTCTCCCTGTGGCTGTTGCGGAGCGTCTTCGAGGCCCTGCCGATCGCACTTGAAGAGGCGGCACAGCTCGACGGAGCAGGCAGGCTCTACATCTTCTTCAACATCGTCTTGCCGCTCGCCGGCCCGGGCCTGACGGCAGCGGCAATTCTGACCTTTCTTGGCGCATGGGGGCAGTATCTCGTCCCGCTCATCTTCTCGCCGCAGGCGACGAAGCCTTTGACGGTGCTGATCCCCGAATTCGTCACCAAGAACTTCATCGACTACGGGCTGATCACGGCAAGCGGATCGATTGCCATCATCATCCCCGCCCTGGTCGTCATCTTTCTCAATCGATACCTCGTCAGCGGTCTGCTGGCCGGATCGGTCAAGTAAATCGGAGCTAGCATGAATACGACGGAAAAGGTGATTTTCGAGCAATTCTCCTATTGGGAGAAGGCGATCGGCCTGGTCTCCGCCCCGCATGATGCCGAACTGACGGTTTTTCTCGGCTGTGGCACATCCTTCAATCTTGCCTTGTCGCTTGCGGCACATGCCAATCTCGCCGGCTATCCGGCGATTGCGGTGCCAGGTGCGGAATGGCTGAACCGGCCGGCCATCTTCTGGCCGCGCTGGCAGAAGGTCCATCTGGTTGCCCTTTCCCGCAGCGGCGAAACGACGGAAACCGTTGCCGCCGCCAGGACAAGCCGCAAAGCCGGCGTTTTCGTCACCGCCATCACGGTCGAGCCCGAAAGCTCGCTTGCCAAAAACTGCGACCGGCTGATCGAAGCTCAGACCCATGGCGATGAGGGCATCGTCATGACGGTTTCGGCGAGCCTGATGCTGCTTCTGGGCATGCAGATGGTCGGAATGCAGATCCCGCCGTCGATCGTCCAGTCTGCGCGTAGCCTGGCCGATCAGCTCGATAAAGCCCTCCCCGGCATCATCGAAGGTCGCTCGCATTTCGTTTTCCTCGGCAGCGGGTCGCTCTACGGCATCGCTCTGGAAGGCGCGCTGAAGCTGATGGAAATGAGCCAGATCGTCACGCAGGGCTTTCATCCGCTGGAATACCGCCATGGACCGATCAGCCTCGTCGATGAAAAGACAGCGATCGTCATGCTCTACAGTGCCGACCAGAAGGCGGCGGAAGCGCTTCTGGTCGAGGAGCTGAGGGAAAAAGGGGCGACCATTATTGGCTTTGGCGGCCCAGGCGATCTGGAACTGACTGTCGATTGCGATCCGGTACTCGCAGGCCTCTGCGTGCTGCCGGCTCTGCAGGTCCTCGGCGAACGGGCAGCGCAGTCGAAGGGTGTCGATACGGTATCGCCCCGTCATCTGACCAAGGTCGTGATGCTCGGATGACCGCGTCCATCGAACACAATCGCCATACTGCGCTAAAGCAGCTCCTTGGCGATCGCGCCAAGACATTACCGCGCGGGATCACCTCGGTCTGCTCCGCGCATCCGCTTGTTATCGAGGCGGCGTTCAGGCGCGCTGCCTCCGACGAGGCGGTCGCGCTTATCGAGGCGACCTGCAACCAGGTCAATCAGGACGGCGGCTACACCGGGATGACGCCAGGGGATTTTCGCCGTTTCGTCGAAGACATAGCCGCAGCGGTCGGCTTTCCCATCGATCGCCTCATCCTCGGAGGCGATCATCTCGGGCCGAACCCGTGGAGGAAGCTGCCCGCAGAGGAAGCAATGGCGAAGGCCGAGGCGATGATAACAGCCTATATCGAGGCGGGTTTCGAAAAGATCCATCTCGATACATCGATGGGCTGCGCCGGCGAGCCCGTCGCCTTGGCGGACGAGCTGACGGCGGAGCGCGCAGCAAGGCTGGCTCGGGTGGCGGAAGAGACCGCTCTTCGCTCCAGCCGCCGACCGCCCGTCTACATCATTGGCACCGAAGTACCGCCGCCAGGCGGCGCCACGCATGCCCTTGACCGGCTTGAGATCACGCGACCAGATGCGGCGAGGAACACGCTAGCTGTGCATCGCGCAGCCTTCGCCAAGGCCGGTATCGAGGCGGCTCTGGATCAAGTGATCGCAATCGTCGTGCAGCCCGGTGTCGAGTTCGGCAATGCCAACGTCGCCATCTACAAACCTGATCGGGCGTCCTCTCTGATCGGCGCGCTGGAGCAAATGCCCGGCCTGCTTTTCGAGGCTCACTCCACGGATTATCAGCCTGCGGAGGCGCTTGCCGCCCTCGTGGATGGTGGATTCGCAATCCTCAAGGTCGGCCCGGGTCTGACCTTCGCCTTGCGAGAAGCGCTCTATGGCCTCGACGCCATTGCGTCGGTTCTCGCCGGAGGGATTTTGCCTGATACGATCTATGCGACCATGGAAGCCGTCATGCTCGAAAATCCGGCTCACTGGAATTCGCATTATGGCGGCTCAATCGAAGAACAGCGCTTGCAGCGCCACTTCAGCTATAGCGACCGCATTCGTTACTATTGGCCGGACGAGCGGGCGGCGGCAGCTGTCGAGACCCTGCTTGCGCACTTCGAGGGCGATATTCCGGAAACGCTCATCAGCCAGTATCTCGGCCGGGTCTATCCGGCAGTGGTCGCCAAGAAGGTTCCGCCTCGTGCGCGCGACCTCTGCATTGCGGCGATCGATGCGGCCCTGGCACCCTACTCCGCCGCAACGACCGCGTAGGCCAGCAGGGTCGCGGGCGACCAAACAACACGCACTTCTAATTGGAGATCATTATGGCATCGGTCAGCGTGACGAACGTCCGCAAGAGCTACGGTCACTTCGAAGTTCTGCATGGGGTGGATATCGATATAGAGGACGGCGAATTCGTCATTCTCGTCGGCCCTTCGGGCTGCGGAAAATCGACCCTTCTTCGCATGATCGCCGGGCTTGAGGAGATCAGCGGCGGCGATGTTGCCATCGGCGGCAAGGTGGTCAACGATGTCGAGCCCAAAAGCCGCGACATCGCCATGGTGTTTCAATCCTACGCCCTCTATCCGCATATGACCGTCGAGGCGAATATGGGCTTTTCGCTCCGGCTGGCGAAGGCGCCGAAGGAGGAGACCCAGCGGCGTGTGCGCGACGCGGCGCAGATTCTAGGGCTCGAAAACCTGCTCGACCGCTATCCACGCAACCTGTCCGGCGGCCAGCGCCAGCGTGTTGCCATGGGGCGCGCGATCGTGCGTCAGCCGCAAGTGTTTCTCTTCGACGAGCCGCTATCCAACCTCGATGCCAAGCTGCGCGTGCAGATGCGCTCCGAAATCAAGCAGTTGCACCAGCGCCTGCGCACGACGACCATCTACGTCACCCACGACCAGATCGAGGCCATGACGATGGCGGACCGGATCGTGGTCATGCGCGACGGTTACGTCGAGCAGATCGGCTCGCCTCTCGAGCTTTACGACCGGCCGGCCAACCTCTTCGTCGCAGGCTTTATCGGCTCTCCGGGCATGAATCTCATCCGCGGCAAGGTCAGCACCGACGGACCATTGGAGTTCATCGCAGACGGCGGCGAACGCCTGCCGTTGCCGCCAAAGCTCGATCTCACGCGAGGGGCCGAGGTCGTCTATGGCATTCGGCCGGAGAACATCTCGATCGGCGAAGGCGGTATCGATGCCGAAGTCGTGGTCATCGAGCCCACCGGTGCCGAAACGCTCATCGTCTCCAACATCGGAGCGGACAATCTGGTAATAGCCTTGCGCGAGCGTATTGGATCGCGCGCCGGCGACGTCATTTCCGTGAAGCCCGATCTCGGCAAGCTTCACCTTTTCGACGGCGCGACAGGTCGGCGGATCGGGTACGACGGAGATTGAGCGTCTCATTCATCTGAGCGGCTCATCGGAAATCGGGTGGCCGCCGTTCCGGTTTGGAAGTTAGGATTCGAGCTCTTGCGGCGCCGGGGGCATCGGAGCTCCCAAAGCCGCCCAGACCGAGGACCTGACATGAACACATCGACATCCATTTTTGCACCGGCCTCCATGGAAAACCCGGTCGAGGCGCGGGTCGACGCCTATGATTGGAAGTCGCTTACGGGAGAGCTCGACGGCTTCGGCTGCGCCGTCCTCCCACAGCTGCTTGCGCCCGAGGAATGCACCGCGATCTCCAGGCTTTACTCGCAGGAACGTCACTTCCGCAGCCATGTCATCATGGCGCGTCACGGCTTCGGGAAAGGCGAATACCGTTACTTCAACTATCCGTTGCCCGGACTTCTCAGCGGATTGCGCACCGCGCTTTATCCCCATCTGGCCGGGATCGCGAACGGATGGAACGGGCGCATGGGCATCGATGAACGCTATCCGGATGAACATGCGTCCTTCCTGAAACAATGCCATGAGGCTGGTCAGACACGCCCGACGCCGCTATTGCTGCAATATGTGCCCGGAGACTTTAATTGTCTGCACCAGGATCTCTACGGCGAGCTTGCCTTTCCGATCCAGGTCGCAATCCTGCTTTCCGAGCCGGGCCGAGACTTTACCGGAGGCGAGTTCGTTTTGACCGAGCAGCGGCCGCGCATGCAAAGCCGTGTGGAGGTCGTCCCGCTTCGCCAAGGCGATGCCGTCGCCTTCGCGGTTCATAATCGTCCCGTGCAGGGAACCAAGGGGAACTACCGCGTCAATCTGCGCCACGGCGTCAGCCGGGTTCGCTCAGGCATGCGTCACACCGTCGGCATCATCTTTCACGATGCCCGATGACGGCTATACCGGCAGCAGCTCTCAACCCACGAATCCGGCGTAGCTCTCGCCGGTAATTCTGCGCATTACAGCGGAATAGGCCTCGTGATTTTGATCCCCCGCCGAAACGCGCCCCAAGGATGGTTGTGCGAAGGCGGCGATCGGCAGCAGGGCGAGCGGTGTCGAGACGGGCGTCAGATGCGAGCCCTGACCGGCGCGCAAGGTCGTCAGCAGGCCAAACATCTCGCCGGTAATGCTGGGTCTCGACAGTATCGCCATGCGGTATTGCCCGGACGAATTCGTCACGAGGTAGATATGCCCTGACAGATGCGGAACGGAGACCGAGCCCTGCTGCGAAAACGAGGCGTCGCTGCGCTCGCGCTCCCTGAAGCTCAGGCAGGTGCGCTCACCGTCCCAGGCGATCTCGGTGCAATAGGCGAAAATCGCGTTCGGATCGCCAAAGGACGGACGCAGCGTCAGGTAGATGCCCTCGAGCCACGAAACCGAAGCACGGGAATAGGCGCCGAGCTCCTCGGGAGCATGACCGGGTTTGTCGTTGATAACAGTTGACTGCGCTCCGCCCCCATCGCGCAGGACGACACCCATCGCCTGTTCCAGGCGGATAAGTGTCGCAAGCGTGAAGGGCCGATGTCCGGAAAGAGCCTTTTCCAGTGTCGAAAGACTGATGCGCGCATCATTGGCAAGTCGCTGCCGGGAAATGCGACGCCGGGCAATTTCCTCCCTCACCCGCTCCGCCACTGCACTGTTCTGATGATCGGATAGATACGGGTCGCCCTGGACCATTCACTCGTTTCCTGATTGCGTAATTTTCTTCACAATTCCACACATGGCCGCCACCGGCAAGACCGTTTGCGGCAAGATGCGGACGAAACAGGGCAAAGCTTACGCTGGCGAGAAAATAGCCTTTGTTCACAATGGCTTCAGTCATTCCACAGCGAACAAGGAGCCTGTCATGTCAGCCTCGCCAAGCCTTTCACACAGCCGAAATCGGCACGCCGTCCTTACAAGGGTCGGCCTGTTGCTATGGTTCAGCAATGCCATCCTGCTGCCGGTGCTCGCCGTCATCTTTGCACTGCTGCATCCCCTGGAGTCGCACGCGCAACCCGCAGCCTTCGTCACGCCGAACGAAATGGGCGCGGGCAGCCTTCTCCTCCAGACCATGCAAGACGGGAAATATATCGAAGCGCCTCGCCTTGCGACCGATGTCGACCTCGACGTCAACGGTCCGACCGCACGTGCGGTGCTGACCCAGGCCTTCGAAAATTCGACCGATAAATGGGTCGAGGCCCTCTACGTATTCCCTCTTCCGGAGGATAGCGCCGTCTATTCGCTGAAAATGATCGTCGGCAACCGTGTTGTGGTCGCCGACGTCAAAGAAAAGCAGGCTGCCCGTGCGATCTACGAAAAGGCGCGTAGAGAGGGAAAGAAGGCGACCCTGGTCGAGCAGCAGCGGCCGAATGTCTTCACCAATGCCGTCGCGAATATAGGCCCGCA
The DNA here is from genome assembly GCF_003627795.1 of Rhizobium sp. CCGE531. NCBI lineage: Bacteria > Pseudomonadati > Pseudomonadota > Alphaproteobacteria > Hyphomicrobiales > Rhizobiaceae > Rhizobium > Rhizobium sp. CCGE531. The sequence continues at coordinate 406,695 of NZ_CP032686.1, read as the reverse complement.
TGAAAAGATCGTCGTCCAGATCGAATATCAGCAGGCTGTACACCTGGCCGACGGCCGCTTCTCCTTGCGAGTTCCCCTGGTCGTCGCTCCCCGCTACACGCCGCAGGATGCAACGGCCATCACGCAACAGGCCGACCTGAAAGCCGGCTGGGGGCAAACCAAGCAAAACCCATCGCGCAAGACCGGCGACAAGCCCGTCTCCGCGCCCCTGTTGGCACCCGACAGCAACCGCACCAATGCCGTGACGCTGAATGTCAATCTCAATGCCGGCTTCCCGCTCGACGATGTCAAAAGCCTCTATCATACGGTCAAGATCGACTGGCTGAACGATAGCGCGCGGCAGATCGTACTGGACGGCGATGCGACCGCCGACCGCGACTTCGTGCTCGAATGGAGCGCGGTCGCAAGCAATATGCCGAGCGTCGGCCTCTTCCGCGAGCATGTCGGCAAGGATGACTACGTGCTTGCCTATGTAACGCCGCCGGCTGTGACGACACCGCAAAAGGCCGGCCGCGAGGTGGTCTTCGTTATCGACAATTCCGGCTCCATGGGCGGCACGTCGATTGAGCAGGCAAGGGCAAGCCTCGACTATGCCCTGTCCCGGCTCGAGCCGAACGACCGCTTCAACGTCATTCGCTTCGACAACACGATGACCAAGTTCTTCCCGGATTCGGTCATGGCAACGGCCGATAACATTGCCTCAGCCCGGCGTTTCGTCAGCGGCCTGGACGCTGCCGGAGGCACCGAAATGCTGCCGCCGCTCCATGCAGCGCTCGATGACAGCCATCAGGCCAACGGGTTGCGTCAGGTCGTCTTCCTCACCGACGGCGAAGTCAACAATGAGCAGCAGCTTCTCGATGCGATCGCAAAGTCGCGTGGACGCTCGCGCATCTTCATGGTCGGCATCGGGTCTGCGCCGAACACCTACTTGATGAGCCGTGCCGCCGAACTCGGTCGCGGCAGCTTCACCCATATCGGGTCGGTTGCGGAGGTGAACGAACGCATGCGCGCCCTCTTCGACAAGCTGGAGAACCCTGCCGTCACCGACGTCGCGGCGGTCTTTTCGGAAAAGAACGTCAACATCTCGCCCAACCTCCTGCCCGATATCTATCATGGCGAACCGCTGGTCCTGGCCGCGCGCACGGCGAAAGCTGCCGGTACCCTAACCGTCAGCGGCATGGTCGGCGACCGCCCGTGGACGATCTCCTTGCCGCTCGATCAGGCAAGCGACGCCAAGGGCATCTCCAAGATCTGGGCACGCCGCCAGATCGACGATGCCGAGGTCAATCTCACGCTTGGCAAGATCACGCAGCCGGAAGCGGACAAACGCATCCTGCAACTGGCGCTGGAGCATCATCTGGTCACGCGCCTGACCAGCCTTGTCGCGGTCGATACCAAGCGACTGCGCCCGGCAAACACGCCGCTGACCGAAGCTGACATTCCGCTCCAGCTGCCGGCCGGCTGGGATTACGACAAGCTCCTCGGCATCGATACGACGCGGGAAGCGAAGGCAGACACTGGGCATCACCAGGCGAGCAACAAGTCGCAAGGCGTCGAAACTGCCGCAGATGTTCAGGAGATCTCGGCACCGCCTTCCGCAAGCCCGCCCCTGCCGCAGACGGCAACGCCCGCAATGCTTCTCATCCTTCAGGGGTTGCTTGCCCTGTTGTTTGGAACGTCGCTGCTGGTCTTCGTATCGAGAAGGAGCAAGGCATGATCGCCACCGCTCGGATCCAATCAATCGGGAGCGCGCCCGCGCGCTCCCTTCTCTTCCTGGCCGCCGGCATTTTGATAGCCACAGGCCTCTTCCTCACCGCTCAGGGGGGATGGATCTACGCGAAAGCAGCCCTGGCGCAGGTTCTGCTGGAGCGCGCCTTTGCCGAGAGCGTGACATCCGGCTTGCCGGTCAAACCCTGGAGCTGGGCCGACACCTGGCCGGTGGCGCGCATAGAGGTTCCACGTCTCGGCGTTTCCGCCATCGCCCTCAATGGCGCAAGCGGCCAAGCACTGGCCTTCGGTCCCGGACACCTCGACAACACGCCGGAGGCGGGCGAAGAGGGTACGGCGGTTTACGCCGCACATCGGGATACGCACTTCACTTTCCTACGAAATATCAAGGAGAACGACCAAATCAGGATCACGCGCCGCGATGGCCGGATTTTCACCTTCCGCGTGACGCATATGGCCGTCGCCCGCTGGGATGAGGCCGAGATCGACCCCGATGCGCGCGGTGTCCACCTTGTCCTGGCGACATGCTTTCCCTTCGACGCGGTGACATCCGGTCCGCTTCGCTACCTGGTCTATGCCGACCTTGAAGAGAGTGCCGCGCCATTTCAGAACAGAACCACTAACGCCGAACGCCGCCGATTTCCTGCTAGGAGCGGCAACGAGCGTGCGTAGCAGTTCCGATTTCGATCCAATGATGCGAACTTCGTCGTCAGCGACCTCAACGCGCTACGCCAGGGGGTGAAGGTGATCCTGCTGATAGCCGCTCGCGCTTGCAAGCTGCTAGAGATCTCTTCAACAAGGAATGGGCGTCATCCCGGCCGAGATAGGGATGACGGTCCTGTTTATCTTCGAGGGCGGTATCACCTTTTAGAATCACGCTCTCCCCGCGCTTCGGACCGGTCGCCATTCTCATTCGATAGACCGATGTCGAAGGCGTCACGAACCACCGCTTCCACTGACTTTATCTCCTCGTCGGTCATCTTTTCGAACTCACGGCCGCGCCGCTTCTTGGAAAGCGTACCATCGTTCTGACGGATGAAGTTAACGAGGCTGGAGGTCATCGCGTCCGGCATCTCAAGGAAATCCTGAATGCGTCCCTTCGCCTTGTCGAAGCGCGCGAGGTGGTCGATCTCATTTGGCAGGTCGTGCCTGATTGTCTGTACGACGCAAGCATAGAGAAATTCCGTCAACTCCGTGTAGTCTCCGAACCTGTAGAGATCGGCGGTTTCGTTGACTACACGCACGTTTTTCTCCGCTGTCGGCACCCATTCGATAAAGGGTAGTAACGGTCCAGTATAGCCGCGCAGGCGCGCGCCATACTCCTCCTGGCGTTCAAGAAGTACGGAAGAAATAGGAAAGATCATGCCGGCAGGTGTATATCCGCGCTCGGACAGAACATGGTGTATGAGGTATCTGTGCAGGCGACCGTTTCCGTCTTCGAGGGGATGGACGAACACGAAGGCGAAGGCCATGACTGAGGCTTGAAGTACGGCATCGACCCCACTCTCCGCCATCCTGCTTCCTCCGGCTATGATCCCTCCGAGAAGATCGTCAATGTCTTCGTGCCGGGCTGAAACGAATTCTGGGAGAGGATCGTCGTTCCAGTCGCGATCGCCAATAAAGCCGCCGGCGTCTCGCAGCCCGCGCTTGATGAAGCGGTTCTCCTCGATGACGAGGTGCTGGAGGCGCACGAGTTCGTCCACGGTGATCGGCCGCTTTCCAGCCTGGGCAACGGCCCTCATCCAACGCTCGAGGCGGCTTCGCGGCGGGCGCTCGCCTTCGATCTGATAGGATGCCTGGCTGTCCGACAGAAGGAGGAAGCTTGCCGCACGGGCGACGATCCCTTTTCCGATCTTTCCGATGAGCTCTTTGGCTTCGGCGTCCCAGCGATGGGTGACGGTTTCGACGAGGTATTCGGTGCGCCTTAAAACGGGGCAGAATGTGGGTGTGCCGAGAAGATTGTCTCGCACACGGTGACGGGGCGAATTCACAGGGGTCGATGTAAAGTAGCTCGCGGCGTCAAGCGCTTCAACATAGTTCCCCCGATCAGCGTCTGGAACGTCTAGGCGTATACCGGTCAGCCATTCATAGAAGAACCAGATCCGGCGCGTCGCGCCGCTCGTCGGCTCGGCTTCGATCAGCGCTGCGATCTCACTTGCCGGGACGATGTGAAACAGCTTTTTCAGGACCAACAGGTCGATCGTCTCGTGCCTGAGTGCGAAAGACAGATGTCCAAGCAGACCGTCCTCTGGAGCGAAGCGCTTATCGAAGATCGTCCAATCCTCATGTGCTCTCCGCGAGCCATAGACGAAGCCCTTCGCGACGCACGAGGGGAGACGAACAGGGACTGCGATCCCGTATTTCTGGACGAGTGCGGCAAATCCAACGGGAACCGTATCCGTTGGCACGATACGCTCCTGGAAGACCGCTGGATTTGCAGGATTGGCAGTCATTCGACTTCCTTTCTCATCGAGAAACAAGGCGTATCATCGAAGAGCGATTATTTTCGACCCATAATATCGAAAATTGCTTACATCGGAAATCAATTATCTTTATCGAAAAGCGCTTAGATGAGATCGATCATATCGAAAATCGATTAACGGCGGCTCATAGCCTCATCGAAAACGCGAGTTTTGCATCGAAAATCGGTTACCAATCAAGTTAGATATAGAAATCCAATTAAAATCCATCAGCGACTGGCGAAATGGGCTTTTCGCCCAACCACGCGCTAAAAGCGTCATTGCCAGGTTGATGATGCTGCGACGCCACCTTCGCTCTCCTCGCAAAGGCAAAAAGTGTAACCCATGTCGCCGGTATGAACTATCACCCCTCTCTCGGGGAGGACATGTGCGTGAAGTGGCTCGGCCTTATCCGAAGAGCGTGCCGCGGCGGCACCTCGGAAAAAACAAGGGCGAAAGCAGGGAAATCGGCCTTCGCCTCATTGAATACTGTTCGAACTCTTAAGTCCTGGATCGTTCAAAACGAACCGTTCAGCCAAAGCATTGCCGGCGCGCCCAGGATTACCGCGCCAATTGCCACCGAAACCGCCATCTTGATCGCCTTGATGCGCCGTGTCCTGACGCCGCTCCAGTCATAACTCACAATCACTAACCCTCGCAAATCATTAGAGATTCGAAAATCTAGAGCCGATCGGCCCTTCGACAAGGGAAGCATGTGATTCGTCCACAGGGGATATTTTTGAAGACTCTGCTCGTCATCATGGACGGCATCAGCCGCATGCTAAGGCGCCAGTTCGGAAGCGACGGCCGCCTGCATCCCATCCGTCATCATCTTGCCAAGCCGAGACGACACGGCGTCCAGCCATTTGGGGTCGGAGCGAAGGCGGTCGGGAAATAGCCCCGGAAGTGCATGCAATGCCCTGGCTAGATCCGACGGCGAGCGGACGCCGGAGATGGCCGTGGCAATATCGGTTTCGCGCGGGTCGTTGAGGCGATATTCCGTGCCGTCATCCAGGCGTCCGAGACAATAGCGCATCCAGGCCGCAACGGCGAAGGCAAAGGGGTTGATATCCGCGCCTTCGGCCAAGAGTTCGACGGCCGGTGCCAGCAGGCGCTGCGGCAACTTCTCGGTACCATCCATCGCAATCTGGCGGGTCTCGTGGGCGATGGCGGGATTGGCGAAGCGGGCAAGAATATCCGCCGCATAGGCATCGAGTTCTATGCCGGGCAACGGCCGAAGCGTGGAGGCTGCAGCGTTCAGATGCCGCATGATCAATGGGCGGAAACCCGCCGGGCCGACCGTATCGCGGACATAACGCCGGCCGGTCAGGAAACCCGCATAGGCCAGCATCGAATGCGATCCGTTGAGCATGCGCAGTTTCATCGTCTCGTAGGGGCGCACGTCATCGACGAACAATGCGCCGCCCGTTTCCCAGGCTGGGCGTCCGCCTGGAAAGCGGTCCTCGATCACCCATTGCCGAAAAGGCTCGGTTTCGATCGCAGCCTGGTCCAGGCAACCTGTCATTTGCTGGGCATCGTCGAGCGTCCGCTGGGTTGCCGCAGGCGTGATGCGATCGACCATGCTCGACGGAAAGGCGACATCGGTTGCAATCCAGTCGGCAAGCCCCGGGTCGGATCTGCGAGCAAAGTCGATAACCCCTGCCCGGACGAACGCTCCATTGTCAGGCAGATTGTCGCAGCACAGCACGGTGAAAGGCGCATTGCCCGACACACGCCGACGCTTCAGCGCCTCCGTCAAAATACCGAGCACGCCGGTCGGTTGCGAAGGCTTTGCCAGGTCCGCCGCAACGGCGGAATGGTTGAGATCGGCCGTCATCCTGGTGCGATCGATGCCGTAGGCCTTCTCCGTCACGGTCATCGACACGATGCGCGTCGCCGGATCCACAAGCGCCTGCATCAGCACGGCTGGTTCACGGCTGACGGCGATGACGCGCTCGATACTGCCGATGACCCTTGCGCGCGCGCCTGTAGCATCGCGTTCGATCAGCGTGTAAAGGCCGTTCTGCGGATTAAGGGCGTCGGCAACGTCATGGCCGCGAAGGCTCACGCCGACGATACGCCAATCACCGCCTTGAGCGGCAAGGGCCGCGTCCGTATAATCAGCCTGATGAGCACGATGGAACGCGCCCACGCCCAAATGCACGATGCCGGAGCCATGACGGCCGGGCTCATAGTCGGGCCTTGATGCGGAGCCAGCTATATTGGCAAGCGAAGATAGGCGCTTCCGATCGGTCATGCCCGCAGCCCTGCCGAGGGATGGGACAATGCCGTCTCGATGCCGCGCAGTTCGGCAAGGCCCTTGAGGCGCCCGATGGCGGGATAGCCGGGCTGACCTTCGCGCTTGAGGTCATCGAGAATATCCTGCCCGTGATCCGGCCGCATCGGGATTTGCCAGTCGGCGCGTCCGCTGGCCGCGCGGCGACGCTCCTCGCGCAGGATGGCGGCAATCATCGCCACCATGTCGGTGCCTCCGCCCAGGTGCTCGGCTTCGTAGAAGGAGCCGTAGACATCGCTGGATTCGCGCTTGACGTTGCGCAGGTGCAGGAAATGTACGCGATCGCCGAGCCGTTCCATCATGCCGGGCAGGTCATTGTCCGGCCGGGCGCCCAATGATCCCGTACACAGCGTGATGCCGTTTGCCGGGCTGTCGACGGCTTTCATCAGCGCCGCATAGTCCGCCTCCGTCGACATGATGCGTGGCAGGCCGAGAAGCGCGAACGGCGGATCATCCGGATGGCAGCATAGCCGCATGCCAAGCTCTTCCGCCACGGGAACGACTTCGGAAAGAAAATCTATCTGATGAGCCCGCAGCCGATCCGCCGAAACATCGTTATAATCCTCCAGATGGGCGCGCACATCCGTCAGCGTGAAGTTTTCGGCAGCACCAGGCAGACCGCAGACGATATTGTTTGCCAGCCCCTGCCGTTCCTCCTGGCTCATACCCGCATGCCTCGCGCGCGCCTGCTCCACGAGCCAGTCGGGCAATTCCTCTGCGGCAGCGGCCCGGGCGAGGATAAACAGATCGAAGGCGGCAAAATCGACCAGATCGAACCGCATGCAGGTCGCGCCGTTGGGCAGGCGCCATCGCAGATGGGTTCTCGTCCAATCCAGCACCGGCATGAAATTGTAGCAGATCGTTTCGATGCCGGCATCGCACAGATTACCAAGGCTGAGCTTGTAGTTTGCGATGTGCTCGCGCCATTCGCCCTTCTGCTTCTTGATATCCTCCGAAACAGGCAGGCTTTCGACCACGTCCCAGGCGAGACCCGAGGGGCTGCCATCGACCATCCGGCCTATTTCGGCCTTGCGCTTTGCAATCTCGGCTGCGGACCATACGGCTCCGGTCGGGACATGATGCAGCGCGCTGACAACCCCCTGCACGCCAGCCTGCAGCATATCGTCGATCGAAACCTGATCCCGCGGCCCGAACCATCGCCAAGTCTGCTTCACGATATTACTCCCTTCCGAGACGGCATGATCTGCATGTGTGACTGCATTAGCATGCAGGATTGTGATTGACTAGTATGGTAGTCCACTATAAATGATCGGGTTATGGCGACGATGGAACCCCCAATCCGAACAGCGGCGCAACGCACGGACGACATCCAACCGACCGCATGGTCGCTGGAAGCGACAGCCCCTGTGGGACCGCAAATATATAAAGCGCTCCGCCGGCTGATCGTCCGCGGCGAATTCAGTCCAGGCACCGCGATGTCGGAAGTGGACATTGCAGGTCGATTTGCAACGAGCCGCCAGCCGGTGCGCGAGGCCTTCATCAAGCTTGCCGAGGACGGTCTGCTCGAAGTCAGGCCGCAGCGCGGTACCTTCGTTCGAAAGATCAGCATCGCTCAGGTCGTCGACGCGCGTTTCGTGCGCGAGGCGATCGAAACCCATATCGTACGCGAGCTTGCGGCCAAGAGCGATGCTCGCCTGATCAGACATCTTCGCCTGCAGCTGGAAGAACAGGCGGCAATCCCGATCGACAGGCCGGACGATTTCATGAAATTGGACGAGCAGTTTCATTGGACCTTGGCCGACGCGGCGGGCCGGTCCTATGGTTGGAAGGTCATCGAGGACGTGAAGCTGCAGATGGACCGCGTGCGTCACCTCACATTGAGAAGCTTTCCGCAGCAAAAGCTCGTGCGACAGCATACCGCCATCGTCGACAGCATCGAACGCTCCGCCCCGGACGAGGCCGAGCGCGAGATGAGACAGCACCTGCAGCTCATCCTGGAGGACCTGCCGTCGGTCGAGGCGCAATATCCCGATTTTTTCACGCCATCGACTTAGCCGTTTGCCAATCGGCCCAGCAAAGGCTGTGGCGGCAGGTGGCTGCTCCGTCCTGTCTGACCGGAGATAGCATCCTAGAAACACAGGAGAAAGCTCATGAAGACGAGAGCTTGCGTGCTTCACGCTCAAGGCGACATACGCATCGAGGAGCGCGAGATCGGCACGATCGGCGACAGACAAGTCCTGGTGCGCGTCGGAGCCGGAGGGATCTGCGGGTCGGATATCCATTATTTCTGGGATGGCGGGATCGGCACGATCCGCGTCACCGAACCGATCATCCTCGGTCACGAGGTCGCCGGCACCGTTGAGGCCGTCGGCGCAAGCGTTGGAAATGTGAAGCCAGGGGATCGGGTGGCGCTTTGCCCGAGCCGGCCCTGCGGCCACTGCCGCTTCTGCCAGGTCGGACAACAGCAGCATTGCCTGGACATGCAGTTCTTCGGAAGCGCAATGCGCAAGCCGCACTGCGATGGCGGCTTTCGCGATCTTATCGTCGTCGAGAATTTCCAATGTGAACCCGTCGGCGAGGCAGGCCTGGACGAGGCCGCCTGCGCTGAACCGCTCGCGGTCGGTCTTCATGCCATCAACAATGCCGGCAGCCTGCTTGGCAAGAGCGTGGTGGTCATGGGAGCAGGCCCGATCGGCGCCCTCCTGATCGGTGCTGCACGCATGGCAGGCGCCCGCGAAGTCGTTGCCGTGGACCTCGCGGAAGCGCCGTTGAAGGCGGCGGAGAAAATGGGAGCCGCCCTGACCATCAATGGCGACGATGTCGACCGCCTCGCCAGCTATTCCGAAGACAAGGGATACTTCGATGTCGGTTTCGAATGTACCGGATCCGGCATCGCGCTGGGCAATCTGTTTCCCATCTTGAAGCCACGCGGCACCATCGTTGCGGTCGGCGTCAGCAACGGCTCGCATATCCCGTTCAATGCCCTGGTCGGAAAGGAGATCCGGCTGGTCGGCACGCATCGCTTCCATAGCGAATATGGCCTGGCCGCCCGGATGATAGCGGAACGACGCATCGATGTGCGCCCGATCATCACCGCGACGGTGCCGATGGAACACATCCGCGAGGCGTTCGACATCGTCCGCGACCGAACAACTCAAATGAAAGTGCAGCTCAGCTTCGCGACATAAGCAATCAAGGCGCAATGATCGACAATGTGGAGGAGGAGTGAATGGCAGTAATTGATACTCATGATCCGGCAACCATACGGAAATTGTCGGACGAAGCGACGAGAGTCCTGTTAAACAAGCCCAATACGACATCCAGCACGCGAGGCGGCTGGATGATGATCGCAACCATCCTCATCGAGGCCTGGGATCTCTACGCCATCGCGTTCGTGCTGATCTTCATCAAGACGGATTTCAATCCGACGGCGGCGCAGCTCGGTCTTGCCACCGCCGCCGTCCAGGGCGGCGCCTTGATCGGTGCGCTGCTCGGGGGGATCTTTGCCGACTATTTCGGACGAAAGAAGGTCTTCATCGGCACGATGATCCTGTTCATCGTCCTGGCGATCGCGCAGGCCTTCGTGCGCGACATATGGGAGCTGATCCTCATACGCTTCCTGATCGGCATTCCGCTCGGCAGCGACATCTCCAATGGCTATGCCTACATCATGGAATCGATGTCCAAGGGCAAGCGCGAACAAATGGGCAGCCGCTGGCAGTTCATGTTCGGCCTGGGCGAAGTATTCGCCATCATCATCATCACGGTGATGTATATCTTCGGCATGGATCATTCATTGTTGTGGCGCGTCGCGCTGGCACTCGGCGCCGTTCCGGCGGCGATCCTGCTGTTCTGGCGCCTTGATCTGCCGGAGACGCCACTTTCCCTGTTGCAGCGCGGCCATTTCAGAAAAGCCAAGGAGGTTTCCAAGCGACTGTTCGACGATCCGCTCGACATGCTTCCGAACGAGGATGTGCAGCTCGCCAAGCCCAAGCTCAGCGATTTCCTCAAGGTTATCTGGGCGGATCCGATCAAGAAACGGGCGACGATCTTCTCGTGGATTTCCAATGCATGCCAAGGCGCGGAATTTACCGCCTGGGGCTTCTACCTGCCGGTCATCCTGGTGCTGAGCGGTGTCGGCGTATCGAGCGACGGCAACATTACCGGCACGAACATGGTGACCGCGCTGATCTTCTGCCTTGCGACGGTTTCCGGTTATGTGGCGCCCCTCATGCTTCCCAGAATAGGCCATCGCGGCGTTGCCATGTGGGGTTTCGGCCTGGCTTTCTTCGGCCTCATTCTGGGCGGCTTCGCCATACAGTACGACTGGAAGATCATCATCGTCGTCGGCGCCTGCATTCTCATGTGGGGCCATTATTGGGATGCGTCCAACGGCATGACGATATCGTCCATGGTCGCCCCAAGCCGCTTCAAGGCAACGGCTTCGGGATTTGGCTACGTCTTCGTCAAGGGAGCATCGTTCTTCGGTGCGTTCGTGTTTCCCATCCTCAGCGAGCAGTTTGGCAAGGCTGGCGCGACCTTCTCGGTGGCGATCCTATCGCTGATCGGGTTTCTCGCGGCCAAGTTCATCCTGCCTGAAGTCTATGGCTACATCGAAACCGAAGAAACGTCCGATCCACAATAAAGGCTTGTGACGACGGATGCCACCGGACCTGAACATCCGGTGGCATCTGGCACAGGTACAGTGTCCGTTCTCGCCAATACGGCTCCGAAACCTGCCGAGCCACAGCGGCTCCCTGCCCATCGGTAAGGTGTTTCGACCATCATACATCCCGACAGCGCGCATGAGCAAGGTGGATCAGCCCTAGCCGGCCATCGGACCAAACCCTTTGAAAGCCCGGTCTCGGGATTGACGGAGCGACGAAAATCACGACAGAGTGCGCCCGCATAGCCCTCTCCGTCGCATTGCCCTGGCGTTGGGAGGGCCTCGACAGGACCTCGTAGCAAGCAGGAACGATAGAAATGCCCAAGCTTTCCGATATGACGAAGCACCGCGGCTTTCCGTCCGGCATGCCGGGAACAGGCGTTCAATTTACCATTCGCCGCGCGAACCCCAGGGGCGTGACGCCGATCAAGCAGCTCCCCCGCCGCGCGCGACCGGGAACGCAGGAACACCGTGTCGATGCGGCCTTCCTGCACGCGCTCTGGCACCAATTCGGAGCCGAACCTTTCGAGCGCGGCAACCTCGACGCTGCCCGCTTGAACCTTCTCTTTGGACGTGAGGTCGTGGCGGCGGACAAGGATTTCGATCCGATGTCCTATGAGGCAATGCTTGTTATCAGCGAGAAACTGGCACGTGAAAATTTTCCGGAGGCCTTCGAAGACGTCATGGAGGTCTGACGAGGTTCCCGGCGATTTGTTAGAGGTTACGCACCGTGCGGGTTCGTTCAGTGCCCGCTCCGCGGAGCCTGGCGCAGGCGCCGTTCGGAACCTCCCTTGAACGGCTTTACGACGATGTCATCGGTTGGCTCTCCTGGCAGCTTTTAGAAAATCTTTCCTCAAGGAGAGCATCGTCTGGTTGCCAAAAAACCATAATTGTTCCACCTAGATCATATATCGAACACTCAACGATCCAGAATCGGGCCAAGATTTGATGCGTATGAAATATGGTTTACTCTGCCTTTTCCTGGCAATTGCTCCGTCGGCATATGCTCTGGAAGCAGGTTCGCCGCCAATTTTGACGCCGCTGCCGCAACAGGCGCAGGCCGCTCATTTGAGCGCGCAATTTCTCACCCGTTTCCATTATAGGCCGGTTCCCCTGGATGATGCTCTGTCAGCCAAGGTCATGAATCGGTTCATCAAATCCCTGGACCCGGACCGGATCATCTTCTCGCAAGCCGATATCGACAAGTTCATGGCCGGCAGCACCAAGATCGACGACGCCATCAACCAGGAAGACCTGAATATTCCGTTTTCCATTTTCAACATGTACGAACAGCGGGTGGTCGATCGCATGAGCTATGCGCGCGGCCTGCTCAAGCAGAAGCTTGATTTCAGCGTGCAGGAAGACTACCCGCTGGTGCGCGACAAGCAGCCTTGGCCGCAATCCGAAGCGGAAAGCAATGATCTGTGGCGCAAACGCGTCAAGAACGACTGGCTGCGCCTGAAATTGGCCGGCAAGGATGATGCCGCCATTCGCGATACGCTCGACAAACGCTATCAGAATTCGCTCGAGCGTGCCTACAAGTACAAGAGCGACGACGTGTTCCAGTCGTTCATGGATGCCTATACGACATCGGTCGACCCGCATACCGACTATTTCGGGGCGACCGCTTCGGCCGAATTCGATATTTCCATGAAGCTCTCGCTGGTCGGGATAGGCGCGGTGCTGCAGGAAAGAGATGACTACACGACGATCCGCGAACTCGTGGCTGGCGGCCCGGCGCAATTGTCCGGCAAGCTTGCCGTCGGCGACCGCATTATCGGTGTCGGCCAAGGCGAGAACGCTCCGATCAAGGAAGTCGTGGGCACACGCCTCGATGAAATCGTGCAGATGATCCGCGGCGCGAAGGGTTCCGTCGTGCGCCTGGATATCCTGCCGGCTGATGCCGGCCCCGATGGCAAACATCATCTCATCAGCCTGGTGCGCGATAAGATCAGCCTTGATAAGCAGGCTGCCAAGAAGACCATCCTGTCAGTCAAGGATGGCGATGCCACCCGCAAGATCGGCGTCATCACCCTGCCGGCGTTCTATGAAGACTTCGAAGCGCGGCGAAAGGGCGACAAGGATTACCGAAGCGCGAGCCGTGATGTCGCCAAGCTTCTCGATGAGCTCAAGCAGGACAAGGTCGAAGGCGTTCTGATCGACCTGCGAAACAATGGCGGCGGCTCGCTCACCGAAGCGATCGATCTGACGGGTCTGTTTGTCGGCAAAGGTCCGGTGGTTCAGCAACGCGATGCAGAGGGCCAGGTGGAAGTCGAAAACGACGATCTTTCCACCCCCGCCTGGACCGGCCCCGTCGGTGTGCTGATCAATCGCGGCTCGGCGTCGGCTTCCGAGATTTTCGCCGCGGCGATACAGGATTATGGCCGGGGTGTGATTGTCGGCGAACCCAGCTTTGGCAAGGGCACGGTGCAAACCGTAGTCAATCTCGACCAGGTAGCCCATAACGCCAAGCCGAAATTCGGCGAACTGAAATTGACCGTGGCCCAGTTTTTCCGTGTCGATGGCGGGACGACGCAGTTGCGCGGCGTGACGCCTGACATCAGCCTGCCGGGTTTTTCGGACCTCAAGAGCTTTGGTGAATCGAGCTATGACAATGCCCTGCCGTGGACGCAGGTCAAGCCGGCAAAATACGCGCCCGCCGGCAACGTAAAGGCATTGCTGCCGCAGCTGCAAAGCCGCCATGACGCGCGCGTGCAGAGCGATAAGGATTTCCAGCGCTTTGTCGAAGACATTGCCGTGCTGAAAGCCCAGCGCGACAAACAGGTCATTTCTCTCAACGAAACCGAACGTCGCAACGAAATGGCCGCTCAGGCAAATCGCCTCAAGTCGCGTGACCAGATCAATGATGGGGTCGACACCGGCGAGGACGATGGCCTGCAGGCCAACGAGCGCAGCCTGAGTGCCGATATCGCCATCGAGAAAGCCCGCAAGAATGCAAAGGACGTGCTGCTGAACGAGGCTGCCGCGATCCTCGCCGATGAGGGAGTCCTGCAGGCGGGGGCGCCGAGGACGGCGGCTCAGTAGTGTGGAAAACAAAAGGCATGGGTAAGGCGGCGGTTTGCACAAGAGATATCGCGGTGAACCGCGATATCTTTCCTTGACTGGCGGGCAACCGGAATAGTTTCAGGGCACTCCCTCGGGCAATCCAGATGAAGCGGCCTGGATGGATCTCGGCGCCCTTGCGCAAGAAGCTGTCGAAATCGACGACACGCTGATCGTGTCGCCCGAATGATGCTGTGATGAGGCTGCCGCATCCTCTGCTGCAGCATCCCAGCCAGGCTCATGCCCAGAACCCTTGCGTTCCCAGAAATGCTCCATGCCGAACCTGCCGCTGCGGAGCCGATCATTCAATTCCGGTTAGCGCTTGTCAGTGCAGGTTTCGAATGCCATTGCTCTTGGAACCTCCGGCGACAAACAAGCAGCTTTAAATGAAACTGGATGCAATCGACCTGCGGATACTGGACGCCATTCAGCGCGATGGCCGCATCACCAAGCTTGCGCTCGCCGAAAAGGTCGGTCTATCGCCGACGCCATGCTGGTTGCGCCTTCGAAAGCTGGAAAAGGCAGGCATCATAACCGGTTATCATGCGCGCCTGTCGCTGCGCCGGCTCGCCCCGATCGCCAATGTCATGGTCGAGCTTACCCTTGCCAACCATCGGCAGGCCGATTTCGAGCGCTTCGAGCGAGCTGTCGCGGCCATCCCGGAAATCGTTGCCTGCTGGGCCGTCGGCGGCGGCGTCGATTACATTCTGAAGATCATGGCGGCCAATATCGATGCCTATCAGCGCCTGATCGACGATCTCCTCGATCGCGATCTCGGCATCGAACGCTATTTCACTTACATCGTCACCAAGACCGTGAAGGAGGAGACGGTGCTGCCCGTCACAGATCTGCTTTCCCCGGATGTGCCCAACGACGAATGACGACGAATAGAGAGACTCTCTACCGACGCCTCTCTCTTTAGGTCCTTTCTCTCTTCCGACCGCCAGCAATGGACAATCTCTCGCGGCATTCCGTGACAGCATTGGACCATCTGGAAAGAGAGACCCGATCATGACCGCGCTCCACGCCCGCGCCACCTATCATGAAGCCCTTTCGCGGCTGAACGACCGTCATTTGCTGCGAGACCTCTCCTATGTCGCCGGCCGTTGGGTTGCCGGCAAGGCCAATCGGAGCTTCGAGGTCACCGACCCCGCATCCGCCGCAACGCTCGCCTGGGTCACCAGCCTAGACCAGAGAGAAGCCTTCGAGGCCATCGATGCGGCGACCGGTGCCTTTGCCCCCTGGCGCGCGCTCTTGCCCCAACAGCGAGCGACGATCCTGCGCAAGTGGTACGAATTGATGATCGAGGCGCGCGAGGATCTGGCGCTGATCATGACGCTGGAACAGGGCAAGCCGCTCGATGAATCCCGCGGCGAGATCGACTATGCCGCAAGCTTTGTCGAGTGGTATGCCGAGGAAGCCAAGCGGATCAACGTCGAAAGCGTGACCAGCCATCTGCCCGACGCGGAAATGTTCGTCCGCAGGGAAGCCCTGGGCGTTGTCGGGATCGTCACGCCCTGGAACTTTCCGGCGGCCATGATTACGCGCAAGGCAGCCGCGGCGCTTGCCGCCGGCTGCACCGTCGTCGCCCACCCATCG
The DNA here is from genome assembly GCF_003627795.1 of Rhizobium sp. CCGE531. Lineage (NCBI taxonomy): Bacteria > Pseudomonadati > Pseudomonadota > Alphaproteobacteria > Hyphomicrobiales > Rhizobiaceae > Rhizobium > Rhizobium sp. CCGE531. The sequence goes on along the minus strand of NZ_CP032686.1, from coordinate 390,923 downwards.
TCCGAGACTCCACTATCGGCACTGGCGCTCGCGGAACTCGGCGAGCGCGCCGGGCTACCCGCCGGTGTCTTCAACGTACTGACCGGCGATGCCGCAACCATCGTCGGCGCCTTCTGCGACGATCCGCGGGTCAGGGCATTGAGCTTCACCGGCTCGACCGAGATCGGCAAGCTGATCGCCGGCCAATGCGCCGCAAGCATGAAGCGGCTTGTCATGGAACTTGGTGGGCACGCGCCGCTGATCGTCTTCGACGATGCCGATCTCGACCGCGCCCTCGACATCGCCATCAATGCCAAATTCGCGACCTCCGGCCAGGATTGCCTCGCCGCCAACCGCATTTTCGTTCAGCGCCCGATCATGGAAGCCTTTGTCACGGCTTTCAGCAAGCGTATCGAAGCCCTCAAGGTTGGAAACGGATTGGACGGTGCCGTCGATATCGGCCCGCTCATGCACGAGCGCGCCATTGCGAAGGTCGAGGAGCATGTGGCCGACGCATTGAAGCACGGCGCACGGCTTGTGACCGGCGGGAAACGTCACCCGGCGGGGAAGCTGTTCTTCCAGCCGACCTTGCTTGTCGATCCAACGCCGGGTGCCCTGATCATGCATGAGGAGACATTCGGACCGGTCGCCGCCGTGACCGCTTTCGATACCGAAGACGAGGTCGTCACCCGTGCCAACGACACCCAATACGGCCTTGTCGCCTATGTCGTGACGGCGAATGGCGCGCGGCAGATGCGGCTCGGCCGGGCACTCGAATACGGCATGGTCGCCATCAACCGCGTGAAGATCACCGGCGGCCCGATCCCCTTTGGCGGCTGGAAACAATCAGGCCTTGGCCGCGAAGGCTCCCGCCACGGCATCGAGGTCTTCACCGAGCTCAAATATCTCTGCGTCGACACGACAGCCTGACGCACCCTCTTTCAGCACAAGGAAAAAGTATCATGCTGGACAAGCGCAACGAACTGAACGCCTGGGACAGGGACCATTTCTTCCATCCCTCGACCCATATGGGAATGCATGCGCGCGGCGAAACCCCGACCCGCGTCATCGCCGGCGCCGAAGGCGTCTACATTACCGATACCAACGGCAAGAAGAGCCTCGACGCCTTTGCCGGTCTCTACTGCGTCAATGTCGGCTATGGCCGGCAGAAAATCGCCGATGCGATCGCCGAGCAGGCAAAGAACCTCGCCTACTATCACGCCTATGTCGGACACGGCACGGAAGCCTCGATCACGCTGTCGAAGATGATCATCGACCGCGCACCCGAAGGCATGAGCCGCGTCTATTTCGGCCTCTCCGGGTCTGACGCCAACGAGACCAATATCAAGCTCATCTGGTACTACAACAATATCCTCGGGCGTCCGGAAAAGAAGAAGATCATCTCCCGTTGGCGCGGCTATCATGGCTCGGGCGTCATGACGGGCAGTCTCACCGGCCTCGAACTCTTCCACAAGGCCTTCGACCTGCCGCGCGCGCCCATTCTTCATACCGAAGCGCCCTATTTCTTCCGCCGCGCCGACCGGTCAATGAACGAGGAGCAGTTCGCGCAGCATTGCGCCGACAGGCTCGAAGAAATGATCCTCGCAGAAGGTCCGGAAACGGTCGCCGCCTTCATCGGCGAACCGATCCTCGGCACCGGCGGCATTGTCCCGCCGCCGAAGACTTATTGGCCGAAGATCCAGGCCGTTCTCGACAAATACGATGTGCTGCTCGTGGCTGACGAAGTCGTCACCGGCTTCGGCCGTCTGGGCACGATGTTCGGTTCCGATCACTATGGCATGAAGCCGGATCTCATCACTATCGCCAAGGGTTTGACGTCGGCCTATGCGCCGCTTTCGGGCAGCATCGTCTCCGATAAGATGTGGCAGGTGCTCGTGCAGGGATCCGACCAGCTTGGCGCCATCGGCCATGGCTGGACCTATTCCGCGCATCCGATCTGCGCGGCCGCCGGCATCGCCAATCTCGAGCTGGTCGATGAACTCGGCATCGTCGAAAATGCCGGCTCGACCGGCGCCTATTTCCGCTCGGAGCTTGCCAAGGCTGTCGGTGGCCACAGCCATGTCGGCGACGTCCGTGGCGATGGGCTGATGGCAGCCGTCGAATTCGTCGAGGACAAGGACGACCGCAAGTTCTTCGACCCGGCGAAGAAGATCGGCCCGCAGGTGGTGGCAGCGCTGCTTGAGCGCGGCGTCATCGGCCGTGCCATGCCGCAGGGAGACATCCTCGGCTTTGCCCCGCCGCTATGCCTGACCCGCGAAGAAGCCGATACCGTCGTCAAGGCGGCTACGGGCGCCATCGAAAGCGTACTTTCAAACCGCTGATCAGACTCACCGGCGGGAAAGACAGCTCCATTTTGCGAGACGATCGGGCGGCCCGTTGTTGACAATGCGCCGCCCGATCTCATTCGGTCATCGCCATCCGGCAACGGATGGTGTACATGGATCTCGATAATTGTACCGGATCAATCCATGTATCGTCATGATTCAAAAGACCAGGACAATGCCGCCTGGAAACCCGCCCTTCAGCATCGCAAGGGCGTGACCAAGCACAAGCTGCTCACCGACAAGATCATCGCCGATATCGATGACGGCATCCTGCCGGTTCACGCGCAGATGCCGACGCATCGCGATCTCGCCCATGCGCTCGGAATTTCAGTGCAGACCGTGAGCCTCAGCTATAAGGAGGCCGAACGCCGCGGCTATCTGCGCGGCGAAGTCGGGCGCGGCACCTTCGTGCGCAGCCGCGTCACCGAACGCGCCGACAGCTTCATGCTCGATCGCGATCCAAGCGGCAGCGCCGATCTCTCCATCATCCGGGCCGTCTATACCGAGGCGCATGAGCGATCGGCTCGCGAACTCATGCAGGCGCTGGCCGAAAGCGACAATAGCAGCTTCATGCGGCCCTGCCGGCCGATCGCCGGCCTCGATGCCCATCGCGCCGCAGCGCAGGTCTGGCTCTCAGGTCTGTCGGTCAAGGCCGACCCCGACCGGATCCTGATCACGAATGGCGCGGCGCACGGTCTCTTCCTTGCCGTCGCCTCGGTCGTTCGGCCCGGCGAAGTGGTCTTGACCGAAAACCTGACGGATCATGGCATCATCGGTCTTGCCAATGTTCTGGGTTTCACGCTGCGCGGTCTTCCGACCGATCATGAGGGTATCCTGCCCGAAGCCTTCGAGGCCGCCTGCGCAGTCGGCGACGTGACGGCGCTCGTCATCGTCTCGTCGCTCGGCAATCCCACCAGCCACGTGATGGGAGCCGAACGCCGGCGCGCAATCGCCGACATTGCCCGCCGGCATGGCATCTTCGTCATCGAGGACGAGGTCTACAAGCCGATGCTGCGGGAACCCCTTCCCTCCATGCCGGATCTCATCCCGGAGCTCGGCTTCTTCGTGACCAGCTTCACGAAGTCCGTCATGACCGGATTGCGCATCGGCTATCTCGTCGTGCCGGCCCATTATTCGATCCGCGCCGCCTCGATCCTGCGCGTTACCGGATGGAGCGCCACCAATGTCGTGGCGGAAATGGCGTCGCGCTGGGTTCTGGATGGGACGGCGGAGGCCCTGCTTGCCGTCCAGCGAAGCGAGGCCCAGGCACGGCAGGCGATCGTCTCCGAAGTGCTGGCCTCGTTTGTTGCAGGCACTCATCCCCTGTCGCTTTGCGCATGGCTTTCGGTGCCGGAGCGCTGGACGGAGGAGGGCCTTGTGCGCGCGCTTGCCCGCAAGGGTGTCGCGGTCACGCCATCCGATCCGTTCGTCGCCGGTGGAGAGCGGCCGGTTGGCGGCATTCGCATTTGCCTCGGCGGCCGCCTGTCGCACTCCGCCCTTCGCTCGGCACTCGAAACTGTTCGCGGCACCTTCGAGCAGTTGCCTCCCGTCTTCGACGTAGGCTCGATCGTTTAGCCTTGCCGCAGCTCAATCCCGTCAAAGGATGGAGCGCAGAAACTCCTTGGTGCGGTCTTCCTTGGGCGCACTGAATATCTCTTCCGGCTTGCCCTGCTCGCAGATGCGGCCCTTGTCGAAGAAGCAGACACGGTCGGACACTTCGCGGGCGAAGCGCATTTCGTGCGTGACCAGCAGCATGGTCAGATCATGCTCATGCGCGAGATCGCGGATGACGCCGAGCACCTCGCCGACGAGCTGCGGATCGAGCGCCGATGTCGGCTCGTCGAAGAGCAGGACCCTTGGGCGCATGGCAAGCGCGCGGGCGATCGCCACGCGCTGCTGCTGGCCGCCGGAAAGCTGGCTCGGATATTGATCCTTCTTCTCCGAAAGCCCGACCATGCGCAAGAGGTCGACAGCGCGGCACTCGGCTTCCGCCCGCCCAAGTCCTAACACGCGCGTCGGTGCCTCGACGACATTGCGCAGCACAGTCATGTGCGGAAACAGATTGAAGCTTTGGAACACCATGCCGACATGGGTGCGGATCTGGCGCAGATGCGCCTCACTCGCCAGGAACCGGCCCCCGCCGTTTTCCTGATGATAGGACATGCCAGCCAGATGCAGGGTTCCCTCCTGGAACGGTTCGAGCGTCATCAGGATGCGCAGGACCGTCGATTTTCCGGAGCCGGAAGGGCCGATCAATGTCACCTTCTCGCCGGGCGCGACATCGAAGCAGAAATTGTCGAGCACGGTGAGGTGGCCGTAGCGTTTGGTCACATCTTGAAAGCGGATCAGTGGTTGCGTCATCTCAGAGCAATTCCGTTTTTCGGCAACGCCTTTTCGAGCCAATGGATGGCCACCGAACAGACGAGCGTGAGGATGAGAAAGATCAGGCCGACGAGGGAAAGCGGCACCAGATACTCGAACGTCCGATCCCCGATGAGATTGGCAAGGTTGAGCATGTCGACCACCGTCACGACGGACAGGACCGGCGTTTCCTTGAGCATGGAGACGAGATAGTTGCCCATGGCCGGAATGATGCGCGGAATGGCCTGCGGGATGATGACATCCCAGTAGGTGCGGCCGCGCCCGAGATTGAGCGCCGTCGCAGCTTCCCATTGCCCAAGCGGCACCGCATCCAGACCGCCGCGATAGACCTCCGACGTATAGGCGGAATATTGCAACCCCAGCGCCAGCGCACCGGTCAGGAAGGCAGGCAGCACGATGCCGTAGATCGGCAGGACGTAGTAGAGGAAGAAGAGCTGGACGAGCAGCGGCGTATCGCGCAGGAACTCGATGACGAAAGCCGTCGGCCAGGAGATCGCCACGAAGCGGCTGCGCCGCAGCAAAGCGAAGACCAGGCCGAGAACAAGCGCAATCGCAAAGCCGGCGGCTGCCGCCTCCAGCGTGACGATCAGGCCGATGCCAAGGATCGGCAGGATCGATAGTGCAAAGGACAGCGTCGTCGACGTGTCCCAGGTGAAGCCATACATCATGCCGGCGCCCTCCCGGGAAAAGCGACGCCACGGCGAAGAACAGTCTCCAGCCAGCGCATGAAGGCAACCAGAATGAGCGCCATGATGAAATATCCGACGAGGGTCAGCGAGTAGATCGTCACGCTGTCGAGCGTGATGTTGCGCAATTGCTGCGCCTGGAAGGTCAGATCGCTGATCGAAATCAGCGACACCAATGCCGTATCCTTCAGGTTCTGGACGGCAAGGTTGCCGAAGGCCGGCATCATTTCGACCACGGCCTGCGGCAGGACGATGTGGAAGAGCGTCTGGCCCTGCTTGAAATTCAGCGCTCGCGCCGCCTCATGCTGCGTATCGGGAACGGACTGGAGGGCTCCGCGCACCACTTCCGCGCCATAGGCGCCGATGTTGAGCGCCAGACCGGCGATGCCCGTGGTGATCGGGTCGAAGGAGATCCCGATCAGCGGCAATGCATAATAGAGCCAGAAAAGCTGCACCAGAAGCGATGTGCCGCGGAAGATCTCGATATAGACGATCGCGATTGAGGACAGCAGGCGTCCTCCGGCAAAGCGCGCAAGGCCGGCGGCAAAGGCGAGGATCGCACCAAGAAACATCGAGGCGATGGCAATGAGCGCCGTCACCTCCGCGCCCTTCAGCAGTGCCGGCAGATAGTGTGTCCAGCTCATATCCGGGTCACCTCCGTTCCAGGATGGAAGGGGCCGAACGACCTGGCGATCGTCCGCAGACGGCCGCCAAGTCGTTCTCGACTATCGATAGGGTCACTTGCCCGCGCACAGGTCTTCGGTGCTCTTTGTGCGTGCAGCCTCGACGCTTTCGGCGCTGAGGCCATAGGACATCAGGATCTTCTTGTAGTCGTCGGTCTTCTTGAAGGCTTCAAGAGCGGTGTTGAACGCCTTGTAGAGATCCTTGTCCTCAGGCCGGAAATCGAAACCGCCATAGCTTCTGACCGATTTGCCTGCGATCACCGGATCGGTAAACGGTTCCGCATGCTCGACATTCGTGCTGCCCTGAACCAGCTTGGCGACGGTCAGCTCGGTTGCCGCATAGGCGTCGGCGCGGCCGGTCTGGATCGTGGAAAGCGCATCCGCATTCGCCTGGATCATGACGATCTGGGATTCCGGAATGCCGATGCCGTGGAAGAAGTCGAGCTGATCGGCGCCCGACACGATCGCGACCTTGAGTGACGGATCCTTCTTGATGTCCTCATAGGAATGCAGCTTCTTCGGATTGCCCTTCGGCACCAGCAGTCCCTCGCCATAGCTGGAGTTCGGCGTGGTGAATTGAACCTGCTTGCAGCGTTCGGGTAAGATGTTCTGCTCGGCGGCAACGAAATCGAAGCGCTTGGCCTTCAGGCCGGGGATCAGCGATCCGAACGGCGTCACCGTCCAATCGACTTCCTTGACGCCCATCGACTTCAGGACGGCAGCGGCGACATCGGGACCGATGCCCTTGGCGGCACCGCTCTCGTCCATATAGCTGTAGGGAACCTCATTGGCGCTGGCACCGCGGATGTAGCCATCCTTCTTGGCCTGTTCGAGGCTGGCGGCGTGGGCTGATGCGGCCAGGCCGATGGTGAGGCCCATAGCGGCGAGGCTGCGGTAAAAATTCGATCTCATCGTTCACTCCTCTGTGGTTGAAGTCCGTTATCGGCTGTCCGGTTTTCCGGATCTTTGCCGTTAGCGGGGTGGTGATCCGCGCCGCGCTGCCGCGGCGCGGCAATTCAGGGGCCTTCCGTCAAAGTCGCGACGACGGCGAGGCAATCCCCGGTCTTGATCAGCCCGGGGAAATGACGTGCGGCAAGAACGCCGTCCAGCGCCGCCCGATAATCAAAGGGCTCGGATCCGGTGCGGCCGATCGGATGGATGCGGGCGATGATCTCGCCCCGAACAACTGTATCGCCCAGATCCTTGAGCGGCTCAAAAAGCCCATCGGCCTCCGAAAAGACGAAGCAATCCGACGACGGCATGTCGAGCCATTGCGTCGCTTCGACCTCCGGTGCGCCGGCAACGATTCCCGCGTGCTTCAGGACGTTCAGAACGCCGCGCTTGGCAATGGAAGCCGTGCGCGCCGATATGGTTCCACCACCCGAAAGCTCGGTGGTCACAAAGACCTTGCCCATGTCCTCGGCCGTCGTGTCGTACATACCGACGGCATCGATCTCGATCATCCGCATGGAATAGGGCGCGGAAAACGCGGCGACGCCATCGAAGCAGGCCTTCTCCTGGCCCTTATCCGGCAAAGCATGCGCTGCGGCGTAGGGCAGGAAATCGAGGGTGCGGCCGCCCGAATGGAAATCGAGCACGATGTCGGCCAGCGGCAGCAGGTAGCGGGTAAAATAGTCGGCGATCTTCTCGGTGACGCTGCCGTCAGGCCGGCCGGGGAAACTGCGATTGAGGTTACCCTTGTCGATCGGAGAGGTGCGGGTGGCCGCCTGAAAGGCAGGGTAATTCATCGCCGGAACGATGATGACCCTCCCCTTGATCTCTTCCGCTTTCAGCGTAAGGGCGAGATCGAAGAGCGCAACGGGACCCTCATATTCGTCGCCATGATTGCCGCCGGTCAAAAGCGCCGTCGGCCCTTCGCCGTTCCTGATGACGCAGATCGGGATCATGATCGAACCCCAGGCGGAAGCATCGCGCGACCAGGGCAGCCTCAAGTGGCCGTGCTGGATGCCCTCGCGATCGAAATCGACGGTCGGGGTGATCGGTGATGGTCGTGTGAGAATGGTCATGCTGTTCATCTCAACCGATCACTTCACCACGAGCTGGCGCGGAACGTTGGACAGGCACTCGACGCCGTGCTCGGTGATGACGATGCTCTCCGTGATTTCCATGCCCATGTCTTCCAGCCAGAGACCTGTCATGAAATGAAAGGTCATGCCGGGCTTGAGCTCGGTGCGGTCGCCAGGGCGCAGGCTCATGGTCCGCTCGCCCCAGTCCGGCGGATAGGAAAGACCGATCGGATAGCCCGTGCGGTTATCCTTGACGATCCCGTATTTCTTCAGGACCGCGAAGAAGGCGTTGGCGATATCCTCGCAGGCATTGCCGGGCCTGGCGGAGGCAAGGCCTGCCTCCATGCCCTCGAGCGTCGCCTTCTCCGCATCCAGAAAGGCCTGGGTCGGCTTGCCGAGGAAGACGGTTCGCGACAGCGGGCAGTGATAGCGGCGATAGCAGCCGGCGATCTCGAAGAAGGTGCCCTCGCCGCTCTTCATCGGCTTGTCGTCCCAGGTCAGATGCGGCGCGGACGCATCGGCGCCCGATGGCAGCAAGGGAACGATGGCGGCATAATCGCCACCGAAGCCGTCGACGCCACGAATGCCGGCATCATAGATTTCAGCGACGAGGTCGGACTTGCGGATGCCCGGCTCGACCTTTTCGACGATCCGCTGGTGCATGGCCTCGACGATGCGGCCGGCCTTGCGCATGTAATCGAGCTCGGTCGGGCTTTTGACGGCGCGCTGCCAGTTGACGAGCCCCTGGGCATCCTTGAAGCGCGCATTCGGCAGGTGCTTGACGAGCGAGGCATAGGCTGCGGCGGTGAACCAGTAATTGTCCATCTCGACGGCGATCGAGGCATTGGCCCAGCCGCGTTCCTCGATGATCTTCGAGAGCAGATCCATCGGATGGCGCTCGTTGGACTGCACATAGTGATCCGGATAGCCGATGATGTTGTCGTGCGCGAGATAGGCGGTGCGCTTGGCGCCGTTGGCATCCTGGCCGCGTCCGTACCAGATCGGCTCGCCGGTATCAGGCACCAGCACGCATTGATGCACGTAGAAAGACCAGCCGTCATAGCCGGTAAGCCAATGCATGTTGGATGGATCGGTAACGATGACGAGATCGACGCCGGCTTTTTCCATGGCGCGGCGCGTCTTGCCGAGCCGCTCGGCATATTCGGCGCGGGTGAAATTGAGGGTCGGTTCGCTCACGCTGGGTCTCCTGATGCTTTTGTCGTTTCGATCGCCTGCCCCGCACCGGCTGAGACGGCACGGCGATGGGCAAGCGTGGCAATGGCGGTATCCTGAACGCCCGTTCCGGTCAGATCGCAAAGGGTGATTGCCTCGAGCGACCGGCGACCGGCGGCCCGGCCTGAGATGATGGCGCCAAGTTCGGGAAAGTCGGCGTCCCCTCTCACAAGTCCCGCCGCGATCGCATGATGGAGTTCGCCCAACCGCCGTGTCTGCTTCAGGCTGTCGGCGACATAAGGCTCGGCCTTCAGGATAGCGGCCGGATCAATCTCGTTCTTGTGCTCGGCGTCGGAGCCCATGGCGGTGATATGCTGGCCGGGTTGCAGCCAGCCGGCATCAAGGATCGGCTTGTCCGAAGGCGTCGTCGTCACGATGATATCGGCACCGCGGCAGGCGCGCTCGGCATCCGCTTCCGCCGAAACAGCGAAGCCGAACTCCACTGTCAACGCCTTCGCGAGCTTTTCGGCCTTTGCCAGATCGCGCGCCCAAATCCGGGCCGCCTCGATCGGCCGGACAAGCGTGAGTGCACGCAACTGCAGGCGGGCCTGCATGCCGGCTCCGAGAATTGCAGCGATCCGAGCATCCGGGCGGGCAAGATGCCGCGCAGCCACGGCCCCTGCCGCGGCGGTGCGCACATCCGTCAGATAGCCGTTATCGAGCAGGAGCGCCTCGACCAAGCCGGTGCGTGCCGACAAAAGCATCATCAATCCGTTGGTGCTGGGCAGGCCAAGCGAGGGATTATTGAAAAACCCGGGGCTGACCTTGATCGCGAAACTGTCGAGGTCAGGCACATAAGCCGTCTTCACATCGACCTCGCCACGATGGGCGGGAATGTCCAGCCGCAGGATCAGCGGCATTTCCACCGTCTTTGTCGCCAGCGCCGCAAAGGCCTGTTCGACGCAGTCGACGGCATCATTGTCAAGCTGGACGATCTTGCGAAGGTCGGTTTCCGTCAGGATCAGCACACGCGTCATGGCGCCACCTCCTCTTTGAGATCATCGACGATCGCCCGATAAACTGCCGGATCGATATTGCCCCCGGAAACGACAATCACGGTCGGGCCATCGGGTCTGATCTTGCCGGCAAGCAAGGCCGCTATCCCGACTGCCCCCGCCCCTTCGGCGGTCTCGCCCTCGATCCTGGCCGCATGGCGGATGCCCGCGGCAATCTCCTCCTCGCTGAGCAGGATCACATCGTCGAGAAGCGCGCGGCACATCGGGAATGTCAGGCGGTTGTCGAGGCCAATGCCGCCGCCGAGCGAATCCGCCAGGGTCTCGACCTCCCGCACGTCGATCGGCCGACCTGCCGCCAGACTTGCCGCCATCGCCGCACCGCGCTCCATCGACACGCCGACGACTTTGGCGACCGGCAGACGGCCCTTGATCGCCGCGGCAACGCCTGAAGCCAGCCCGCCACCCGACAGCGGCACGAGGACAAGTATGGCCTCAGGCAGATCGTCGGCGACCTCGAGCCCGAGCGTACCCTGGCCGGCAATGACAGCGGCATCATCGAAGGGAGGAATGAAACAAGTGCCCTCTTCACGGGCCAGGCGCTCGACCTCCCGCATAGCATCATCCTGCGAATGCCCGACGATGCGAACATCCGCCCCGAGGCTTCTGATAGCCTCGACCTTGTTGGCGGGAACAAGCGCAGACAGGCAAATGGTCGCGCGTGCACCCATTGCCTTGGCGGCATGGGCAACAGCCCGGCCGTGATTGCCCGTCGACGCCGTCACCAGCCCGCGCGAACGAGCCTTCTCGTCCAGGCACAGAAGTGCGTTGGTGGCGCCACGCAGCTTGAAACTGCCGGTTTGCTGATGGTTTTCCAGCTTGAGATGGACGGGAACGCCTGCGCGCTGAGACAGTGCGTGCGAAGGCCGCAGCGGCGTACGCTGCACATACCCAGCAATGCGCCGCTGCGCTGCCTCGATATCCTGCAGTGTCACCATCATCGTCATGGCGCGCACCGTTGCCTTGCTGTCGACGTGAGCGATACCATCACGATTTTCATTCCTCTCTCGCGCTGGATATTCATGACATCAGCGTGAAAGAGGCAATGGATCATGTCAATGCGTATATTGTTTCATTACAATTATAGACGTTCTTTTCGAAGCTGTCAGTACGTTGTGGCAGCCCATGCCGACGATGACGATTGCGGAACATCATCCACCTGATGATGAAATTCACGATCCGGCTCGCAGCCGCCCGCAGACAAAGCGGAACCGTGCGTGAGTGAAATATCAACTGACAATCTGGTTGGGGATGAACATGCTCGACGGCGACAGCGAATGTCTGCACGGCTTTTGGTTCTATGATGCGTCGTGCAGGTCAATATGCGACGCGATCACGGCAATGGTGAAGCTGCAGGTTCGCATCTTCACATAGTCCACGCCATTGTCAGCGTGATACTGTCTCGATCGGCGAGCGGCTGACTTGCAAGCATGAAGTCTGCCGCCCGCTCGCTTATTTGTGAACGATGAATCTCGCTCTGCAAAGCGCTCCGCTTGGGAGCGCCGTCTTAGTTGTTCAAAGCACCACCGATGATGGCGCCAAGCGCAAAAGCTCCTGCGGGATACCAGAAGCCGTCATTGTGACGACGATAGCCGGGCCGGCGATCGCGGTAGCCCCGATAGCCGTGATAATAGCCTGCGCGGTCCCTGCCGCGATATGGCCCCCATCCCGGACGTCCATGACCTCGCGGCGGCATCTCGCGATGAACTTCACCGCGGCGATCACGATGATGACGGGGCCATTCCTGTGCGTTGGCGAAAGGCGCTGCAAGCGTTACCGTGGCCATGGCGATAATAAAGATCTTTTTCATTGGTCTTCCTTCTCATTCGTCAGGGGACCTTACTAATCACAAGGTGAATAGAGCGTTAACGTGACACCACCTTAAATAGCCGGTTGCGCGAGATATCAGCTTTCGAAGTCAACGCTTGTCGTCACCTCGGCCAGGGCTTCGAATTCGGCCTTCAGCGTCTCCAGCCGTGCCTTGGCGACCTTCAGCGCGGATGTCCCGAGGAGAAGTCGAAGCGGCGTTTGCTCGGCTTTGACCGCGTTCAAGATTGCCTGCGCCGCCTTCTTCGGATCTCCTGGCTGCGAACCGGAGACCGCGCGCGTTGCGCTCCGCCTCTTCCCCGCCGTCCCGGCATAGTCATCGATGATGATCGGGGACTCGATCATCGACCGTCCTGCCCAATCGGTGCGAAAAGCACCGGGTTCGACGATCAGAACCTTGATGCCGAGCGGCCCGACTTCATAAGATAGCGATTCCGAAAGCGCTTCGACGGCAAATTTCGTCGCATGATAATATCCGGTCGCCGCGAACGCGACCAATCCCCCAAGCGAGGAAAGATTGACGATGCACCCGCTTCGCCTTGCGCGCATGCCCGGAAGCACCGCCTTGACGACATCAAGCAGACCGAAAATGTTGGTTTCGAATTGCGCGCGTATCCCCATATCTTCTCCCTCCTCGATCGCCGCGAGATAGCCGTAGCCCGCCGCATTGACGAGCACATCGATCCGGCCGAAACGCCGCTCGGCCTCGCCGACCACCTGCTCGATGGCTGCGCGATCGGTCACATCAAGCCTCGCGGCAACGACCTGATCCGGAAATCTTTCAACGAGTTCCCAGAGCGTTTCCGGGTTGCGTGCGGTGGCAATGGCGATATCCCCTGCCTCCAGCACCGCCTGAGCAATCGCGCGTCCAAGTCCTGATGAGGCTCCGGTGATGAGCCATATCGATCGGTGATCTCTCATTCTCTTATCCTTCCAAATGCTGCGGTCATGGTGATCTCGCTTGCGGAAGAGATACGCTTGGCAATGGCGGCGGCTTAGGCCGATCCTTTCGAAGTTTTGCACAATCCTACCATCCTGGCCTATCTTGATCTCGACAATGCCAGAAGACGGGAAGAGCGATGGAAACCACACGACAAAGCTTGATCGAGCTGATGCGCTTTCATTGCACCGTGCCCAAACAAAAAACGCCGATTCCCGGTTTGACACTCTTTCGCAGCGATGCACCGACCGAACCGGTCCGCAGCCTTTACGATCCGCGTCTTTGCGTCGTCCTGCAGGGCCGAAAAGAACTCATTCTGGAGCGGGAACACATTGAAATCGGGCCGAGCGACTATCTCGTCGTCGTCCTCGATCTTCCGGTGACGGCGCGTGTTGCCGAGGCTAACCCTCATCGCCCGCACTATGCGATAACGCTTGATCTCGATCCGGCAATCATTGCCGAGCTGGTGGCAGACAAAAGCGAACGAAGATCGGCGACCAAGACGAAGGGCGCCGCAATTGCCGGCCTCACCGCCGACATTTTGGAACCCCTTGAGCGACTGGTGCGGCTACTGGATCGGCCCAAGGACATCGAGACGCTTGCGCCGCTTGTTCAACGCGAGCTTTTCTATAGGCTCATCCAGGGTGGCCTCGGCGACATGGTCGTCGAAAGCGGATTAGGAAGTTCTAACCTCTCGCGCATTGCCCGCACGACCGCCTGGATCAAAGCCAACTTCGATCAGCCGGTCGATGTCGCGACCTTGGCGGATATCGCCGGCATGAGCCAGACCTCCTATTATCGCGCCTTCAAAGCCGCCACCGCGATGAGTCCCCTGCAATTCCGGACACGGCTGCGCCTGCATGAAGCACGACGACGGCTGCAGTTGGGCATCGACAAGATCGGATCCATCGCCTTTGCGGTTGGCTATGAAAATCAGTCGCAGTTCAATCGGGAGTACCGGAAACTATTCGGAAGATCGCCCGGCGCAGACTTATCTCGCTGAAGCGCGTGCCAGCCGTCCATTCGGGTAGGTTCACTAAATTGTCGTGGCCGCTATTGTTTCCGCTATCGGTTCGGACGCCACCCCCGAGCCGAGCATTGCAGCGTCCGACGAGACTGCATGCCCTCGCAGTGTCGTCGGACACCCCATGGGAACGGATGCTATGCCAGGGGCTGCAGCCCGCCATCTATATCGATGGCCTCGCACAGGATCAGTCTTTATCGCAAACACCGGCGACGAATACGCCGGTTTTCATGCGGCCCGCCCGGCGTTGCGTCCGGAAAAAATGCAGCCTCCCAAGAACGTGCCCTCCAGCGCATTGTAGCCGTGGTATCCGCCACCGCCGAAGCCCGACGCTTCGCCGCAGGCGTACAGCCCCGGTATGAGCGCGCCGTCGTGCCCCAGCGCCTGGCTGTTCAGATCGGTCTCAAGCCCGCCCAGAGATTTGCGGCTCAGGATGTTGAGACGCACGGCGATCAGCGGACCCGCCTTGGGATCCAGTATCCGGTGTGGCGGTGCGGTGCGCATGAACCGATCGCCGAGATAACCACGCGCCTGTCTCAGGGCAACGATCTGGGCGTCCTTGGCGAAGGGATTGTCCAATTCGCGGTCACGAGCTTCGATCTGGCTGCGCAGATGGACAAGATCGATCGGATGATCCCCGACACGGTTCATGCCGGCGACCAGCTCTTCCAGCGTTTGGGCGACGATGAAATCATCGCCCTTCTCCTTGAAGGCCTCCACCGGCGGAGGGGCCGAGCGGCCAAGCCTGCTGCGCAGGAGCAGGCCGATGTCGCGGCCGGTGAGGTCGGGGTTCTGTTCGGATCCCGAGAGCGCGAACTCTTTCTTGATGATCCTCTGCGTGGTCACGAACCAGCTGTAACTATGCCCGAGCTTACAGATATGCTCCAGCGTCGCAAGGCTGTCGAAACCCGGCAGGCAGGGGGCGGGCATACGGTTGCCGGCGGCGTCGAACCAGAGTGAAGACGGTCCGGGCAGGATGCGAATGCCGTGGTTCGGCCAGATCGGGTCCCAGTTGCGGATGCCCTCGGTATAGTGCCACATCCTGTCGCCGTTGATTGCCCGCGCGCCCGCCGCTTCCGCATGGCCGATCATCAAGCCGTCGACATGATGGGGCACCCCGCTCAGCATCCGTTCGGGGGGTGGGCCGAGACGTTCGGCGGGCCAGGCGCGGCGAACCAGCTCCGGATTGCCGCCGATGCCGCCGCTCGCCACGATCACAGCGCCCTCAATGCGAAAATCCCCGACGACATCGCGGTTCGATTGCTGACCACGCTGGATATCGTCCTCGGCCAGGATCTCGCCTTCCACCCCGGTAATGCCGTTGCCATCGCCGATCAGCCGCGTCACTCGCCGACGAAGCATCAGCTCGATCTTTCCCTCCTTCTCCGCCGCCAGCACTCGCCTCACGAATGGATCGATCACGCCCGGACCCGTGCCCCAGGTGACGTGAAAGCGCGGCACGGAATTGCCATGCCCATGAGCAAGGCTTCCGCCGCGCTCGGCCCAGCCGACGACAGGGAACCAGCGCATGCCGAGCCCGTGCAGCCAGCAACGCATCTCGCCAGCGGCAAAATCGAGATAGGCGTCCGCCCAGGCGCGCGGCCAGAAATCCTCGGCCCGGTCGAAAGCGGCTGAGCCCAGCCAATCCTGACGGGCAAGTTCGATGCTATCGCGAATTCGCATGCGCCGTTGTTCCGGCGTATCGATCATGAACAGCCCACCGAGAGACCAGAAAGCCTGGCCGCCGAGGCTTGCCCGCGGTTCCTGATCGACGAGGATCACCCGCTTTCCACGCTCAATCAGTTCCGAGGCAGCCACAAGGCCAGACAGGCCTCCCCCAACGACGACGACATCCGCGTAACTGCCCATTCGATCTCCCCAGCGAATAGCTATCTGCCGGGAATTCTAGCGACACTTACGTAAAAGTAAAATAGAGGCTGTTTTTCTCGCGGCACGCCGCTCGTCGATCGAAGCCGATTTTCGCCGTCAGCTTCTCTGCAGCCTCCACGTCCGGATCTCGAACGGCATGATGTCGGCGGCTCCCTCACGTTCGACCGGCTCTTCAAGGATATTCAGCGGCCCCGATGCCTTCCATCCCGACGCCAGCTTCAGCGACAGGCGGCCACGTCGGCCGGCTGGCTCATAGAGCCGCAGGATAAGGCCCTCCCCTTCCTCGGCCGATTTCAAGCCTGAGAAGGCCACCGGTATGCCTTCGACACCCAGGGGTGAGAGCGTGCCTTCCGCGAGCCCGCTCGCCTCCATGGTGACGAGCGGCTGATTGAGATCGATCGCCTCTGGCAGAACGCCGCCTTCATGCCAGGCACCTTCATGCGGCATCAGCGCATAGGTGAAGCTCTGCTCGCCTTCATCGGCAAGCGGATCGGGATAGATCGGCGACCGCACCAGGCTCATGCCGATGACATTGCCGCGGGCGCTGTGTCCGTATTTGGCGTTGTTGAGCAAGGCGACGCCAAAGCCGGGTTCACTGAGATCGACGAAGCGATGGGCCGCTGCCTCGAACATTGCCTGCTCCCAGGGGGTGTTCGTATGCGTCTGCCGCTCGACGATGCCGAAGGCGCATTCGAAGGTCGCTGCGCGCGAGCGCACGGCGACCGGGTTCAGGGTCCGGAGCAGGGTGCGCCGGTCATGCCAGTCGATCGTCGTCTCGATATCGAGCCTGCGGGCATTGGCGGTTAGAACATAAAGCTGGGTGACGGCCGAGTTGCGATATCGATGGATAACACGGATCGCGGCGCGATGTGGCCCCTCCTCGATCAGAGCGATGCTCTCGGGCTGATCGAGGCGAATGCCTTTCTCCGCATAGTCGGCATCGACGTCCCAGGCATCCCAGTTGCGCGGCTTGTCGGCGGGATAGACCCAGAGCTGATTGGCAGCCCCTTCGATTGCCTCCCGCCCCGTCGCCTTATGAACAAGGCTCGATACGGCGCCGTCCTTGCCGATGACGACAGAGAGATGTTCGTTCTCAAGGTGATGGGCATCAGCTTTCAGCATGCCGGCGGGCTTGAGCGCCTTGCGGTCGAAGATCGCGACGGAAAGCGGCGCGACAAGATCGGCGGATGACAGGATCGTTCCGTCGGAAAGCACTGTGGTGAGCGTTCGCGGTGAAAGTGACGGGTTGACGACAATCAAAGCATCCGTGACGCCGCCCGTCGGCAGATGGGCCGATAGGGCCTTCAGCGCCTTGGCCTGCTCGGCCTTGGCATTATCGATCACACCATCGAGTTCCCGTTCGGCATCGGCATAGACCTCGCGAATGCTCGATCCCGGCAGGATGTCGTGAAACTCGTTCTTCAGGACGGTGCGCCATTCCGCTTCGAGGCTTTGAGGCGCGGCGGCACCCAGCATGTGCCCGAGCGAAGCCAGCGTCTCGGCCGTGATTAGCGCACGTTCGGCCTGGCGATGCTTGCGCTTGACGCCGCTTTGCGTCGTCAGCGTCGCGCGGTGCAGTTCGAGGTAGATTTCTCCATCCCAGACCGGCAGATCCTTTTCCGCTGCCGTGCGATGCGCCCTTTCATAATAGCCCTTCACGGTGCCCCAGCGCGCCCTCGGGATCGCCGGAAAGTCGCGCAGCTGCACTTCGCGCTCGACCATTTCCGGTGTGACACCGCCGCCGCCGTCACCATAACCGACGGCCAGCAGCGACGTGTCGTGCTCCGTCTTGCCACGGAAATTCTTCCATGTCGGCACGAAGCAATCCGGCTGCACGAAGCCGTTGTAGCCTTGCATGGGATTGTCGAACGTATGGGTCAGCACCTTGCTGCCGTCGAGCCCCTTCCACCAGAAGAGGTCGGACGGGATGCGATTGGTCTCGCTCCAGTTCACCTTGATCGTGAAGAAGCTGTCGATGCCTCCGAGCCGCAGGATCTGCGGCAGGGCGCCCGAAAAGCCGAAGCAATCCGGCAGCCAGCAAACGGTGTGGCGCAGACCGAAATGCTTTTCGAAATAGCGCTGCCCATAGAGCACCTGGCGGGCGAGGCTCTCACCCGTCGGCATATTGGTATCGGGCTCGACCCACATGCCGCCGACGGTTTCCCATTTGCCCTCGGCGACCTTCTTCTTGATCCGCTCGAGAAGCTTCGGATCATCCTCTTCCATCTGCGCGTAATAATGGGCGGTCGATTGATTGAAGCGGAAATCGTCGGAGCGTTCCATCAACGACAGCGCCGTATTGAAGGTGCGGCGCATCTTCCGTCGCGTCTCGCCATAGGGCCAAAGCCATGCGAGATCGATATGCGCATGGCCGGTCAGCAGCAGTTCGCCATTTTGCGGAAAGCGCTTCTGAAGCCCCTTCAATTGTTCAAGCAGGCGATCATGGGCGGCGGAGGCCGAAGCGCTCTGCGTTTCACTGAGACCGGCGGGATTGTCCTGAAGTTCCGGCAGTTCCCAGATCTTCTGCTGCATTTCCGCACCCGATATGCGCGCGATGTAGGCAGCCGTGTCGGAAGGCCAATCGAGGCTGCGCAGCGCCCGTTCCGCCGCATCGATCAGATGCGGCACGACGTCGTGACCGTCGAGCACATCGGCGGCCTCGCCGATCTGCTGCAACAGGAGATGCAGCCGGTGGACCGGCTCGTCCAGCCAGATCAGCCGCGCCTTGTTCAATCGCGGCGCCCTGTTCGGCTCACCGAAAGGAAAGCGTGCGACGCTCTCGGTCGCGATCTGGAAGTCCCGCCCCTTGATCGGAAACTCCTGGTGGTAGGGGTCGAGCCCGAACGTCTCTGTTTCGCCATCGGGGTAACGCAATGTCAGCAGGCTCTCGCCGCCCAGATCGAGCTGCAGGCGGGTCTGTTCAAGCGGCCAGTCGTGCGGCGCCGTTGCCGATGCGGCGAAATGGACCGTTCCCCTGCGGTGCGGCCAGTCCTGGCGATGCGCAATC
Organism: Rhizobium sp. CCGE531; assembly: GCF_003627795.1. Lineage (NCBI taxonomy): Bacteria > Pseudomonadati > Pseudomonadota > Alphaproteobacteria > Hyphomicrobiales > Rhizobiaceae > Rhizobium > Rhizobium sp. CCGE531. The sequence goes on along the minus strand of NZ_CP032686.1, from coordinate 371,887 downwards.
GGCTCGCCGTCAAAGGTCCAGCCATCGATGTCGCGGCTCTGTCTGTCGCGCCAATGGGCAAGCTCGGCAATACGGACCTTCAAGCGATCGAGGCGTTGAGCAATGGTGAGAGACATGGCGGGTCCTATCGGAAAATCGGCAATTGACGGCGGGGAGAGAACATATCAGCGCGAATAGGTCGCAAGCACCACGTCCCGTCTCCTCCAGGCGGATCGCATCGCTGAACTTAGATTAAGTAACTTTGTTTTTGCGTCAAGCAGCCAAGAAATAAGTTGCGAGAGTTTTTGCCGTGGTACACAAGCATGAAGGTGCTCAGGGAAGTCGGGTATGCGGTATCTTCGATCCAGTCCACGGCGGCGTCCGCCGGAAGGAACGGACGCTGCGCGGGGTAAAACACTTGGTCTGCGGTCAGGAGAAATCGCCGACAGAAATATCCGTGTCATCTTGGAGGCAATCCGTCGCCACGGTCCATTGACCCGCATGGAGCTCGGCCGGCACTCCGGGCTGACCGGCCCTGGAATTACCAACATTCTGCGGCGCCTTGGCGACGAAGGATTGGTGACGTCGCACCGCCGCAACGGCGCGGGCAACGGCACGACCGCGACCGAATTCGCCCTGCGGCCCGAGGCAGCCTTTTCGATCGGCGTCAGGATCCGTCAAAACCGGGGCGAAGCCGTTCTCGTCGACCTCAGCGGCCGGGTTCACGACCGCGTTTGTTTTCCCCTCGCCCAAACGACGAGAGTGGAATCCGTCCTCTCTGTCATAGAAGCCATGACCGGCCGCCATGCCGGTCTGCCGATCATCGGCTTGGGGATCGGTTCGAATGATTGGACCGCGGAAGAGGCAGACGAGTTTGATGCGGCATCGAAACTTCCGCGCAGCCATGTCGAGAACGAATGCACGGCAAGCCTGCTCGCCGAGCGCGCGATCGGCACGCCTGCCGCCGAAGGCGGGCTAGCGATGATCATCATCGACGAGGATGTCCAGGCCGGTTTCCTCGTTCGCGGTATTCCCTATTCGGGCGTCCACGGGCGCGCCGGCAATATCGGCGACATGCGCACAGGCCCCGACAATGTCCCGTTGAACACTGTCGTCGGCTTCGGCGCCCTGTGCGCGCTTATCGGCGATGACGAATTCGCCCGCCTTTTGGAGGGAAAGGAGCCGTCTTCTCCGCTGCTGACGCAATGGATCCGCGAGGCGGCAAGCCATCTGCTCGACCCGATCATCGCAATTGCCGGCTTCATCGCGCCGAGCGTCATCATGATCGGCGGCGACCTGCCGCGAAGCGTCATCGAGGCGCTGATCCATCAGCTTTCCGTCGAGCGGCGCGACACGTCGAAGCGGCCCTTCCTGACGCCATGGATTTCGCCGATGAAGCCCGCAAGCTTCAGTGGCGGCGGCGTGGCGCTGGGGGCGGCACTCCTACCTTTCCTCAACACCCTGCTGCCGCCGGTTTCCGCCTGACCCAAAGATACCGGCTCAGGCAAGCGCCTCGTCCGCATGGCTGATATCCGAGGCGATCGCCTTGTCGAGAACCTTCTGGATATTCGCCGCACGACGAAAGGAAGGCTCCTGCGTCTTGCCCATCCTGACGGCCTGGACGAACCGCTGGTAGTTCGTTTCCACCTCGTCGAAGGGAACGTCGCGCCATGTCGCGGTGTGGACGTCTTCGCCAAGGCAGGCGCGAAGCGTCGACCTTCCGGTGTCGTAGATCATCTCGATCGAACCCGTCTCGCCATAGACCCTGAGACGAAGTTGATCCATCTGGCCGGCGGCGGTGCGCGTCGCCTGGATGGTGCCGATCGCTCCAGTGGTGAAATCGACATTCATGGTAAAACTGTCATTCGCGTCGAGGTCATAGTCGCCGATCTTGTGACCCGGCGCCTTGTTGAAGGTCTTCAGCCGCGCAAAGACATGGGCGACGTCGAGGCCTGAACCATAGGAGGCGAAATCGACGATATGGATGCCGATGTCGCCGAGTGCACCGTTCGATCCATGTTTCTTGCTCAGACGCCAAAGCCATTTGCTTTCGGTCTTCCAGTCCCCCCAATGCCGTCCGACGAGCCAGCTCTGAAGGTAGGAGGCTTCGACATGTCTCACCTCGCCTACCTCGCCGGCAAGCACCATCTGCCGGCCCTTCTGCAGGGCGGGCGAGTTGCGGTAGGTGAAGTTCACCATGCCGACCTTGCCCGCCTTCTCGATGGCTTCGGTCATTTCCATCGCCTTGATCGCGTCGGTCGCGAGCGGCTTTTCACAAAAGACGTGCTTGCCGGCCGCAATCGCCTGAAGCGTCGTCGCATGGTGAACGCTGTCGGGCGTCACATTGGCGATGGCATCGAACTCGCCCCAGGCAAGGGCTTCCTCAAGCGAGCCGAAATGGTTGGGGATGCCATGTTCAGAGCAAAAGGCAGCGAGCCGCTCGGGAACGACGTCGACGCCGCCGACGACGCTGACGCCCTCGATCGCCTTGAAACTTGCAGCATGCTTGTTGGCCATTCCGCCCGTGCCGAGAATGAGTAAGCGCATCTGATCCTCCATGGATGTCAGGGTCGGCCGGCTCTCGCCAGCCGAAGGCAAAGCTCACCGTCCACCGCAGCTGCCCGCGATGGCTCGTTTATTCCGTGATTGGGAATGCGGCCGCGCGCGGCAAGAGCAATTCCAGGAAAAGTGCGCAGCGGTTTTCCGTCCGGAATGCGTAGCAAAACAAGAAGATAGGGCGTTTTCGCGATTCGAAGAAAAGCGGAAATGCGCTAGCTGCTGTTGAATGTCGCCGGCATCTTGATCCTCCGAAGCTGCGGCTTGACATCAAATCAAAGTAACTTAATCTATTTAATGCAGCATGGAAATGAGGAGAGGTCAACCGGCCGCCAGGCTGTATCCGTTTAAAATGGGGAGGAGACCCATCATGAAGAGAGCGTTCGTCAGCGCGCTAGCGCTGAGCACAATGTTGTTTTCAGTGCCTACCGCATTTGCCCAGGAAATCGCGACAAAGGATCGGATCGGCCTTGCCGATGCGCCGAAAACCCTCACCGTCCGGCTGACGAACGATAGTCCCAACAATGCCGATCCGGCGATCGCCAAGGGCTATCAGACGCTCTTCATCGACTTCATCAAGAAGCATCCCGACTGGAAGCTGCAGATGCAGTTCATGTCGACGGATATCGGTACCGAACAGGCAAAGATGCTCGAGCAGGCAAAGGCCGGCAATGCTCCGGATTGCGCCGCCGTCGATTCCTTCGTCTTGTCGCAGTTCATGGTCAACCACGTGCTAGCCGACTTCACCCCCTATTTCTCGAAGGAAGAGATCGCCGACCTCTTCCCCTTCATCCGCAGCGGCATCACCGACAAGGACCAGACGATCCGTGCCTGGTGGTGGGATACAGATCTTCGCGTGCTCTACCGCAACAAGTCCATCGTCGCCGATGCGCCGCAAACCTGGGACGACCTGAAGAAGGCCGGCATCGCCTCCGTCAAGGAGGGTATGGAAGGCATCCTCTTCAATGCCGGCCGCTACGAAGGCTCCACCTTCGACTGGCTCGCGAATTATTGGGCGCTCGGCGGCAAGCTCGTCGACGACAGCGGCAAGCCTGTTTTCGGCGAGGGCGAAAACAAGGAGAAGTTCCTCAAGGCCCTGACGTACTACAAGGATCTCGTCGATACTGGCGCCGCGCCCAAGCGCGTGACCACGATTGCCAACTATGACGACCTCAACGCGGCCGCGGCGGCCGGAACCACGGCGCTCTTCATCGGCGGCAACTGGCAGCTTGCCCAGTTGAAAGTCACGCTGGACGAAGATGAATTCGCCAACTGGACCTTCTCGCCGATCCCCGGCCCCACGGCCGATCAGCGTTCCACCGGCACCGGCGGCTGGACGATCGCCTCGTTCAGCAAGGACAAGGACAAGATCGAGATGTGCGCCAACCTTGCCCGCGATATCTATATGGGACCGGCCAACGCGCTCCAGCAGCAATTGCCGACGCGCAAATCGCTCTTCGACAAGTATCAGGTCTTCGCGACCGACGCCAACAAGACCTTTGCCGAAGCGCTTGCCAACGGCCAGGCCCGTCCGGGCGCCCCGATCTATCCGGAGATCTCCAACCAGATCCAGATCATGATGGGCGACGTCCTGTCGGGAACCAAGCAACCGGAAGAAGCTCTGAACGCCGCCTTCAAGGCGACGATGGAGGCTTACAAGCGTCTCTAACGATTGTGATCGCGGCGGCGCCTCCGAAAGGGGCGCCACCGGCAGCGTCAAACCCGGACAGAGAAGCCCATGACCCCCATCGCCATCGAGGCTGCCGACCGGCCGAACAGCAGATCGTTCATGCGCCGTTTCGCCGGGGCACCCCTGCCCTGGATGTTGCCCGTGATCATCGTCATCGGCATCTTCTATCTCTATCCGATGATCGACGTGTTCCGCCTGTCGTTCACCAATGCCACACTCATCGGTAACAATCAGGACTATACGCTCGGCTCGATTGCCAACATGCTGAGCTCGCCGCAGCTTCCCGATATCCTGTGGGCGACCCTGGTCTTCGTCGGCGGCAGCGTCATCGGCCAGCAGATCCTCGGCCTTGCCGTTGCCTTCGTCGTTGTTCGCGGCGAAAAGCGTGGCCTGTTCGGCACGACGATTTTGCGAACCACGGCGCTCATCGCCTGGGTCGTTCCGGGGATTGCCGGCGGCATCATCTGGCAGATGCTGTTTTCGGAAGCTCCCTATGGCGCGCTGAACAGCATCTTGCGGCTCATGCATCTGCCCGTCGTCGCCTGGCTGTCAGATCCGGCGATCGCGCCCTGGTCGGCCCTGATTTCGAACATCTGGCGTGGGACTGCCTTCTCGATGGTCGTCATGTACGCCGCGCTTAAGGCGATCGACCCCTCGCTCTACGAGGCGGCCGAGGTCGATGGCGCAACGGGTTCGCAGCAGTTCTTCTTCATCACCCTTCCGCAGTTGCGCGCGGCTATCCTCGTCAACATGATCCTGATCACGATCATGACGCTGAACACGTTCGACGCGATCATCACACTGACGGGCGGCGGACCGGGGCGCGCGACCGAAGTCATCTCGCTCTATGTCTTCAACATCGTCTTCCGCAACTACGATTTATCAGGCGGAAGCGTGCTTTCCGTGCTGATGCTGATCATAAGCCTCGGACTGGCGCTTGTTTACGCGTCGTTCCTGCCGAAGGAGGAAGAGAGATGAGCAGGCGCACCGGCACAGGTTTCGGCGATTTCCTGAGCTACCTCTTCATGCTGGCGATGTTCATCTTTTTCGCCGGTCCCCTCACCTACCTTCTGTCGCTGGCACTGCGTGACCGGCGGGAGATCTATCGCGGCGTGGCGCGCTATATCCCGCACAATCCAACCATCGACAATTTCGTCACCGTCCTCAACAATAGCTACTTCCCGCTCTACCTCTGGAATGGCCTGAAGCTTGCGACGCTGAGCGGTTTCGGGGTTCTGATCGTCGCACTGCCGGCTGCCTATGCCTTCTCGCGCTTCCAGTTCAGGGGCAAGGGCCTGTCGATGATGGGCCTTCTGCTGTTCCAGATGATTTCGCCGCTGGTCATCATGGTGCCGCTCTACCGCTACATGAACCGCCTCGGGCTGCTCGATACGCATTTCGCCGTGACGATGGTCTATATTGCGCTTGGCGTGCCGCTTGCGACATGGCTCCTGAAAAGCACGGTGGATGGCATTCCGCGCAGTCTCGACGAGGCGGCGATGATCGACGGATGCAACCGGTTTTCGGTGTTCTGGCGGATCGTCCTGCCATTATCGGCGCCGGGCATAGCCTCGGTCTTCATCATCACCGTGATTGCCGGCTGGTCGCAGTTCCTCGTGCCTTTTCTGCTGCTGACGCAAAACAATTTGATGCCGATCGGCGTCGGAATCTTTAACTTCCGGGGCATGCAAACCGACTCGTCCATCCAGCTACTGGCAGCCGCCTGCCTGATCTCCGTCGTACCGGCGATCGTGGCATTCCTATCCCTTCAGCGGTTGATCCTTGGCTCCATGACCAGCGGCTCGGTGAAGGGCTAAGATGGTTGCGTGCCATGGCTGACAGAGGATCCCGACGATGAACCAAACGACCGGCGTCAAACCCTCTCCCGACCTGACCGGCGCCAATGTCGAGGATGCAGGCGAGTACAACAGGGCCATCGTTCTGCGCTGCATTCATCGCCAAGCGCCGATCTCGCGGGCCGAGATCGCCCGGCAGACCGGCTTCACCAAGCCGGCGATCGCCCGGATCGTCGATCGCCTGCTCGATGAAGGCCTGATCATCGAGGCTCGCCGGCGCCACGGCCTCAGGGGACAGCCGGCGATCGAGCTTGAGATCAATCCGGATGCATTCTTCGCTATCGGCATCAACATCGATCGCGATCATCTGACAATTCTTGCCGTCGATGCGGTCGGCAACGTCCGCGCCCGTGTCCACCACGAGAAACGCTACATTCTGCCGGCCGAATTCATGCAGCTGACGGCCGACGCGATATCGCACTTCCAGCGAAGCCGCCTGATCGACGATGCGCATCTGGCCGGCATCGGCCTTGCCATGCCGGACTGGCTCGGCGAAATCGCCTTCATGGGCAAGCCCGACGACTATGGCGAGTGGATGGAATTCGACGTGCGGGCCGCACTAGAAAACCTGACGCCGCATCCGGTCTTCATCGAAAACGAGACCAATGCCGCAGCACTTGCGGAACTCGATTATGGGCTCGGCGCCGAAAGCCGCAGCTTCTTTTATATTTCGGTCAATGCTTGCCCCGGCGGCGGCCTCGTGCTCGACGGCAACGGTCATCGCGGCGCCATGGGCCTCAGCGGCGAAATCGGCTGGCTTCCGATCGCCGACCCCCGGGATAAGAAAGCGCAGAAGGTCGAGCTCCTTGGCGAGATATTCTCGCTCTTCTTCCTTTACAGGTTTCTGGGAGAACACGGCATCGAGGCAAGCGTGCCGCAGGACCTCCTCACTCTGGATGCCCGCGGCAGGAAGCTGGTGTCCCAATGGCTGAAGACCATGAGCGCGCATCTCGCCGTCGCGGTAAAGCACATCGGCATGATCGTCGATCCCGACGCCATCATCCTCGGCGGCCGCTTGCCCATTCGCATGGTCGATGAGCTGCTGCGTTACGTCCACGAGCATCTCGATGCCGAAGATGCTGCCCTCCCCTCCCTCCATCGCGCTTCGCTCGGCGAGGACGCCTGCGCGATCGGCGCCGCGGCAATGCCCATGGCGGCAGCCCTCATGCTCGCATCGGCCGACCAGGTTCAACGCACGCGTTCACCACTCAAGTTCATGGATCGCCTGAACAACTGACACGGCCGGCACGGCCATAGGGAGGATTTTGATGAAGATCGGCTTTTATACGTCGACGTTCAACGACCGACCATTCGAAGAGGTGGTGGATTTCGCCGCTTCCGCCGGTTTCGATGCGATCGAGATCGATGTCCGCGGCCACATCAAGACCCCCGATAAGGTGCAGGCGGCCGTTGCGCTTGCGCGCAGTCACAATCTCTTCGTTTCCTCGATTGCCTATTTCGGCAATCAGCTCGATGCCGATCGCGCCAAGCGCAGCGAACTCAGGGCTATCACCGAGGAGTTTGCGCAGGCGATCGGCGAAGCCGGCGTGCCTGTTTTCGTGATTTTTCCCGGCCGCGATGACAGCGCGGACGACGAGGCCAACTACGATGATTTCACCGACTTCGCCAACCGGCTGATTGCCAAGACGACGTCGAGCGGGCTCGTCTTCGCGATCGAGAACTGGCCCGGCCCCAAGGATAATTTCATCGGGACCACGCCGAAGGGCTGGCAGGAGCTTTTCAAGCGGATCCCGGATCGGCGTTTCGGTCTCGAATTCGATCCCTCCCACCTTATCCGCATTGGCGTCGATCCTTATACCGCGATGGACGCGGTCAAGGATCGCATCGCCATCCTTCATGCCAAGGATACGGCGATCGACGCCGCCGCGCAGCAGGCCGTCGGCTATCACGGCAAGGGCTGGTGGCAGTACAAGCTTCCGGGTCATGGTCTTCTCGATTGGCCCCGCTTCCTGCGCCAGGCCCGCGCCAACGGCTTTGACGGCACGCTCTCGATCGAGCACGAGGACGCTGCCTACGGATGGCCGGGCAAGGATCTTGCTCAAAGGAAAGAAGGCGAGCGCCTCGGCCTTGCCTATCTCCGAAAGGTCTTGGACGGGCTTTGAAGCTATCTGGGGGGGACGGAAAATGGCACATGTCAGAGTGAACAATGCACGCAAGGACTACGGCGCGTTCAAAGCCATCAAGGGCGTGTCGGTCGATATCCGCGACGGCGAATTCGTCGTGCTTGTCGGTCCCTCCGGCTGCGGGAAATCAACCCTGCTCAGAATGATCGCCGGCCTGGAAGGCATCACGTCAGGCGATATCCAGATCGGCAAGCATATCGTCAACGATCTCGCGCCGAAGGATCGCGACATCGCGATGGTGTTCCAGAACTACGCCCTCTACCCGCATATGACGGTCGCGAAGAACATGGGTTTCTCCCTGCGGCTGAAGCGGATGCCAAAGGCGGAAATCGACCAGCGGGTCGGCAATGCCGCAAAGATCCTCGGGCTTGAAAATCTTCTCGAGCGGTATCCGAAACAGCTTTCCGGCGGCCAGAGGCAGCGCGTTGCGATGGGCCGGGCGATCGTTCGCGATCCGGCCGTCTTCCTCTTCGACGAACCTTTGTCCAACCTCGATGCCAAGCTCCGCGTCCAGATGCGATCCGAAATCAAGGAGATGCACCAGCGGCTGCAAACCACCACCATCTACGTCACCCACGACCAGATCGAAGCGATGACGATGGCCGACAAGATCGTCGTCATGAAGGATGGCCTGATCGAGCAGTCGGGATCGCCGCTCGAGCTCTATGACCGGCCGAACAACCTCTTCGTCGCGGGCTTCATCGGCTCTCCCTCCATGAATTTCATCAGGGGCGGCATGACGGGCGAAGGCTTCCGCATGGCGGACGGGCTTCTCCTGCCGAGCGAGCGGCGCCCATCCGGCGCCGTCACCTACGGCCTTCGCCCGGAAGATATCAGGCTTGATCCCGATGGCATCGAGGTAGAGACCGTCGTCGTCGAACCGACGGGATCCGAGACCATGGTCATTGCGCGCCTGGGCACGCAAACGATCACCTGCGTTTTCCGCGAGCGGATCAGGGCCGCCCCCGGCGACGTGCTGCGGATTGCGCCGGTCCACGACGCCGTCCATCTGTTTGACGAGGCCGGGCAGCGCATCACCGCCGAAAAGACCAGTTAGATGGACTGGTGGAAAGTGACCTATATCATCACCCGTTATTGGCTTGCATTGCCCGGTACGCCGCGCTGAAGCCGCCAAGGGATATGGGAAGCTCCGCCATATTTCCCTGCATCATCCGGATTGAAACCTTTCCCGACTTTTCCTTCAGCAGAGCATCGAGCATTCCGGGCGGACACAGGCCTTCCACGAGGCAGCCCTGGTTGGTGCAGCGCGACACCTTTGCCATCGTCGAATATTTGCCGCCGAAGCCGATCTTGACGCCGGCCTGGATGGAGAAGCCGAGCGGAAGCGCCATCTGCATGCCGACCTTGTTTTCGGCGGAGCGCGCCATGCTGATCACCAAAAACACCTGCTTTTGATCCGGCGACGTCAACCGGTACATGATTTGGCAGGGAGGTTTCATTGCTTTATCGGTGCTGCATTGCAGCGTCCACGCATCAAACTTCTGTTCCGTGACCTGCGGACCGGCCGACGGGGCCGCCGATGAGCCTGTCGATGGCGCCGAGGTAATGGGGCCTGGATTGCTCTTGTCAGGTTCGGCCGCTTTGGGGGGATCGGATTGCGGCGTCGCCGCATTGTCGCCGGCGAATGCCGAAGGCGCGATGGCCTGTAAAAGCAAAAATGCGATACAGCACATAGCTGACTGCCAGGATGGACGCATACACTCCTCCATAATTTAGTTTGCAATCCTACAATAAATGAACAATAATGTCGAATAAATCGCGGGGAAATTGCAGTTTAATAGAGATCAATATTATATTGATTCAATTTCCTTGCGGAAATGCAAGGGAATTTGAGTTTTATATTTGAATATACCTCCAAGGGAGTAATTCAGATGGCGCCAATGATCATTGCAAACCATGCTCTGATCGTGTTGCTGGCACTGAGCGAGAGCGCTGTATTTGGCGAAAGCTATCTGCAGCAGGCACCTCCCCTGGAAACGAATCCCGCGTTCGTCGAGCAGCTGCCGGAGACTTCCGTCGTGCCCGCAACGCCGCCGCCAGCCGACAACCGGAAGCTCTCGCATAGACCAAGGCAGCAACCGCGAGCGCGGCCGCCTGCCCTCTTGGCAAACAGCATCTTTCCGAGCGTAGGCACAGGCGTTACGGAGCGATCCGCGCCTGGGCCTGCGGACAATCGCCTGCCGACGGTGGGGCCAGGCACTGTGGGACATTGACGGCATGGCGATGACAGGTCGGCCTAACAGCGCCAGACCGGAGCCCCAAGGCTGCAAGCCAGAACGATGCCAATGAAGGAACCCCCGGTGAATACGGAACCGAAAAGCAGGCATTCCGTTGAAATTTCGTGGGCGGCATGTCCAAGGCCAATGGCTCAATCTCGGCTCACAGCCATGATCCAGGAGCAGCATCGAAATGGTAAACCCCAATAAAGTCATTGCGGCCACAGCCATCATGCTGGTTGCGGGCGCGCTCGGTTCGATGAACGCCTTTGCCACGGACCAGTCCATCATTCGGCGTTCCGGATTTTCAGAAACCCGTATTCCGCAGGTCAATGGGCGTGTTCCCATCAAGAAGAGCGGCACTCTCGAAAAAGGAACGACCGCCAAGACCGCAGCCAAGCCAGGCCAAAGCGGAAATGCGCAGGGCGGAGCCGCAACCTGCGGACCCGACAACGCCCAATCCGAATTCTGCCGGAAGAAATGATGCGGCGCCGGTAGCAATCACGAATTCGTCGGCTTGCTCGTGATCGCGGCAGGCCTTGATACCGCCTCGGCAGCCGGTTGCGCAGCGCTGACCGCGGCGGGATCGATTGCCGGCGCGATCGGGCGGCCATTCGCGTCGAGCTTGTACGTCATCGCTCTTTGATGTTGCTCCAGATACCGCATGAACGCGGCTCCAGCCGCGGCATCCTGGAATTCCCAAAGCCCGTTCTTCACACCTTCGAAGATCAGCGAATAGACCGCGAGCTGTATGCCTTCCTGGACCCCCAGCGTCGTCGGCGCATTTCGTGTAATGCCGCCTTCGATCTGCAGCAGCTGATCGACGCCGACGAAACGGAACGCCGAGCCCTGCACCTGAACGGAATAGATGGTCTTGGTCGTGCTCACGGATGCAAGCACGCGACCCGTGCTGACACTCACCGCACGCAGCGATACGGTCACGATATCCTTGCGGTATTGAGTATTTCCTCCGATCCCAAGGTAATTGGCGCCGAGGCCGCCGGTCGTTTCATTGGAATCATAGCCTATGACGCCGCCGTCGAGCAGGACGCCGGCGAAGCGAAGCGGCGGTATGCCGCCAGCCTTCCCGCCATAGACGGCGGCCCGCGTATTCTGGATGATCTGCCGCTCCTGCAGAAGCGACTGCAGGTCGGTACGCTCGACGACGCTGAACCAATCGCCGTTGCCCGCCCTGGTCAGGACGTCGGTCAACAGTTGCGCGCCGCCCTGCGTCAAAGCGCGGGAATACTCGGCGAAGTTCTCATTGGGCTTGTTTTGCCCCGTAAGATCGGGAAACGAGTAAACGGCCACATCGAGCTTTTGCCTGGGCCGTGGCAGGCTTTCCAGCGCCACCCCCGTCTTCGTCGAGGGCATCAGTGTCGCTGGAGTACTCATCGGATCAAGACTGCTGCCTGCAGCAGCGCAGCCGCCTAAACCTAATCCGCACAAAATGGCTACAACGGGAAAACCGATACGTGACATCGCCGCTCGAATAAATCGCTCCCAACAGAACTGAATTGTTACGCAACCAATTTCGTTCAAGGATTGGTCGGCACCTGGCCGTTTCCAATCACGATGATCGGAGACGTTCCGGTTGAACCCGTACCCTGATTGACGTTTCCGAGATTACCCAGCGCATTGTTGAGACCTGAGAGATCCGGCGTCTGTTGCTGGCCGGACTTGACACCATCGCCTTGTGTCTGCGCCGTCGATAGCAGGAATGAGCCATTCAACGGGTTGCCGCCGAATGTCGGGTTGGTTGGCTGGTAGACCAATTGCCCCGCCAAAGCCGGCACTGCCATAACGGCAGACAAACCAACCGCGACCATCGTTACACGTATCATCATTGCCATTCCTCTCCCTTGTTTCCGGACGCGGCTGCGCCGCTCAACGCTTGATAAGCAAACCACCACCCGGCAACCGCGCGATCAGGACATTGACCGGCGCGGAACCGGCAGGCTGAAGGACGCTTACGCTCAAACCCGCTCCATTCAGCAGTACGACGTTTGATCTGAGATTATTTCCTGCTTGTAGCACATTTATATTGCCATAATTCCCGATAATTCCCGCAGTCGAAGTATTACCACCTCCGGACTGAAGATGATACACGCTGTTGCGCATGCCTATTTCCAGCGTCTGCGCCAGGTTGTTGCCGTGCGTCGCGACGGGGCCCTCAGGCAAGCCAACGATGCCGGCCGAAGCATAATTCGGCGAATGGTGATATTGCTGCGGCGGCTGCTGGGGCATCACGCCGCTGAACGGCACGCTCGTCGTCACATTGGCCGGGATCTGGGCCACATATGCGGTTTCGGCCCGGCATTCCGCGGCCGTCAAAGCAATCAACGCGACAACAGCGCCTAGAGCAGTTCCAGCAAAAGTGCGAAGCGGTTTTGCGTCCGGAACTGCGTAAAAACAAAGTGATAGAGCATTTCCGTGACTCCGTTTAAAACGGAAATGCTCTAGCGCGCGTTTCGAACCGTTCGGGCATTTCATTCTGGTAATCCGCATTGTGATGTACCTCGATCGGTTTCGATCAATAGTCTTGCAGTCAGTTCTACCTGGTCCGACGCATCGACCACCGTCGTGGCGAGAAGACCGTCCGAATCGGGCCGCAAGGCAAAATTGCCCTGCTGAATGCTCTGGCTCGTGCCTGCGGCGCTATGCTTGACGAGAACCAGCCTGTATCTCCCGGACACCGCTCCCTCGGATCTTGCGATGGCCTGCACGACGAGAAACTGTTCCTTCCTGTCTGTCTTTATCAAGCACTCGACACCGGCCTGCGATGAGGCCGGAACGATGCATGAGAACAGCAAGATCGAAAGGAAGAAAGCCTTCAGCAGCAAGGTGAGCGCTGATCGCCCGCAATCGATTCCAGCGCATGGGACTGGCTCAGTCGCTTTGAAGGAGGAGGCGGACATTTGCTCTCGCCTCCTCCGTCGGCTCACTCAGTGCTGGACCGTAACGGCCATGTTTCGATAGCCGAACTGCGCGGTGACCGACGTATTCGTCAGTGCGCTCGCGCTGTTCTGAGAGGTAACGGCATAGTTACCCGTACCGATCTGAATGGTTCCCTGGAGGTTGGAACCTCCGTAGGGGAACACGGTCTGTACGCCCGTCTGAGATGCGATCGCCGTATTGCGATAGCCGGCCTGCACGATCAGCGAATCGTTGGAGCCCAGCGGGTTGGCGATCTGAGAGGTCAAGGCGGTGTTGCCGACGCCGAACTGCGCCGTAGCCGACTTGTTCACGCCGAAGAACGAGGACTGACCAGTGACGGCGAAGTTACGCCCGCCGGCCTGGAACGTGTCCTGTGAGTTATTGCCGCCCGCTTGATCGGCAAAGGATATGTTGCCCCAACCAAACTGTGTCGTCGAAGAGGAATTGCCGTGGCTCCCGATAACGCCCCCCTGGGATGTTGCCGCGAAATTCCCGGTGCCGACCTGCAACGTCGTCTGATCGTTGTTGCCGCCGTCCTGACCCACGATCGCCCCGTTACCCCAGCCGAACTGCATGATATTGGACGTGTTGGAGCCAGGCTTGCCGTCGGTCTGGGTCGTCGAGGCGAAATTCAGGCCACCGACCTGCAGCGTATCCTGGGAGTTGTCTCCCTTGGACTGATCCGCGAAGGCGGAATTGCCGAAGCCGAACTGGCTGATCGTCGAGTTGTTCTCCGCCCCATCACGCTGCAGGGTGGAGGCAAAATTCAGGGCGCCGACCTGTAGGGTACTCTGATCGTTGGTTTTGCCCTTCTGGTCGGCAACCGCGAAGTTGCCGGAACCAAACTGCAGGATATCGGAGGTATTGGACTTGGCCGTATTCTGGTTGGTGACCGCGAAATTGCCAAAGCCGTTCTGCAGTGTCAGGGCTTGATTATTGCCGCTGTTCTGGCTGACGAAAGCACCGTTGAACGCGCCCACCTGGCCGATAAACGATTCATTTTCCGCCGGTGTCGGCGGGCTTCCGCCGTGCGGGCCGCTGGGGCCGGCAAGAGCCAAAGACGTGCTTGCCAGCAAAATGGAGAGAGCTGCAATCGTCCTCATATGATCCTCCCTGTTGTCCAAGACGGGGCAAGCGATCATTCGCCGCCCTCAAGCTTGTTAATAGGCCGTTGACGGAGAGCCGAACAAGAGAACCGTTCGTATTAGGGTGATAGCATCGGATAGCATCAAATATAAATGCGATACCTCGAAATGGGTAGCGAATGAAACATGTATCGACGTGGCGTCTCAGCTATACTCTTCTTTGATTAGAAGGGACTACGCCATCGGAAAGGCAAATAAATACAATCCAAATGTGCGGCAATTCATGATACCCTCAAGGAGGCCCCGCGAAAGGCTTGCCACATTATAATGGATTAGTTGACAGGCATGACTACGTTTGACAGTCTCGTAGCATCCGAAGCAATCGTTAAAGTTGAGATTCAGCTTGGCGGAAGGCAGTTGCCCAAGCGGCTGCTTTTCGCGACCCCAAGCTTTGCATACTGGTTGAGCGAACGCGTAAGCAAGAACGAACCATCGTCGCTAGGCGCCGTCCTCACCCCGATCGAACAGCTGGATTTTCTCTTTTATACGTTCGTCTCCGGAAAGCCGCTTATTCATTGCAGACAATTCCGGGCAATCCGGGTCGAACGAAATGCAGTTTGGGAATTGAAGACCGTTGATCTGCGCATATTCGGCTGGTTTGCCATGCGCGATTGCTTTGTAGCGGTTTTCGGAGACTGGGCCGATCATGTGAAGGATCACGATCTTTACCGCGGCTATCGGCTGGAGGTGCGCCGACTGCGCCGCGAGCTTGGTGTGGGTGATGCGTTGTGTGTCGAGGGAGTAAACCCGGAAGATGTCATTTCGGTTTGAGATAGGCGCGCGTGCGCGTGCGGCCAGCCGCTTCATCGCAAACGTTCGCAGCGATCTCATTGCCGCCGCCGTCGAAAGGCGATCCCAAACGGGTTTTACGCAGCAGCAGCTCGCGGAGCTGGTGGGCGTCAGCCGACAGGAGTTGAACCGCTATTTTTGCGGACAAAGAGAGCTTCCGCTTCGTTCGATCGCGGACCTAGCCTGGGCGCTCGACAAGGAGATTCACGTTGAACTGCGCGATCCGGCGGGTTCAACGGAAAGCGGTTGCCTTGCTCAATCCGAGATACCGGCCGAGACACGGGTCGAGGCGCAGGCAGCCGTTCACTCCACTAGCTTCAGAGAGGTCATCTCCTGGAGCTCTTCGCGCGCGATCCGCACCATTGTTGCCCGCGCCATTGCTGATAGGGACGATTGAAACGCATGCGCTACGGATATTGCATCTTTTGCGATGACATTCGCACCGAAGTCGGCGAGAAGCTGAGCTTCATCGGCGTCTATAGCGGCGTGCTGATGCTGCCGGAGTTTCCCATTTCGCTGGCCAAGTTTTGCGTGCATGTGAACTTGGTCACCTTGGCAACGGAACCCTATCGTTCGATCGTGCTACGCTGCATGGCTCCCGGAGATCAACAGCCGCTTCTTGAGGAACGCTTGGAGTCGGCCCAGCTCAACGAGCAGAACGACCTGACGAATGAGTCCGAAACGGGCGACGTCCCCATGCACGTCGTGGTCGGCGCCAGCCTTGTCTTTTCACCATTGAGACTGCGCCGTCCGGGATTGCTGACGGTAAGCGCGATAATCGACGACAAACCGGCGGAAATCGCCTCCCTGCGCGTAGCCCAGCGCGGACCGATCTCTCAAGATTCAAGATCACTGGTCAATTGACGCCGAGTTTCATCGGGCTGTGTCCTTCCCTAAATCTTTGCGGCACTACAGCGCCGCGCGTCTTTTAAGACACCCGGAGCAATTCCAGGAAAACCGCAGCGCACTTTTCCTGGAATTGTCTAATACCAAGGCTTGATGACTAGAACTCATTGGCCCATTTTCTGCGCCCGATCGACATGATGCGCCAAGGCTGACGTTGAAGCTTGCGCCAGGCATCGCAGCAGTGATCGACGATGTCTTCGTAGGATGTGTACACACGGTTAGAGAGCCAGTTTTCGCGCATGAACTGCCAGAGATTTTCGACCGGATTGAGTTCGGGTGACTTCGCTGGCAGCGGTAGAATGGTGATGTTTTCGGGCACCATGAGATTGTTCGATAAATGCCAACCCGCCTGATCCATGACGAGGATGGCGTGGGCGTCATTGGCAACATGGCCGGATATCTCGATCAAATGCTGGTTCATGGCATGGGTATCGCACCATGGCATGACGAGGGCGGCGGCCTTGCCAAATTTCGGGCAGATCGCGCCGAAGATATAAGCGGATCTCGTTCGCTGATCATGCGGAGCCGAGGGCCGTGTCCCTCGTTTGGCCCATCGCCTGGCGATCTTATTCTTCTGGCCGATGCGGGCCTCGTCCTGGAACCAGATTTCTATTCGCTTGCCTTTAGCGGCCCCGGCGGCGATTTCTCCCACTGCGGCGGGAAAGTTTTTTTAAATTCCTCAATCGCATGCGGGTCCTGCGCATGATGCTTCGGTCGGGCAGTGAGTTTGCGATAGCCCAGGGCATTCAATTCGCGCCCAAGCGTCTGGCGGCTGATGGAGATACGATGCTCCTGCCAAAGCCATTGCGCCAGATCGACCAGCCGCCAGCGCACGACGCCATCGAGATAGGGAACGGGACCGTTCTCAACCGCCTCGACCAGCGCCTTCCGCTGCTGATCGTTCAACAAGGGCTCACGTCCCTTCGCCTTTCCCGTTTTCAGGCCATCTGGACCATGCAGATTGAAACGCTCGACCCAGTCACGGACAATTTGCAAACCGACCCCACCCATCGATGCTGCCTGGCTGCGCGAACCACCCTCGTAAATGATCGACAAGGCCAACAATCGGCGCGACCAATCCGCGTCACGGCTCTGCCTTGCCAGCCGACGCAGATCATCAGCCGTATAATCTCCACGAATGGTCAGCGCTGTTCCCATGGCGAAATCTCCTTTCGCCATCTTGAATCATGATTTGCCGGAAAATGGAATCTGGAGGGTTATTTGAGGGCGCATCAGGCGGTCCGGCGAATTCGGGCGACCTCATGTAAGCCGGATTGAACTAAGGCGCGGGTAGTTTGACGCTGCTATGGGGAATTTTAGAGCACGCCCGCCGGAGCGGTACCGGGAACAATTTAGCCACGGCCGGTCCATCGGGAAGATAGGTCGAATGTACGCTTTCAGGAGCGGTTTGCCGTACGTTTCGGGGATCTATTTGCGAAATGGGTCGGTACCGGCGGTCTTTTGACCTGGCTAAGGTCAAGCGATATCGCACGCTGGAGATGCGCTGGGTCTGTGGTCGTATAACGTGGCGCGGATTGTCGGGCGTCATGATGTATCGCACCGGAAGGATGAAGGTCGGAGGGGCGCAACTGGTGCAACGTTGACGCCTGTCCTACGCATGGGGCGCCGGCAGTCGGGGCATTCGTAGGAGTGCGTTTGCTGCGATTTGGCTGAATGGGGTTGCCCGCCTGTTGGTGATGGCTGGCCGAGGAGGCTTCTGCAGAGACTGATACGATCCCGCCGATGACAATTGGCGAGAAAGCCGAAGTGGCGCATGCGGTGGAAACCATCCGGAATTACATGAAGGAGAAAGCGCCGAATGAACTCGTAGGGACGAAGGCGCATGATCTTGTCACGGTCGCGACCATTGCCACGATAATCCTTCCATCGGAAGGCGACGTGGTCGCCATCGGCATGAACGATACGGCTGTTTGCGATAGCGACACGATGGGTGTAGCGGCCGAGATAGGCAAGCACCTGGTCCGGCCCACCGAAGGGCGGCTTGGCATAGACGACCCATTCGATGCTGCGAGCGCGCGAGAGATGGCAGGTGAATGTGTTGTCGTCGTTGAGATGAGCGAGTTCGTTGACGAAGTGCAGCTCACCTTGGGCGAAAGCTTCAGCGAGGGCGGTCAGAAAGAGTCGCCGAAACAGGCGTGACAACACCCGAACGGGTAGAAAGAAGCCCGGTCGGCACGCGACCCACCTTGATCTGTCTGGTGAAAGACCGCCGCCCGGCACGAGACAATGGGCATGGGGATGGTGGGTCATCGCCTGGCCCCAAGTGTGAAGGACGGCGGTGACGCCGATCTCGGCGCCCAGCCATTTGGGGTTGGCCGCGATGGTCTGCAGCGTCTCGGCTGAGATCCGCATCAGCAATGCATAGACGACCGCCTTGTTCTGGAAGGCGATCTCGGCGACGCCACGCGGTAGCGTGAAGACCACATGGAAGTATGGGACTGGCAAGAGATCGGCGACGCGTGCGTCGACCCACTCCTTGCGAGCCGCGCCCTGACACTTCGGGCAGTGGCGGTTACGGCAGGAATTGTAAGAGATGCGGGTCTTGCCGCACTCGTCGCAGGCATCGACGTGACCCCCGAGCCTGGGTGTCCGGCAAGCTTCTATCGCGCCCATGACGCGTCGTTCGCCGCGGCCAAGATGACCGACGTTCTCCCACCTATAAGAGTCCCCATGTCGCCGGAAGATGTCGGCGACTTCGAAGGTCGGGCGCAACCGATTTACGATCCCGGCGGCGTCACCTCCAGCTGCAACAGATCAAGTGGGCTGGCTGTTGATCGGATCGTGTCGGTGGAAACCTGCGTATAGTGTGCCGTGCTCGACAGATGGGCATGGCCGAGCAGGACCTGGATGATCCGGATGTCAGTGCCATTCTCCAGTAGGTGAGTGGCAAAGGAATGCCGCAACGTATGAACGGTGACGCGTTTTGAAAGACCCGTTGCGGCAACCGCCGATCGGCAAGCGGCATTCAAGACTGTCGGTTCGATCGGTTTGTCGGCATCACGCCCTGGAAAAAGGAATGCCGTGGGGCGCGATAGACGCCAATAGCTGCGCAGGATGCCGAGCAGTTCTGTCGACAGCATAACGTATCGGGCTTTGGCGCCTTTACCATGGCGAACATGCATCACCATGCGGGAGCTGTCGACATCCTCGACCTTCAGTCCGCAGACCTCACCGACCCTGAGGCCAGCAGCATAAGCCGTAGTCAGCGCCACGCGCGCCTTCAGACTGGAGACGGCCTCAAGAAATTGCACCACTTCGTCCGCCGACAGAATAACAGGAAGTTTCCGTGGCTCGCGCGCGTACGGGATCCGCTCGGGGACATCGTCCTGACCCAGAGTGATCCCATAGAAAAACCGAAGAGCGCATACAATCTGGTTCAACGATGCCCAGGATATCCCGGTTGAGACGAGGTAAACCTGGAAGCTACGAATATCGTCAAGATCGAGCCGATCAGGCGATCGGGCGAAATAGCGGCTGAACTTCCGGACTGCACTGATGTAGGATCGTTGGGTCGCCGGGGACAAATTGCGGACCGTCATGTCCTCAATCATCCGGCGGCGAAGAGGGCTCATCTCAGCCATCGGGGCCTCCTGTCTGAAGGGTGGGTTGCAACACAACCATCCTCTCAGTCAGGGCGCTCTCGTCAAAGCCTGCCTCAAATCGCCGCGATCAGCGGCTTAGTTCAATCGCGTGAGTCGTCCTCATCAAGCTCTGGTATAACTCGATTCCGATTCAAGGAATTATGCAGTAGTGCTTCAGGAGATATTCGAGCCCCGTCGCGCCAACGGCCGGTCGGGACAAATACGAACCGGCCATAGTGCATGGCGGGCTGGCGGGATCGCTCGAATCCTGGCAGGGCGTTTAAGCCTGGCGGATATGTGGGGCTTGGCGATATAGCCTTTCAGCGCCCGGACGGGCGCCATCGCTCTTCGGCAATCGGCGGCCATTGGCCAGTACATGCGCCCGGCCGAGCGCTATTCCTGATCCTTGCCCTGCCCCGAAACCGGGACCGGTAGCTGCGAAATACATCAGGCGGGTTCATCCAATATTGCCGCCGCGATGGGCGACCGACACAGCGGAGACGCGAAAGCGCGTCGTTATCGCAAAACCGTGCGCAACCTGCGTTAGCGGACGAGTTCCCGGATCTTATAGGCGACTTCAGTTCGGTTCGTCGCATTCAGCTTCTTCATGATATTGCGGATGTGAACTTTGACGGTGCTCTCGCAAAGATCCATCTCGTAGGCGATGATTTTGTTCGCTTTTCCTCGCCTCAGCGCTTCCGCGACCACGACTTCACGCGGCGTGAAGAGGCTGTCGAGGCAGTCATTTCGGCTGGCCACGGGCGCAATCGCCTCCTTGGCGGCGAGAAGGCTGCTTGCCGGTACGAAGACGCCGCCTGCGCGAGCAAGAGCAACGGCTTCCGCGGCAACCCGGATCCCGACACTGGTCGGGATATAGCCGCGAGCCCCGCACTCCAGCGCATGCAGGAGCTGCGCAAGCTCATCGCCATCTGCGCCGACGATCACGGGACTTGTCTGGAATCGCTCCACCAAGGCGCAGATCTTCGCGCTGATATCGGTGTCGGAGACTTTGCGGCCGCCGATCATGATAAGAATTGCGGACGGCAGTACCTGCATATTGCGCATTTGCCATTCGTCGAGCGATCCGACGGTGACAATATGCATGCCATCGTCATACTCGCTTAGGCTCTTCGAGAGACATTCGCGATCCAAGGCCCGGGAATCGATAAGAAGAATGTAATCTTCCCATTCATCGACGCCGGGTGTGCCGGATGCAATGAACGGCCGTAAGGTGTCGGATGTCCGAACCGAAATAAGGCGTGCGCCTGCATCCGAGGTGAATTTCTCAGTTGTTAGCATTTGTCCATTCATGGCCGGCATCCCCAACTTTTAAAATGGCCCTTGTATTTCTTGTAACTAACTCAGTATTGTTGTCATATCGACAGCAAGATATTTGTCTAAATTGAAACTTTTCTTTCTTTCTCATGACGTCCCCCTTTTTTTAGGTTTTTCTTACTGCAGTAATCGCTTATTTTGTTTTTATGCGCATTAACATAGGTTAACAATGAATTTAAATATTGACTAAAATAATTCTTTTCAAATTCTATTTAGAATTTGATTCGCTCTATTCTTCAAACCATAGTTGTGTCGAAATAAGATTCGTCGAAATCGACGAGATCCATGAGACGCGGACGGTCAAGAAAGGCAACAATACCGTTGCGGAACGACAAGAGACCGGCTTCGCGCATGTCCCTGAGCACGCGGTTTATGTGGACCGTCGACAAGCCGACGGCATCCCCGATATCCGCCTGCGTCAACGGACAATCGAAGCATTCCGAATTGGGGTAGTCTTGCGAGGTCCCGATCCGCGTCCCGAGCTCGAGCAGCAGGTAGCCGGTCCTCTCCAGCGCGTCACGCCGTCCTATGTTGGCGAGGCTCTCAGACATGCGAGCCTGGCGCCTCACCAACTCCGCGATGGCAATTCGATAAAACAATGCCGGCGCGTCGATCTTGGGAATGGAGGTGAAATCCGGGAAGGCCATCACGGATACATTGGTGATGGCCTGCACGGTCTCGCGCGAATGCGCCGTCAACGACGTCGAAATCATATCGCCGCGCAGAACGAACTCCGTCACGAAGCGCGTGCCGTTCGGCAGCATCTTGCTGGACGCGGCCCACCCATCCAAGAGGAAGAGAAGACGCGGCGCATTGGTCTCATAGTCGCAGATCATGCTACCAGCAGCAAAGGTCCGTGCCATGCCACCCATGCTCTGGATATTCCCGATCGAAATCTGCCCTGCCATACCGTCGTCCCCTCGGTCGAAAAGCATATCCCGAATGCCAAAATGGTCATCTTAAAATATAAATTTCGTCAGCTCCAAGTATTTTATATCATAAACATTTTTTGATGTCTTTAATGCAAATCAATATTTGTCATTCTTCTAACATGTGTCACAACCACCTGCGCAATAGCACAACTTTAATGTATTGGTAATAACGCTAAACTCATCTATGCGTTACATATATTCCAATCACGCGGTATTTTACCAATGCGCTGGTTATATTCCCGATATGGCGCATTCGTCGCTTCCGACCAAGTGGCGGCGCATGTTCGAGATTCCGGCTCGGGCTTCTGCAATTGTGACACGGTGCCGGAGTGCCTCTATCCCTTCCTTTTCGGCCGCCTTCAGCAGCAGGGCGACATGCACGGCCGGCGATCGCGAATCTTTTATGAAATAGGCCTCGCGACCGACAGAATTGAAGAAACCTTCGACCTTACTGTCCCAGCTCAGGCCGACATGCGGGATTTTGAGGGCATAGGCCGCGATACAGGCATGCAGCCTATGGGCCAGGACCACATCCATCGACTGGATTGTCTGAATGAGATCAGCCGGAACCCGCGGGCGACTGGCAATATCGAGCGTACCGGCTTCAACGGCACGATGCTTGCTGACCGAATTCCGGATGCGCTCCGCAAATAAGTGATCTTCCCTCGCACCATTGCAAAATAAAACGACGCGCTGGCCATCTTCCAGAAGCACTCCGATCAGATCCCGGTAAGCACCGATGCTGGAAAATGGGATGTGGGAGGCATGATCCTTGCCGTGCCTGTCCAGGATGACGGGGTCGGTCACGCATAGACCGACGGTCAGCTGGCGCTTGGAGGATGACGCGGGTTTTTCCGCGATCGGCATCGCATGAACCAAGAGTCCCGGATCCCGCACGATTTTCGCGCTCGGTCCTTCGGGAAAGTGTTCCTGCCAGTTGTCCTGCGCAAAGCCGTCCCGCACGGAAAGATGAACAAGCCTTGTCCGTCTCAATCGCGCGAAGAGATCGTAGGCGGGCTCCGACCACTGCTTGCTGACACCGACGGCGTAAACCGCCAGAGGACGATCGTAGCGCGAGACGCAATCGAGCACCTCACCGATCTTCAGCGGAAAATTGAGGTCGTCGTCCTGAAACAAATTGCCGCCGCCGATAATGACGGCGTCCGCGAGGGCAATCTTGTCGTCCCACAGGCCGCGAAGCCTGTTCAGCCTGCGCTCGAGCACCAGGCGGACGAGCCGCCGCCGGGCGAAGAAGGGCAACCGGCGGAGCAATCCGAGCGCCAGGCGCCTGCGACCGCCATTGCTTGCGGCATAGGCTCGACGCCCGGCGAGATCGATCGTTTCCACCTCGATCTCGTCGCCGCTTTTCGTCAGGGCGGCTTCGACGCATTCCGCGAGCAGTCCGTCGCCGAGATTCTCGCTATACTTGACGTTGAAGACGACGATCTTCATCTCAAACCTCCAGCGGCGCTCAAGCGGGTGTCATATCCAGCCTTGGCCACGCGCATGCCGGCGGTGAGCGCTGAAACGCTGCCCGCGAGGATGTAAAACATCAACCCGAGATCGTAGACCGTGCCTGAGATAACCGCGGAAATGAGGACGGTAATGAAGCCGGCCTTGGCCGCGCGGACGACCGCGACGGCCTCGCGTGATGACGCATGCCCGGGCCGCGTATCGGCCATCAGCACTCGGCCGACAAAAAGCGCAAACAGCACCGTGCCGAAGACGCCGATATTGGACAACAAAACGAGGCCAAAGCTCGATGCGCGGGCACTTCCAAGGCCCGCGCCAAATCCACCGGTATCCACGAACGCCTCATAAGCCATGGCATTCCACATGAAGCGCTCGCGCCCGGACTGGCTGTCGGCCTTCGAGAACAGCATTTCGTCAAGAAAATCATGCAGATTATGCGCAAGATCCGGCATGACGATCAGAACGAAGAAGATGACGAGCGGCATGCTGGCAAGAATGGATACGATCAGGACTGGCCGGCCGGCGCCCGGGTCGCGCCGAGCGGCCAGGAATGACTGCAGGCAGAGGACCGGCAGGATGATGGCAAGCCCGACAAGGGCGGTTGCCGATGTCGACAGGATCAGGGCCATAAGAAGCAAACCCCCGACGACACCGGTCACACCGGAGCGAATGCCGCTGAGCCATAGGCTTGTGACGATCGCGAAGAGAACGAGCGTGAAATCGGCGAATGCCGAGGCTTCGGGAAAGGTCCCGGAAATGCGTTTTAGTCCGCCTTTCTCAGCGTTGGTCAAAAGCGCGTAGTTGGCCGTTCGCACGAAATCGAGCAGGAAATCCGTATGCGTGAAATGCGTGATGATATCGGCAAGCGCGAAACCGAGGTTGACGCCCGCGACTATCAAAATGCCGCTGATGAAAATTTTTGGAACGCCGTTGCCACGAAAGAAGGCGAAAGTGGCGATGAAGCAGATGAGTCCACCGGCGGCATAGACCGATTGGGTGATGTTGTTCGAAGAAAATTGCAGCGGCACCAGCGCGATAAGGCTACGCGCGCCGATTGAGCGCTCCACCGTCATTGTCTGCACCACACCCTGAAACAGTCGCGGGAAGAAGATCGCGGTGAAGATGCCAAATGCCGTCAAAATCAGCAGGAAGAAGCCTGGACGCCAGGGTGCCACGGAAGCGAGGAAATGCGCCTCGCCATAAGCTGCGAACAACCGGACCGCGAAGAATAGTAGAAAGAGGCTTGGCACCAGCACAGATGCTCCGCCAAGGCCGGGTACGCTGAAAGCGGCGGCAGCGCCAAAGACCGTCGACAGGATCATGATGATGAATGCCAGTCGAACCGGTGCAGTCAATGTCGCAATACCGACAATTAATGTTATAAGTCCCATGAAATTCATAGGTGTCCGCCTAGTGTTCTTCCTCTTTATTGCCAAAAACTACCACGCAGCCGTGCAACTGTATCTCCGCCGTGTCTAAGCCTTTTGGGGGACATGCTGGCCGAAATACGTTCTATACCCTGCGGGTTGTGCCGTTCATGCTTATGCACATGGATCGCTTCTCACAAACATGTCCTGCTCGATGCCTGCACAACCGTCGCGGGTTCCTTCGCGCGTCTATTGCCGCCGCACTCATTGCGATCGTGGACATCGACATTGCACGCGCTGGCGACACAGGGGATATGCTCGATGTCAGCGGCATGACGCTGACATTCGAAGATCCTTTCGATGATCTCAGTATCTCTGCCAGGGGGCCTGGCACCCGCTGGATTTCCCATACTCCGTGGAATGGTGATTTCGGAGGTGCCCGCTTCTCCGATCCGGGTAACGACTTCCCCTTTGCAATACAGGACGGCATGCTGCGCATTACCGCGGCGCGTGATGGCAAAGGTGCATGGCGCTCCGGCCTGATTGCTTCCGTCGATCGAAATGGAGATGGCTTCTCTCAGCAATATGGCTATTTCGAAATGCGGGCACGACTGCCCGATGGCCCCGGTGTCTGGCCGGCCTTCTGGCTGATCGGCAAAGATCGCTCAAAGGCCACCGCCGAGATAGACGTCATCGAATATTATGGTGATAAGCCGGGTGCCTATTCCTCGACAGCGCATGTCTGGCACCGGGATGGGCGCCACGATTCCGATTATGCCCGCATCGATGCATTCGCTGCCGCAAGTCCCAGTGATTTGCACACTTATGGCGTGAAGATCGATTCCGATTTCATACGAATGTATTTCGATGGAAAGCTCGTTTGGAAGACCAGAGCTTTACCAGAACATCGCCAGCCCATGTATATGCTCGTCGATCTCGGTATCGTCGAAGGCATAACGAAGATGGCCGCGGCTGATCCATCCTTCATGTTTGTGGATTACGTCAGAGCCTACCAGTTCAGGTAGCTGCCTCATCACCAACCCAACTCAGCATCGTCTCGATCAGCGTGATTGAGAATGTACCTTGCATGGCACTCGTTGCCTGTTGCCGTTGCTGCCATGCGTAATGCTTTTGGCCGAGTTGTTACCGCCGTATCGGATGTTTCCGACGAATTGGCTACGCACCCCCAGGACTTACGACTTTCGGTGGTGAGGACGATCATCCCAATGATCAACTGGTGCTTTTGCCGCAGCGTGAAATTCTGCGATGGACGATCAGGCATCGCATGCCGTGCCATCGTCAGTCGCAGGATGACCCGGAGGGTGATGATGATTGACCACGAGGCTCGAGCAGAAACAACTGGTGCAGCGGGCCTGCACTACGATTGCAACCTTTGCCTTCACGAAATGCTGCGCATTCAGGCTCGGGCGACACCGGAGGCAAGCGCTCTTGTCTATGGCGACACCAGGCTCAGCTACCGTGATCTCGACCGGATATCCGACGCGCTTGCGTTGCATCTGGTCAGGATCGGCGTCCACAGGGCCGATATTGTCGGTCTCTTCCTGCCGCGGAGCGCCAACGCCATCATTTGCAAGGTGGCGATCCTCAAGGCCGGCGGCGCCTATCTCCCGCTTGATCCCGCCCTCCCGATCGAACATCTCGATTTCGTCATCGGCGAATGCCTGCCGAAGGTCATTTTCGTCGATTCAGCTTTTGGCGATAAGCTTTGCAGTGTGCCGAGCATGAATGCCAAGGTCATCGAGGCAAATGCCATTATCGCCGAAATGGCAAGCCAACCGCGGGTTGCTCCGACAGCACCGACGATCACCGGCGCCGATCTCGCCTACATCATGTACACGTCCGGCTCGACCGGGCGCCCCAAGGGAACAATGATCTGCCATCGCGCCATTGCGCGGGTCGTTCTCGACCAGAATTATATCGATTTCCGCCGGGACGACGTCATTCTTCACACGGCCACTATTTCCTTCGACGCGTCGACTTTCGAAATATGGGGTGCGCTTCTCAATGGTTGCACAATGGCAATCATGCCGGATGCCGATTTTTCCATTTCGCGCCTGTCCGACTTCATGCGAGCGACGGATGTCAGCATCTCCTTCCTTACGACAGGGTTGTTCAATCTTTTTGCAGATCATGCCCGCGCATCCCTGCCGAAGCTTCGTCATATTCTTTTCGGTGGCGATGTAGGTTCGGCCGTTCATGCCCGGCGTTTTCTCGAACACCATCCCGGCTGCAAGCTTACCAATGTCTACGGCCCGACCGAGACGACGGTCTTTGCTACCGCTTTCCAAGTCTTGCCCAGTTTTTCAGGCGGCGAGCTGCCGATCGGCAAGGCTATCGCGCATACAGGGATCGCCATCCTGGACGAGGAATTGCGCGTCGTTCCGCCCGGGATCGAAGGCCAGTTGGCGATATCGGGCGATGGCCTGGCCATCGGCTATTTCAAGCACCCGGAACTGACGGAGCAGAAATTCGTGACCATCGCCACAAAGGACGGCGCGACACGCTTCTATCTGACCGGCGACATGGCCTCCATGAAACCTGATGGCACCGTTACCTTCAAGGGACGCCGCGACAGGCAGGTCAAGGTCAATGGCAAGCGCATAGAGCTCGACGAGATCGAAGCCGCGCTCAGGCGTGATCCGCGCCTTACCGACGGCATCGTCCTTTGCCACGTCCAGGGCGAGAACCTGAAACGCATCGTTGCATATCTATGCCCCAAGGAAAGCCATATGGGCGCGGGCGCCGACCTTACGCAGGACGTCATGGCGACGCTGCGCATGACGCTCCCGGCCTATATGATCCCGAGCGCCGCCGTCATCGTCGACACCCTGCCGCTCACGGCAGCCGGCAAGGTCGATCGCTCCAAACTCTTGCCGCCGCCTGTCGAAATGCAGGCGAAGCCGATGGATACCAGGAGCCGGACCGAAGAGCTGTTGACGGCGCTGTGGCAGGATGCATTGAGCCTTGCCGCCGTCGATGTCGACAGGAACTTCTTCGACCTTGGCGGCACCTCCCTGCAACTGATGGAAATTCATGCCGGTCTTGAGGAAGGGCTCGGTCGTTCGATCGATGTGGTTGCATTGCTGCGCCATACGACCATCCGGGAACTGGCACTTTATCTGGACGGCAGGACGCCTGGCCCAACGCGGATTGCCGCGGCGGCCCAGCGCGCCGCACTGCAAAAGAAAGCAATCTCTCACATCCGCAGGAGCTCCTTATGAAACGAAGTCACCAGGAGAAGGGCGAACAGCGTGATTTCGAAGAGAGCGAGGATCTGAACGGACAAATTTCCGGGCACATCGCCATTATCGGCATGTCCGGTCGTTTCCCGGGCGCCCCCTCCGTCGATGAACTTTGGAAGCTCGTGCTCGAAGGAAAGAACGCCTTTTCCCGTTTCTCGCCGGATGAAATCGAAGACGCGTTCACCGACGAGGAGCGGGCACAGCCGAATTATGTCGCCGCAAGACCTCATCTCGACAATGCCGATATGTTCGACGCCGAATTCTTCGGCATGTTTCCGCGCGAGGCTGCCGTCACCGATCCGCAGCATCGCATCTTCCTGGAAATATGCTGGGAAGCGCTCGAGGACGGGGGATACGATCCGCAGCGCTATGCCGGCCCGATCGGCGTCTTCGCCGGCTCCTCGATGCCGACCTATCTGATCAACAACGTCCTGCGCGATCGCGTCAAGGCGGAGGAGTTCACATCGAACTACCAGATCGGCTCGTTCCATGAGCTTGTCGGCGCGCTCAACGATACGTTGTCAACCCGCGTCGCCTACAAGTTCAACCTGCGCGGCCCCGCCTTCACGCTGCAGTCGGCATGCTCGACCTCGCTTCTTGCCGTTTCACAGGCGTGTCAGAATCTGCTTACCTATGGCTGCGACATGGCTCTTGCCGGCGGCATCTCGGTCACCATTCCGCAAAAGAGGGGCTACATCTATCAGGAAGGCGGCATGGCCTCGCCGGATGGCACCTGCCGACCTTTCGACGCCGACGCCGCCGGGACGGTCTTTGCGAGCGGCGCCGGCGTCGTTCTCCTGAAGCGCTATGAGGATGCGCTTCAGGATGGCGATCATATCTATGCGCTCATTCGCGGCTACGGCATCAACAATGACGGCAGCGACAAGATCGGTTTCACGGCGCCGAGCGTGGAGGGGCAAGCCGAGGCGATCGCCACCGCGATCGCTAATGCGGGCGTCGACCCCTCGACGATCGGCTATATCGAATGCCACGGCACCGCGACGCCGCTCGGCGATCCCATCGAGTTCAATGGCCTGACGAGAGCCTTTGCGGACGGCGCGCCGGGAGCCGCCAGTTGCGCGCTTGGATCGGTCAAGGGCACCATCGGCCATACGGATGCAGCAGCCGGCGTAACCGGGCTCATCAAGACGGCGCTGGCGCTTCAGAGCGCAAAAATCCCGCCGATGCCGAATTATCTTCAGCCCAATCCACGCATCAATCTCGAAGGAAGTCCCTTCTACATTCCGACCGCAATGATCGACTGGCCGCAGGGGCAGGTGCCGCGCAGAGCCGGGGTGAGCGCATTCGGCGTCGGCGGTACGAATGTCCATGTCGTTTTGGAGGAGGCTCCTCATCCATCGACTACGTCCAAAGAGGTAGAAGGGCACTACATCCTCCCCCTTTCGGCGCGCGACAAGCCGGCCCTTGCGCAGATGCGCACCAATTTGAGTAACCATCTCGCCGAGAACCCGAAGCTTTCGATCGCGCAGCTTGCCTACACGCTGCAATCGGGGCGGCGCGAGTTCGGCCATCGGCTGGCGGTTGCCGCCGGAAGTGTCGAGGAAGCGATCATCAAGCTGACGACAGACAGCTATCAATCGCTCGTTGCCGCGGATCGGCCGCCGGTTGCGTTCATGTTTCCCGGTCAGGGCGCCCAATATGTCGGCATGGGCGCCGGCCTCTACAGCTCCGAGCCGGAATTTGCCCGCTGGATCGATCGTGGTTCCGAGCTTCTGAAAATGACTCTCGGCCTCGACCTGCGTGACTACATCTGCCACACCGGCCCGGTAACGCAGGCGATCACCGACGAACAACGCGAAACCCGGATCGCCCAACCCTGTCTCTACCTTGTCGAATATGCGCTTGCCCGATTGTGGCTCAGCCGCGGCGTCAAACCGTATGCCATGATCGGTCACAGCGTTGGCGAGTTTGTTGCCGCAACGCTCGCCAACGTCATTTCCTTCGAAGACGGACTGCGCCTCGTGGCCAATCGCGGGCGGCTGATGCAGCATCAGCCGCAGGGCGCGATGGTGTCCGTTCGCGCCGACGCCACAACGACGGCTTCCTTTCTGCAAGGCGATGCCGAGATCGCCGCGATCAATGCTCCGAAGCTTTGTGTCATCTCCGGGCCGTTCGGCGATATCGACAAGGTATGCGCAGCGCTTGAAGCCGCCGATATAGCCTTCAGCCGCGTGCACACATCACACGCCTTTCATTCCGCAATGATGAAAGACGCGGCTCTTGCGCTCCGCCAGGAGACGGAAAAGGTAACCTATGGCACCGCGACGCTCCCATTCATCTCGGGCGTTACCGGCGACTGGCAAACCGCCGAGCTGATGACGTCTCCCAATTATTGGGCCATGCATTGCCGCGATGCCGTCCGCTTTGCCGATGGCCTGGTCACGCTTTGTCGCGACCGCAAGCCGGTTCTACTCGAAGTCGGTCCGGGGCGGACGCTTTCGGTGTTTGCCGCCCAGACGATCGCACGTGACGAGCTTGCCGCCGTCGTGCAATCCCTGCCGGAACATGACCGGGCCTCCTCTGCCGCCGAAACTCTCGCCGAAGCGCATGGCAAGGTATGGATGGCGGGCTGCCGGCTCAGTTGGCCGGCTCTTCCATCGGCTGCGCGGCGGCGTCTGTCTCTGCCCACCTACCCATTCCAGCGACAGCGTCATTGGATCGACGCGCCCCCATCCGCGCGCCGCGCGTCAAGCCTGAGCGCCTCCGCCAATCCGGAGAGCCATCCCGAAAACGGACCCTTTGTCTCTGACGTCAACATCACCGAGGAGAAACAAGCGATGAATGTTGCAGCATCAATTTCCATCTCCAGCCGCCTGCCGCAATTGGAAACGGCCCTTCTGACGCTATTGAGCGACATGTCGGGTGAAACGCTAGGCCCCGACGAACGGGCGGCGACATTCCTGGAGCTCGGCTTCGACTCGCTCTTCGTCGGTCAGTTCGCGCAACGCATCGAAAAAGACTTCAAGGTCAAAATCTCCTTCCGGGAATTGCTGAGCGATATCCCCTCCGTTGCCGATCTCGCCGTCCACCTCGATCAGCAGATGCCACCCGAGGCGATAAAGGCGGCTGAACCCGCGCCATCCGCCGCCGCCATCGCGGCCGCGCCGATGCCGGTTATGTCAGCACCAATCGTGTCAGCGCCAATCATGCCTGCCGCTACACAAGCTGCAGCAATGCCGGCCGCGGCTTCGGATCTCGCCACCGTGCTGCAATCCCAGATCCAGATGGCGCAGACCCTGTTCTCTCAACAGCTGCTGATGCTGCAGGCCATGCAGAGCGGAGCCCAGCCCCCCTTAACCTCGGGCGCGATGCCGGTGGCAGCGGTTGCGCCGGTGCCGCAACCGACAATAAGTGCGCCTTCTGCCCCCGCCGCGACGGAAAGCGATTTCGGCACCGAACGCATCAAGCTCTATCGCCCGAATGCCAAGAGCCTGGCGCCGGAGATTACCGCGGCCAAGCAGGATTTCATCACCAGCCTCACCAAGGCTTACGAAACCAAGAACGCCAAATCAAAGAGCTTCACCCAGGGTCATCGCGGACATCTGGCCGATCCCCGTTCCGCCTCGGGCTTCCGGGCGGATTGGAAGGAGATGGTGTTCCCGATCGTCTGCGACCATTCCAAGGGCGCCTATATCTGGGACGTCGACGGCAACCAATACGTCGATCTGGTCAATGGTTTCGGACAGACGGCCTTCGGTCATGCCCCTGATTTCGTTATCGACGCCGTCAAGGCTCAGGCCGACCGGGGATTTGCCATCGGCCCGCAGACGCCGCTTGCCGGCGACGTCGCAAAAATGATTGCCGAGGTAACCGGTCACGAGCGGGTCACCTTCTGCAATACCGGTTCGGAAGCGGTCATGGCTGCGATGCGGCTTGCCCGCGCCGTCACCGGCCGTGATCGGGTCGTGGTCTTTGCCAATGATTATCACGGCCAGTTCGACGAAGTGCTGGTCAAGGGCCGCAATCGCGCCGACAAGCCGATCGCCCTGCCCGTCGCCTCCGGCATCCCGATGGCCTCGGTGTCGAACATGACCGTGCTGCGCTATGGCGCTCCGGAAAGCCTCGACTTCATCCGCGCCAACGCCGCCGATATAGCGGCTGTCATCATCGAGCCGATCCAGAGCCGTCATCCCGAATTGCAGCCGCGTGAATTCGTCCTGGAACTCCGTGACATCGCCACCAAGTCCGAATTCGCCCTGGTCTTCGATGAGGTCGTCACCGGGTTCCGCGTCGATCCCGGCGGCATGCAGGCGATCTGGGGCATCAAGGGCGATATGGCAACCTATGGCAAGGTCGTCGGCGGCGGAATGCCGATCGGCGTGCTTGTCGGCAGCCCGCGCTTCATGGATGCGCTCGACGGCGGCTATTGGGATTACGGCGACAGCTCCGTGCCCATGACGGCGCCGACATTCTTTGCCGGTACCTTCGTCCGTCATCCCCTCACGCTCGCAGCCGCCGACGCCGTGCTGCACCACATCAAGGGAGAGGGATCGGCTCTCTACAGCCGTGTCGCCGAGCGAACGGAAGCGCTGGTCGCTGAGATCAGGGCCGATCTTGCCAGGCGCGGCATCGCCGACGTGGTTCATGGCTACAAGAGCTGGTTCGCCACCGACTTCTCCAGCCAGGATCCGCTCGGCGCGCTGTTCTATGCCCAGATGCGGCTAAATGGCGTCCACATACAGGACGGCTACCCCTGCTTCCTGACGACAGCCCACAGCGAAGACGACTTCCGCACGATCGCGAAAGCCTTCCGCGACAGTCTCGACGCCATGCAGGGCGTCGGAATATTCACGGCAAAGGAAGATCCATCCGTATCGGCAAAGCCGACGCAGGCATCCGTCGCGAGGCCGGACTCCGCGCCGCTGACGGAGGCACAGACGGAAATATGGCTCGCAGCCCAGGCGGGTGACGAAGCCTCCTGCTCATTCAACGAGTCCTTTTCGCTGACGCTGGAAGGAACACTCGACGAGACAGCCATCCGGAAGGCCTTCGACACGGTTATTGCGCGCCACGACGCGTTTCATATTCGCTTTGACCGCGGCGGCGAACATTTCCGTTTCATTCCGGATTTCAAGCTCGACCTGCCGATCCTTGAGGACATCGATGACCAGGGCCTTGCCATTCTTGTAGACGATGATGCTCATACGCCCTTCGATCTCATCAACGGCCCCCTGGTTCGCGCAAGCATCGTCAAGCTCGCAGCCGACAGGCACGTGCTGGTCTTCACGGCCCATCACATCATCTGCGATGGCTGGTCGATCAACACCTTCGTCGAAGAGCTTACGGCCGCCTACGAGGCTTTGAGGACGGGCAATGGTCCGGAATTCCAGCCGGCCCTTTCCTTCGCCACCTATTCGACGGAGCTTTCCCCCAGGCCGGAGAAATCCCAGGCGACCGAACAGTTCTGGCTCGATCAGTTCAAGACGGTTCCCGACCTTCCCGACCTGCCGCTCGATCGGCCGCGTCCGGAATATCGCAGCTTCGCGGGCGGCAGCTGCACCGGCTATATCGATGCCGACGTCTATAAGGCGCTGAAGAAGAAGGGCGCCAAATCGGGCGCCACGCTGTTCTCGACGCTGCTGGCGACCCTCCAGGTGATGATATCGCGGTTGTCGGGTCAGGACGATATCGTCATCGCCATTCCATCGGCTGGTCAAAGCCTGCTCGACGGCCAGATCCTCGTTGGCCATTGCGTCAACCTGCTGCCGCTGCGTCAGGCGGTATCGCTGACGGAGCCGTTCGCGGATCACTTGAAGGCAACGCAGCAGCTCGTCTTCCAGGCCTTTGAACATCAGGATTACACATACGGCACGCTGGTGCGCAAACTGGATACCAAGCGCGATCCGCGCCGCCTGCCGCTTACCGAAATACAGTTCAACCTCGAACGCATGGCCGGCGGATCATCCTTCGGCGATCTTAAGCCGACGATGGAGCCGAACGCGAAGGCCTTCTCCAACTTCGACCTGTTCTTCAACATGATCGAGGCAGGCGACCACATCCGCATCGACGTCGACTACAATGCCGATGTCTTCGACCGCTCCACCGTGGAACGATGGATCAGTCACTTCTCGACGCTTGCAGCCACCTTGGCCAAAGACATGGATCACAAGGTCGGTGAACTGTCGCTGCTCTCGGCGGAGGAGAAATCCTGGCTGGTCGACGATCTCAATCGGACGGCTGTGCCCCATGACCACGATCAGTTCGTCTTCTCGCTCTTTTCCAAACGGGCAGCCGAACAGCCGAATGCCATCGCCGCGCAACATGACGGCCAGACACTCACCTATGGCGAGCTGGAAACGCGCTCGAACCAGCTTGCTCTCTACCTCCAGATGGCGCTTCCCGATCCCGGCCAGCGCATTGCAATATTGGTCGAGCGCTCGCTGAACATGATCGTCGCCCTGCTCGCGGTCATGAAGGCAGGACATACCTATGTCCCGATGGATCCCGCTCATCCGGAACCGCGCCTGCTGCAGACGCTGGATATCGCCCGCATCGGCGGCCTGATTTGCGACAGCGACGACATGGCCCGGCTTGCGTCCAAGGACGCTCCCGTTATCCGGCTCGACCAGGATGCCAAGGCGATCGGTTCGATGACCGGCCTTGCCCTGAAGACCCTGCCTGTCGATACGACCGCATCCGCCTATATCATCTTCACGTCGGGCTCGACCGGCATGCCCAAGGGGGTCGAGGTTTCACATCGATCCCTGACAAACTTCCTTCTCTCCATGGCGAGGGAACCGGGCTTTGGCGCTGATGACACGCTTGTCGCAGTCACGACCATCTCCTTCGATATCGCCGGTCTGGAACTCTACCTGCCGCTGATATCGGGCGGAAAGGTCGTCATTGCCAGCCGCAGCCAGGTCCAGGACGGCTTTGCACTGGTCAAGCTCATCGACGAACAGGATGCCACGGTGCTGCAGGCCACGCCAACGCTTTGGCAGATGCTGGTCGAAGCCGGCCTGAAGGAGCGGCGGACGCTGAAAATGCTCTGCGGCGGCGAACCCCTGCCCAGGGAGCTGGCACGCTCGCTGCTTGGTATCGGCGGCGAACTCTGGAACATGTACGGCCCGACGGAAACGACGATCTGGTCATCCCTGCAACGCATCACGGATGCCGATCAGCCGATCACCATCGGCCATCCCATCGACAATACCCAGCTCTTCATTCTCGACCAAAGCGAGAATATCGCGCCAGTCGGCGTCGTCGGCGAGCTGTATATCGGTGGCGACGGCTTGGCGGAAGGCTATTTCGATCGCCTCGATCTCACCGAGAAAGCCTTCGTCCCGCATTGCTTCGCGATCGGCAGGCCGATGCGGCTTTACAAGACCGGCGACGTCGGGCGGCGGCTGGCGGATGGCTCGCTGCAATTGCTCGGGCGGCGTGACCAGCAGGTCAAGCTGCGCGGCTTCCGCATCGAGCTCGGCGACATAGAGGCCGTCATCTCCAAGGCGGAAGGTGTACGCCAATGTGCCACCGTCGTCGCCGAGAACGCCAAGGGCGATCGCTCGCTGGTCTGCTATATCGTGCCTGACACAGCCGGCAATGACGCATTGACGGCCGATATCGCCGCACATGCCAAGGCCAGTCTGCCCGGACATATGATCCCGAGCTTCTGGGTGATGGAAAGCGAGCTGCCGCACACCGCCAACGGTAAGCTCGACCGCAAAGCCCTGCAGCAGCGCGGCGTGCCGCAGCGGGGAGCTGCGCCAGCCAAGGTCCAGCCAAAAACCGAGATGGAACAACGGTTGCTGGCGATCTGGCAGGATGTTCTAAGCCTTAGCGATATTGGCATCGATGACAATCTCTACGCACTCGGCGCAGATTCGCTTGCCATCTTCCGCATCGCCGCCCGCATGCGCGACGACGGCTTGCCGCTGGAAGCAAAACATCTGCTGCGTCATCCGACGATCGCCGCATTGGCTGCCTTTGCCGACAGCCAGGCAGAGGCTCCGTCCGATCCGGTTCAACTCCACATACCATCACTGCGAGATTTTCGTAACGGCGCACGCCGCGGCCTGGGGGCATCTCTATGAGTACAGTCGACAATAGTCCAAGCGGTTCCCTTGCCGAACCGCAGATCATCGGCGAATTTCCCTGTACGCAGACGCAGCTGCGCTGCTGGATTCTCGATCAGCTCAATCCCGGCAATCCGGCGCTCAATGTCGCGGTCCGGTGGGAAATCCGGGGTTCATTCAAGGTCGTGACTCTCGAAGCGGCCTTTCGAAAAGTCATCCAGCGTCATGAAATACTGAGAACCCGCTTCATCGAAAAAAGCGGCCGGCCATTCCAGCAGGCCGTCGGCGACGTCAATTTCAAGATGTCGGTGATCGATCTTCGCGGCATGCCGCCGGAGCAGCGTCAGGCACGAATCCTGTCGATCGGCGAGGAGACCGCGCAAGCGCCCTTCGATCTTAGCACTCCGGGCCTCTTCCGCGTCACCCTGCTGATGGCCGAAAACGAGCGCGGATTTCTGTTGATCACCGCGCATCAGAGCTGCTTCGACGGCTGGTCCATCCGCGTCCTTGGGCGCGAGGTCGGCGAAATAGCGGCGGCGATCGATGCGGGACGCGCGCCGGTCCTGCCGGAGCTGCCATTGCAATATGGCGACTATGCCCTCTGGCAGCAGGAATATCTGGAAAGCTACGGCTTCGAGACGGAGAAAGCCTTCTGGCGGGAAACGATGCAGGGCGCTCCTTATTTCGAGGTAGCCCCCGATCGACCGCGCGGTCAGGTCAAGACCAATCGCGGCGACATTCTTTCCACCGCCCAAGCGCCCGCTTTCACCGATCGCATGGATGCGGCGGCGCGTACGCACTGCGTCTCGCAATACAGCTTCGGCGCCGCGGTCCTGAGCGCGGCCCTCCATCGCCTGACACAGGCCCCGACCGTTCTGTTCGGCTCGCAGATCGCCGGTCGCGAACAAAGCGATCTGGAAGACCTGATCGGCGTCTTCATCAACAATCTGGTCCTGCGTTTCGACTTCGGCTCCGATACCAGCTTTGCCGAGCATATACGTTCCGTCAGCGCGACGATCGAAGGAGCGCTGAACCATCAGCGCATGCCGTTCAACAAGCTCGTGGAACTCGTCAATCCGGTGCGTGACCCGGCACGCAATCCGCTGATCTCCGTCAACTTCAATCTGCAGAAGGCGTTTCTCGAAGATCGGCGCTATGGCGGTTTCGAGCTGATCAGCTCGCCCTCGCAGTCTCCCGGCGTCATCTACGATCTGAGCTTCATCATGATCGGCCGGCCGACCGGCTGGCGCATGTCGATCGAGTACAATGCCGATCTTTTCGAAGCCAGCACGATCGAAAGCCTCCTGCAACTATGGCGGAATGCTTATGAAATTGCTCTCGATCACCCTGAGGCGCCGCTTTCTTCGCTCGCTGCGCCGGAACGACACCTGGCAGCTTCCGCCGAGGTTGCGCCGCTGGATGGCGCCGTCACAAGCAAATCGCCGGCGGATACGCGAATGGAAGCGCTTGCTGAGCTTTGGAAAGAAGTCCTACAGGTTCCGCAAATACGTCCGGATGATGATTTCTTCGCACTCGGCGGCCACTCGCTCCTCGCGTTACGGCTCCTATCGGAAATACGCGCAAGATTCGAAGCAGCACCGACATTGCAGCTTCTATTCAAGCAGCCGACGTTTGCAGGCTTTGCAGCGGCGATCTTCAATGTCGATCCGACGCCGGCAGCCCAGGAAAAGTCGGTAAACCCATGGGAACTGATCACCTGCAAGCATGGCACGGGGGCCGGTACGGTTTATACGCTCAATCATCCGTTCCTGTATTATCGCCTCGCCAACGAGCTGCCGGACAGCGTCTCGGTGCACAATGTCAACATGTTCCACGCAGATCTGGCAAACGGCCTGGATCGCCTGAGCATCGAGGATATAGCCAGCCGCGCGATAGACGCCATGCGGATCGACAAGGCCGTGGGTCGTGTTGCCATCGTCGGGCTCTGCGTCAATGGAATCCTGGCGCTGGAAGTCGGACGGCAATTGCAGGAACGAGGCATCGATGTCGGCACCACGGCAATCATCGACGCATGGGCTCCGGGCTTTTTCGTATCCCTGCCGAAACGGGAGCAGGCACGCTGGAACCGCGAACGGCGGCGCAAGCGGCTTGCCTATTTCACCCGAAAGCTGCTCTCCGGCCGTATCCGGCTGATCGACTATCTCAAGGAGTTCGAAGTCTCGCTGTCGCTTTTGAGGATATTCGGTGTCAAGGCTGGCCAGTATTCGCCTGAAGAGGAAGCGAACGAGGCCGTTACCAAGTTGCTGGTGGCGTCAGCACGTCGCTACAAGCCGCCGCAGACGAAGGATCCCAGCATCGTGCTGCTGCGAAGCAGCGCAACCAATCCTCGGGCGCGCAAATTGCGGTTCGGATGGGGCGATGCGATCGGGGACGACTGCCCGGTGGTCGATATCGATGGCTGGCACGAGGATTCGCTCACCAGCAACGGTATCCGCGACCTGGCGTCGACACTCTCTGGCAAACTCGCCGGCGGCTAGAGCATGATACCGAAAAGGGCAGGCAATTTTCGGAGGATATCATGCTCTACCCATTCGATTCGTCCAATGGCGTGGAAAGAGCCGAGCCATAAGGGGAAGAAGTGATGAACGAGACCAACCCATTGAGGATCGGCATCCTTGTTGCGCGCGGGCGCGCGCTCGAGAATTGGGAGTTGATGATCCTGGATCGAATCCTCGCGGAACCCTCTCTGGAGCTGGCGGCGGTTTTCACTCATCCCAATCCGTTCGAAGATGGCGCGACGTCGAAGCTGTTATCCTGGAGCGCGCGGCTGGAGGCCAGCGTCCTTGCGCGCCAGCCGGCCTATGCGTCAAAATATTTCGATAGCCACCGCCACTTTATCGATTGCTACGAAGCCGACGGCGATAAGACGTGTGTTGCCGACAACATCACCGGCGCAATGCTGCGTCGCCTGAAGCTCGACCTTGTCATCCGCACGACCCCGAGAGGCATGGCCGACGATGCGGTCGCAGCATTGCCGTTCGGAGAATGGGCTTTCAATTTCTCCGACCAGCGATCCGCCGAAGCGGATTGGTTCGGATATGCCGAGGTTCTGGCGCGTGCTCCGACCGCGGATATCGCTCTTTATGCACGATGCGGCGGTAAAGCCGGCAAGCGGGAGATTGCAAGGGCAGCATTCAACACCAAGCCAAGTGCGGCGAGATTGAGCGCCTTCGTGCGGGAGCGAGGCGTGACGCTTCTCATGCGCGAATTGGCACGGCTCGCCGACGTCAGACAGTTCGATCCGCCCGCCCTCGTTGATGCAACCGACGCGCGCCCGCCGACGTTCGGCGACCTCCTTCGTTACGGTAGCATCGTCGCGGGCTCTGTCTCGACCAGGGCATATAAATCGATCAAGGCGAGGCTCCATATCGATTCCGCCGTGTGGACCCTCTATACGGGATACGGGCAGATCGATGACTTCGATCCGAGCGAGGCGGTCGAGATCCCCCCTTCCGACAACAGCATCAAGGCCGATCCGTTTCTCTTCCAGCACGAGGGCAAATGCTATCTGTTCTACGAGACCTATGCCCGCGGCGACCACAAGGCGCATATCGCGGTCGGCCGCTTCGACGGAGACGCACTTACACAGGTCGGGGTCGCGCTGGAGCGCCCCTATCATCTTTCCTATCCGTTCATATTCCGCGACGGCGATCAGATCTTCATGATACCGGAAACGCATCAGGCGCGGCGCCTCGAGATCTGGCGATGCTCCCAGTTTCCATTGAAATGGGAGCTGCATGCCACGGCCTTCGAGGGACAATCACCCGCCGACAGCATTCTTGTCCGTCACGGCGGCAAATGGTGGCTCTTCACCAACCTGTCGGATTTTCATGCCTACGAAGATCATTGCAGCGAGCTCTACCTGTTCGAGGTCGATGGGCCGGCGCTCACGGGCATCAAGCCTCACAAACGAAATCCCGTCGTCATCGGCAGCACGGAGGCTCGCGGCGCCGGACGCATCTTCGAACATGACGGCAGGCTCCTGCGACCTTCGCAGCACAATGCGCACGGCATCTATGGTTACGGGCTCAACATCATGGAGATCGAGACGCTCACGCTCGATGACTATCGCGAGCGTCGCATTCGTACCATAACGCCCGGCTTCAAGGCCGGGCTGCACGGTTGCCACCATTTCGATGAGACGGGTGGGCGCTACATTCTCGATGCCAGGCTGACCATCTGAGCCGTGCACTCACTGCGATAACATAGGCGAAGCCGGCGTCCTCCAGTCGAGGCAACAATCGCGCCGGCGAAGTTGATCGGCGTCGCAAGCTCCAGAACGATCCAGTTTTCCGGCGCGTCGGGCTCCCCTTCCAGTCGTTCCAATCGCGGTTCACTAGACCAGTCGAAGGTGACATCGAAGCTATCCAGCGGCAGCGACAGCCCGGCGCCATGCGCCTTGATGAAGGCCTCCTTGCGCGTCCAGCAGCGATAGAAACCATCCAGATAGCATTCCGCCGGCAGAGACCGAAGCGTCCCATACTCCCTGCGCGAGAAGAACCGCTTTGCGACGTCCTCCTTCAGAAACCGGATTTCCTCGATATCGACACCGAGCTCGTAGCGATCGGACACGGCAAGGACGGCTAGATCGGCGCTGTGGCTGAGATTGAAACGAATCGAGGCGGCGCCGCCAGCCGACACCGAAGGCTTTCCATGGTCGCCATAGTTGAAGCGGATCGCTTGTGGCGGAAGGCCGAGATAGCGCCCCAATATCAGCCGCATCCCGCTTCTGGCCGCAACAAAGCGAAGCCTGTGATGGTCATGAATGAAGCGATCCGCCCGAGCGCGTTCGTCGAGGGACAGCAATGTCGTGGACGCGCCGAGATCGGTCGGCGGCGCGTCCAGCCTCCAGCTCCAGACATCGATGACGTCAGGGCCGATACTCTCCATGCTAGATCGTTGCATAGAAGAGGTTGGTGGGTATGGATTTGGCCTGTCGCGACATTCGCCGAGCCATGTGCGCAACCAGAGCCACGGGATAGTTCTCCCCAAGACTGATGCGACAGCTGCGCTTCAGAATATCCAGCGTTTGCGCACAGAGCTCCGGTGTGTACTCGATTTTCCGATCCGTCCAGTGAAACGGATTCATCGCCGGATGGCCGGTGCGCTGCTGCAGTATCGGCTGCCAGTTGGTATAGACATGGCGGCTGGAATCGAAGAGCCGATAGACGCCGCGCTTGTTTTCCTCGGCAAATCTCTTTGCCTCTTCCGAGGTCTCGAAGATGACGTGAAGCCCCGCCGCATTGCCGACATCATTATGCGGGCCCACCATCAGCCGCGTGTTCTTGGCAAAGATTTCGCTCATCACGTCGTAACGCTCGCGCATGCGGGCAATCATCGGATCGAGCTTCTTCAGCTGTACGTTCAGCATCGCCCCCTGGATCTGGCTCGCCTTGAAGTTCACGCCCAGCATGGGCGGCTCGTTGGCATTGTCGAGATGGCCGCGAAACATGGAGCCGATGTCGTGATACATGCGGGCGCGCGCGAACAGCCGCGCATCGTTGGTCACGAACGCGCCGCCCTCGCCGCAATTTATGTTCTTGAATTGATTGAAGCTGAACGCCCCGAAATCACCGATCGTGCCGACCCGCTTAGTCTTGTAGCGCAACCCGACGGCCTGGCAGGCATCTTCGATCACCACGAGATTATTCTCGCGGGCTATGCGCATGATGCTGTCCATGTCGCAGACCATGTTCGACATATGGACAGGAATGATTGCCCTCGTCTGCGGCGTG
This sequence comes from Rhizobium sp. CCGE531, assembly GCF_003627795.1. NCBI lineage: Bacteria > Pseudomonadati > Pseudomonadota > Alphaproteobacteria > Hyphomicrobiales > Rhizobiaceae > Rhizobium > Rhizobium sp. CCGE531. Next base: position 329,884 of record NZ_CP032686.1, on the reverse strand, counting down.
ATCTTGCGCAGGATATCCTGCGGATCCATGGTGAGCGTGTGGTCGACATCGACCAGAATGGGCACTGCGCCGGCCGCCAAGGGCGCAGCGGCGGTTGCGATCCAGGTATAGGCGGGCACCAGCACTTCATCGCCAGGCCCGACGCCGGCTGCCACCAGGGCCGAAATCAGGGCCCCGGTTCCGCTGCTTGTCGTGAGCGCATGCCGCACGCCGAACTTGGTACAGAAATCGGCCTCGAAACGCCCCAGCGGGCCGCCGGTTTCGTCGCTGTAACGTGCCAGCTTTCCAGAGGCAAACACCGGCGCGAGCGCCAACCATTCCCGTAACCCAACCTTGGCCATAGTTTTCGCTCCCCAGGAAACACGGCATTTGCAGGAGAGCCTAGCGTGTGATCGCTCCGTTTTCAGCATGGCTTTCCGACTGAAAAAGAACATCGCAAACGATCAAAGCACCTATCCGAAATCGGTAGATGTCATCCCCGCCTATGCCAATCGAACAATTATCCGCGCGCTCGCAATGCTGGTAAAAACGAGAAAAGCGGATGGAAAACGACCATGATGAGCCGCGACTTGAGCTCTATGCCACATGGCATTGAAATATATGCAGATATTGCCATTATCGGCGGCGGACCGGCAGGAATTGCGATCGCGCGCGAACTTGCCGATACGCAGATCCGCGTTCTCGTCGTCGAAAGCGGCGGCCATGATTACGAGGCCGAGGTTCAGGCGTTGAACGCCGTCGAAAATATAGGCCAGCCTTTCAGTGCGGCGAACGCCACACCCGAAGGGCGAGGCTATAACGGCAACCTGGCGTGGCTGAACGACATTCCGGCATTTGAGTTGCGAAACCGCATCCTTGGCGGCAGCAGCCATACATGGATCGGCAAATGCGCCGCCTTCGATGAAATCGACTTCAACAGCCGACCTTGGCTGCCGCTTTCCGGCTGGCCGATCAAGCGTCGCGAACTGCTGCCGGCTCTCGATCGCGCCGGGGAACTGCTCAATCTCGGGCCTAATGTTTATGATGAAAGCCTCTTTGCCCTGTTGCATTCGCGCCCCGATGATCTCGGTCTCGACACCCAGCTGCTGCGGCCCTTCTTCTGGCAGTTCAGTCATATGCGGCATCCGCGCGCGGAGCCGATGCGGTTCAATCGCCTTGCCCTCGACATCAGGGCAACGAATATAGATTTTCTGCTGCATGCCACGGTGATCCAGATCAATCTCGACAGCCAGGGCCGGAGGGTGACCTCGCTGGATCTCAAAAGTCCGACCGGCCGGAGCGCAAGCGTCCGCGCCGATACGGTCGTTCTTTGCGGCGGCGGCGTCGAGAATGCACGCCTCCTGCTTGCGTCGAATTCCGTGCTGCCCGCGGGCATAGGCAACGCGCATGACGTCGTCGGGCGCTATCTCTGTGATCATCCCCGGACCTCGCTCTGCCGCTTCACAGGGCGCGATATTGACGCCATTGCGCGGCATTTCAATTTCTACGGCCTTGGTCACGGCGGGCGGACGCATTTCTATCTCAGGGGGCTGTCCCTGAGCCCGGAAATGCAGGCGCGCGAAGGCCTCACCAATTGTGCCGCCTATCCCGTTCAGGTCCACGCCGACGACGATCCCTGGGCGGCGCTCAAGCGCTTGACGAAGGGAGCAAGCAAGACGTTCAAGGGCGATCTGCTCGCAGTTGCGAAATCGACTGATATGATTGTGTCAGGACTTTATGATCGCCTCATCCGTAAGCGCGGACTTTCGCACCGCTCGACCGAATTGCGTTTCGACGTCATGGTGGAACAGCAGCTCAATTCCGAAAGCCGCATCACGCTTGCCGACCAGCGCGATCAGCTCGGCCAACCGCTGGCACGCATCGACTGGAAGATTGGCACGCGCGAAACAGATAGCGTCAAACGGCTTGCACTGACAATCTCGAATGAATTCGTCCGCGTCGGACTGCCGAAACCACGGCTGCCGGACTGGATCATTGCCGACGAAAATACGGGTGCCATGTTCATGGACATGGCCCATCCTTCGTGCACGACCCGCATGGGAACCGATCCGCGAACAAGCGTCGTCGACACCAATGCCATGGTTCATGGCACCCATGGCTTGTTCATTGCCGGCAGTTCCGTGTTTCCGACATCCGGCCACGCCAATCCGACGTTGACGCTGCTTGCCTTGTCGATCCGGCTCGCCGACCATCTCAAGCAACGGTATGCGGCCGCACAGTCGCGCAAGCCTCGTGTCAACGAACTGGATCTGTCCCTCCTTCAAGGCTACCCAAGTCGAAAGTAGAATCCGGCGCTTTCGCTGCGTCCCAGCTCAGGATGAGTGTCGATTGCGTGCGACAAGGAGGGAATGGACCAGCGATCGACCTGTCTATACCCAAGCCTTGTGATGTCCGCGATGAATTCAGCCTCGTTGTGCATGTGGTAGGGGACGTATGACCCGCCGATCCGTTCAAGCGTAACGATGGTGCTGTCCTGGCGGAGCGCGACTTTATTGAGGATCACGTGATGCGGCCGAGAGGGCATTTTCATCAGCAGGCTGGAGAGCGGCATATCGAGATATTGCATGAGCCCCGACCCGAGGAACAACGGCATGGCGCCTGCATCCTCGATCCGCTCGACAAAGCCGAGGCCGGTCAAGCCTTCCTTTTGGGCAAGACCTTGTCCGGCATGAACGATGGCGGGTAGATCATAGACGACCCAGCGAAACGGGCTCTCCAGCGGCAGCAGAGGACGAAAGGCGCGATATTTCGTTCCCATATGACCACCTGCATCGACGAGACCATCGATCTCGGGCAGCAGGCTGCGAATCCAGAACAGCACCGGATAATCCCACGGCGTCACCTGGCACATTTTGGCAAAGGCGACGCTTGCGATCTCCTCGTGATCGTAACCGGCCAATGTCCGCCTGCGGGCGGCTGCCATGGCCGCGTCGTAAGAGCCGTAAGCGCCGGTAAATCGTCGCGGAAAGGGGGAAAGATAGGTCAGCCGTCCCCTGGCGAGCCGCAGAGGCGAAAGTCCCTGGGCGGCGGTTTGCTTCGCTCCCTTGAAAACCGTGCGCGCGTATTCCGACCACGATGAACTGGACCACAACGACGTCGCCATCATCCCTCTCCTCGTCCGTGCCAGCTGGTCGCCGCCATTATCGCCTGACCGACAGAATTGAGGCCGTGCCTCCGAACATCTTTTCCAGAACGAATAGCGTGCAGGCATAGATCGCGCTGCCGGCGGCAACTTGCAGCAACACGGTCAATACATGCCGCATGCTGAGCGTCTCGGCGAAATAGCCGAGCGCGTAGACCGCCGCCGCCATCAGGGCGATCGCGACCACGACATAGCCGCTCTTGCGCAAGACCTTTCCCCAGCCGAGGCCCCCATAGTTCTTCTGCAGATGCACCGAGGTCAAAAAGGAGATCAGTGATGCGGCGCATTGGCCCCATGCCGCAGCCGTGACGCCGAAAGGTGCCAGAATGAGGATCAGCGAGACGGAAACCAATGCGTTGAGCAGCAAGGTCGCCGGCATGCGCCTGATATTGCCTGACAAGGATAGCAGAGCCTCGGTCACATAGCCTGGCGTCAAAAGAACCTGCTTCATGGAGAGTATCGTCACGAGGATTGCCGCAGGCGCCCACTTGTCGCCGAGTACGACATCGATCAGATTGGACGAAATCAGCGAGAGGCCGAGATAGATCGGCGTGGAAATTGCCATGAGGACCATCATGAAAACCGTCGCGGCGGCCCCGGTGTCACGAACAGGCCTTCCGTCTGAACTCATCACCATTGCGGACCGGCGAAACAGCGTCCAGGCAAGCATCCGCGCCGGCTCGCCGATGAGCTCGGAAAATGCCGCGACGATGCGCTCGGCGACACGGTAATAGCCCGCCTCCGCAAGGCCGAGAAAACTGCCGATCGCCAATGTTCCGGAATAGGAGCGCAGAAAGACGATCAGCCGGTTCGACAGGATATGGCGCGAAAATTCGAGAATCTCGCGCGCGAGCGGCCAGGTCAGGTATATTCTGGGATACCAGCCGAGCACGACTGCGGAGGCGCCCAGGCAGACCAGCTGCGACACGAGCCGTCCGGCCACAAGCGAAAAGACGTTCCACCCCAGCCACAGTCCCAGCATGGTGCTGCAAAGCCCGGCCGTCTCGCTGGCCATCCGGATTACGGCCTGTTTGCGCAGGAGACCTCGGGCGACCAGCAGCCCGTCATAAACGGCATAAAGCGACGATGGCAGGAACCAGCAGCTGAAGAGAGCCAGAAGCAGCGCTTCGTGAGGCCGCCGAAAGATGAGCCATGCAACGGCCGCCGCCGTCAAGCCGACGATCGTTACGAGCGTGCCGGCAATGATCGAAATCGTGCCGACCTGGTCGAGTTCCCGCGCGCTGCACTCGGCCTTCATGACGAATTCGCCCCATCCGCCTTCCGCAATCACGACCAGCATGACCACGATGGCGGAGCTGAAAGCATAGAGGCCGAATTCCGTCGATTCCAGCATGCGAGCGGCGACAAGGAATATGAGGAGCTGGACGACCTGCGAGACGATTTTCGAAACGAGCGTCGATGCTCCGTCGCCGACGACCGACGACATGCGGGAGCGGAGCCAGTGCCGCAGGCCAGTCCACCCAAGGCTCTTGCGGCGAAGCGGAAAACTGTCCATCAGCGCCCCATCCCTGCGAGCAGACACGGGGCGAAACTCGTTTTCACGGCATTTGATTGAGAAAATTTCGCGAAATATCGCAAGCAGTTGCGTAGTCTCATCCAGTTTTGCACCAGATAAAGTCCGTAGCGTTCCCATTCAGGACATGATTCCGTGCAATGAAGCGCTGCCTGCAAGCGGGGAATGCCGGAACTATACGATTTTATTTCACAAATACTTCTGCCTTGGCCGCCAGGGCCGGATCGAAATTCTCGGCAATAGAATAGGAGCTTGCCGGCAAACATCATGAAACACCACGCAGAGCCCCTTATGAACGACGAAAACCATGATCGCATCGCCCCAGGATCGCCGGGCAGATCGAGACAGAAATACCTCCTTCGGTGGATGCTGGTGATCTTCTGTGTCGTCGTATGGGTTGCTGCAGCTGCGTTCTTCATTTGGTGAGACGTTCTTTTTCATTGCGCGCGAGCAGTACGACGCCGGCGGTTTTGACGAGAATGGCAAAGTCGGTGCGCATCGAACGGCTGTGGAAATAGTCCAGATCGAATTGGACGCGCTCTTCATAGGTGGTGTCGGCGCGGCGGCTGACTTGCCAAAGACCGGTGATGCCGGGCCGCACCCCCAGATAGCAATAGAGGTCGGATCCGTAGCGCTCGAGTTCCGCGGCAACGACGGGGCGAGGCCCGACCAGGCTCATGTCGCCACGCTGAACATTCAGCAATTGGGGCAGCTCGTCGGCACTGCTCATCCGCAGATATTTTCCGAACCAATGAACGCGCGGATCGCTCGTCAGCTTCTGCGTGGACAGCCATTCCAGCCTTCGGTTCTCGTCGCGAGCCAGAAGCTCTGCCAGCTGCCGGTCGGCATCCTTGCGCATCGTGCGGAATTTCAGGCATTCGAACGGGCGGCCGTCGCGGCCGATGCGTGTGTGGCGATAGATGATGGGACGGCCGTCGACCAGGAGCAATACGATCGCGATCGCAAGCAGCGCCGGCGCCAGAAACAGCAATCCTACTCCGGAAAGAAGAATGTCGGCAATGCGTTTGGAGCGGCCCTGCCGTTCCGCCCGCTTCACGTCGCGGCGAGCTCTCTCGCCGTGGGCAACGCCGTCAACAGTCGATAACATGGCTCTGGCCCTCACCACCCGTATGCTTCTTTCAGAGGCTGCCAGCTGCCCTCATCATTGACAATTGACCCTGCGGGCATTGGGCTAGTCCCATTGGCGTAGGGGGCGAACGCGCATCTAACCACAAGCGTCAGCTCGTCTCATCGATCAGCCGACCCGCGGCCGGAATGTCAGCGTCCATGGTCGTTCCTGGGGGCATCCTGACCGCATTTGCGCGCTTCAGAACACCGTCGTACAGCGTCAGCAGAGCCTCGAGCCACGATGCCGGCGTGTGGGCCAGGTCGCCCGACCGGCGGATGCAGTTCACGCTCATCAAACGAAGTAGCATATCGTCGCCGGCAAGCCGGCGGATTCCGCTTGCGAGCGTCTCCACCTTGCCGCTCTGAAAGGTAATCCCACATCCAAGCGTTGCAAGCTCTTCGCCCAGAAGTGCGGCGTCGGGTAGAATCACGGGTATGCCGCTTGTTACCGCCTCGAGCGCCGCCAGACCGAAGGGTTCGGGCACCCGCGACGAAACGACGAGCGCGCGCGCCTCCTCGAGAATGACGCGCATCTCGTCCTTGGATTTCCAGCCATGAATGACGACCTCCGGAAAGTCCTTTTCCAGGCGCGCCCGGCCGGCGCCGTCACCTATGATGTGCAGCTTGACGCCGGCTAGCCGCGCCGCGATCGCCGCGTCCTCGAATCCCTTTTCCGGCTCAAGCCGCCCGACAAAGAAGAAATCGCGCTTTTTCCACGGATCCGTCGGACGCGTGAGGAAGGGCTCGACCGGATTGCGGATCGTTTCTATGTTGCTCGTCTGCACTTGCCCGCGCACGAAATAATCGCGCATGCGCTGATGGACGACCACGATATTGGCGGCAACCTGCCGGACGGGATAATAATGCTCCCGCACCAGATGGCGCGCGGATCGCCAGATCTTCTCGTGATAGCCGCGCTTGTCGCAATTTGTCGTCAGGCATCCGATCGACATCGGCGCCAGGGGGCAGACCTGGTTTTTGCGGTAATTGGCGAACCCTCCATTCGGACAGGAGAGAAAATAGTCGTGGGCATGCAAGACGACGCGCTCGCGGACAGGCCATAGAGCGCGAAAGATCGAAGGCGAGAGGATCTTCGACCAGCCATGGACGTGATAGATGGTGCCTTCGGTGTCGATGCGCGAAATGAGATCCTTCAGCGAGGCATGGGCTTGGCGGCTGTAAAGACCGCTGGCGAATGCGCTGAGACGCGCCTGCTGCATCAACGGCTGCGCCGCCAGATTGATGGTTTCCGCTGCCGGCGGGTCGGACCCGGCGGCATCGCCGGCGAAATAGGTCACCGCGACCCCCGCACTCCGCAGCAAATCGGCCGAAAGAATCGCGAGATTTGATGCTCCGCCCACCCGGACGGAGCGATCGTTGATGACGACGACGCGATCGAGACCGAACGGAGGCGCCACCGGACTACTCCAATGCTTCAATATTCTGTGGCGCCAGCCTGCCTTTGAGCAGATCGCGAAATGCCATGACGTTGCCCTTCAGCCGTCCCTTGCGATCGACCCAGGGCTCCGGCCGCCAGACCTTGACGAGATTGGCGGCAAGATTGCGGCCGATCTGGGCTGCGGCCTGCGGCACGCTCATGGTCCGCTTGCGCATGAGGTAAAGCGGGTTGGCGATCTGCGAATAGCCGAGACGGACGCCGCCCGCCCGGCCGCCCTTGGTGCCGAGGTGGACACCTTCCAGCTGCCTGGCGCTGACAACCAGGCCGTAGTGGGCAACGAGCCTGCTGAAATCGACATCCTCGAGCCAGCCATAGAAAGGCAGGTTCTCGTCGAAGCGCAGCGCGGCGGCTCTGACGATCGCCATGCGGATTGCCATATTACAGCCATAGGCATTGTAGATTGGCCGAATCTGCATGGCAGGCTCGGATCGCCGCCGGCGCTTGCCATCGACCAAGCGTAAGCCGTCGCGAACGGAGATGCCAGGACCGGTGATGCCGTCCGCCAGGACCTTGCCGGTACACATGGCCACGTCCGGCTGGAGCTGGAACAGCCGTTCCGCTTCCTCGACATAGGTCGAGGTCATCAGAAAATCGTCGTCGAGGAAAAGAACGACGTCCGCATGCTTGACGTTGTCGAGGATCCTGTTGCGCTGACGGCAAAGACCGCGTTCGGAGATCAGAACCTGGACTGGAATGTCGAGATTTCGAAGGCAGCTCGGATCGATATCCTCCGGCGAGGACAGGCAGACAATAATCTCGTCGGGTTTGCGCGTCTGATTGGCGATATGCGGAAGAATGGACGACAGGATATCGCGGCGGCCCGAGCTTGCGATGCCTAGGGCGATCTTCAAGGGACGGCTCGTCGCGTGGCCCGTGAGGCGCCTTGCGGACGCACGCACCTGACGTCCATCCAGTCTGCGACGCCAAAGGCGCGTCTGCTGGCCATGACGTTTCTCGTAGCTGCGGTTGGCGATGATGCCGAGGACATTGATCGCCGACGTGCCGAAGCTTGCAAGCGCATCCGACAATCGTTCGACGGTCATCTTGTTCGTCTGGCCGACGACCACGATGATACCTTCGAGATAGCTGCAGATGACGCGGGTATCGGCGGAATCCTCGAAAGCCGACATGTCGACGATGACGACCTTGTATCGCCGCCGCAGCAGGTCGATCTCGGCCTTCAGCGCCGGCAGATGCCCATAGCGCTGAAAGGTGGCGACGGATTTTTCGGTCTCGTCGACGGTGACGACCGGAACACCCCCATGGCCCTGCACGATTTCCGCCTCGGGCTCATGATCGGACTTGGCAACGAGCAGGCCACCCTCCTGGGCAACTGCATAGCGGCGCGGCACGTCGTTGATGCTCAGCGCCTCCATGCCGAATTCCGTGCCGGACTCGGTCACCACGCAGCTCAGTCTTGCATTGAGGAAGTCGGCATCGATCAACACGACGGATGCGCCCTCATGCTGGTAGAGTTGTGCGAGATTGGTTGCGATCGTGGTCTTGCCCTCGCCGGTGCCGACCGAGGTGATGCCGACCACCATCGGCGCATTCGGCGGGAAAGCGGAGTCGATCGAATGCTTGACGCCGCGCAGGGCTTCGGAAAATTGCGAATAGGGCGTATCCAGCACGGATCTCAGCGGCAGCATCGTTCGTCGCCACGTGGCATTCGTCGCCACCATGCTTCCGGACAGGAACGGTGGGCTTACATAGACAGGAACATGGCCCAGGGAGCTGATCCCCAATTCGCGCCGCAGTTTCTCGCTGGAGCTGACGCGCCGATCCAGACCATCCCGCAAAAGAGCCGCCATGACGCCGGCCGCCAGACCAAGCATGGCCGTAAAGGGCAGCACGAAAGAGGATTTCGGCCAGGTCTTTGAAAGCGGCACCGCGGCAGCCGTCACGACGCGAACATTGCCAAGGGGAAAGGATTCCTTCTGCAGCGCACCGATCAGCTGCTGCAATATGCTTTCGTACATCCGGCGATAGGTGGTGGCCCGGCTTTCCATCTCCGACAGCTCCACCCGCGCCAAGTTCTTGTCCGTTCCCGCATCCTTCAATGAGGTCAACTCGTCACTCAGAAGCCTCTCGCGGGTCTTGGCGACATCCAGATTTGCCCTGTAGACGGACTGGATGCGCTCGAACTCCTTGCGCATGTCACCCTTTACCCGATCGATTTCCTGCTGGGCGGCAATGACGGCTGGATTGTCGGCATCATACCGGCTTCTAAGGTTGTTGAGCTTGGTCGTTGCGACTCCGAGATCTTCCTGCAGCTTCTGTATGCGCGGGTTGTTCATCGTCTCGTCGACATCCCCCTCAATCTTGCTGCCCGCCATCAGCTGGTTGAGAGTCACAAGCTTGGCCGATTCGGCCGCGGTCTGCGCTTTGGCCGCAACGGCCTGACTGCTGATTTCGGACAGCTGCTGCTGATCGAGGGATGAGGACTTACTGATCTCCATGATGCCGTTCTTGGCGCGAAACTCCTCCACGCCCATGGATGCTTCGCGCGCCTGCCTGCCGACTTCGATCAGGCGTGTCTCCAGCCATCTGGCGCCGCTCTGCGCGGCGGAAGCGCGGTCGGACAGGCCGGTGCTGATATAGGCTTCCGCAATTGCATTTGCCGCCTGCGCCGCCTTGGTGGGATCGACCGAGCTGTACCCGATCTCGAGAATATAGGATTGGCCGACGCGATTGACGGAAACCCGAGAGAGGAATGATGCCATGGTCCGGCGCATCACGTCGTCGTCGCTGGCCTCGGTCTTTGCGCCGTCGTCGCCATACCTGAAATAACTGGCGATCGCGCGCATCCTGTCGCGCAAGGCGGCCTGCCATGACATGCCGCCTATGATCTCGGGGTCTTCGGTGAGGTTGAGTTTCTGGACAACGGCGCGTGCGATCGCCTCCGATTTGACGATCTCGACCTGGCTTGCAATTTCGGCGGCCTCGATGATGACCGTGCCGGTGAATGCATCCTGCGAGACGATGCGCCCCTGGTCCGGATCCATGACGAGGCGTGTAGTCGCCAGATAGATCGGTTGGGTCGTGACCGTGTAGAAGATGCCGATGCCAAGGCCGGCGGCGGTGAACAAGGCAAAAATCAGCCAGTGGCGCTGTACGAAACGCCAGACATCGCGAAACGAAATATATTCGCTGTCCCCCATGGTCTTGCTGTCCGACGGCGTGCTGCGCAAGCCTTTGCCGATCTCGTGAACTACCATCACTCGCCCCCTTGGCTCACTTATCGTTATTGCGATTGACCGGCATCGACCGACGAAAGCGTCGTGCCGTCCAGGCTTCCGGAAATATTGTAGCGCACATCGAGAACATCCCCTGGCTGCAGCTCGGTCGCTTCCGACGCCTTGATGGCTGCGGCCTCGTCGCCGTTTCGGGTGATCCAGTATTCAAGTGGCTGGAGATCGAGCGCCTTCATGCTCTGGCTACGCGTGAGCGAGGCGCCGGAAATCTGCAGCAGCTGCAGCGTCGTGTTTCGCTTGAGCTTCGTATCCTCCATTTCCGTCTCGGCGATCTGGAGCTGTTGTCCGGCTTCCGTCTTGCGCTGGCCTTTGAGATTGAGTGCGTCGCGCTCGGTCTCGTTCAGCTTCTGCTTTGCCTGCATCGATGCGACGACGAGGTCCAGCTTGCCGGCCTGCATCTCGGCAACGATCCGTTCCAGCGAGGTCTTGCGAGACGTCGTCAGGATCTTGGTGTCGACCAGCTTGGAAATATCGCTCAATTCATCCTGCGCAATCTTCACCTGCTCGTCCTGCGACGACATCTTCTCATCGAGAATGTTGATTTCGTTGCGCAACAGCACTTCCAGATCCGCGGCCGCGGCAAGTTGCTGGCGCAAGGCCTCGGCCCTGGCATTGAACAGATCGAGCTCGCTCGTCATGATCTGCGAGACCGCCGATCCTTGCGGCGCTGCCTTGATCTCCGGCGGAAATGTGATTGCCGGCTGATCATTGAGCTCCGCCATCAGGCGCGCCCGCCGCGCGCCGAGCTGCTTCAGCTGCAGCTCCATACGGCTGATTTCTCCCGCATAGCTGATCTGCTGCGCCTCGGAGGAATCCCCCGTCTGGCTGGAGCGGCGCTCGCGCCCGCCGGCCATGGCGATCGCCTGCCTGACGGTCAGGCCCGGCCTGAATTCCAGCTCGCTCCGCTTCTCCACTGCGCCGGACACGTAAATCATCGGATATTTGACAACCTCGACCGAAGCCGTGGGCGCCACCGCCAAGCCGGTGATCTGCTTCAACCTTTCGCCGATATTGGCACTGATGTCGTCGACGGTCTTGTCGCCGACCTGCATCTGCCCGATCATCGGAATTGAAATCGAGCCCGATTGCGACACGACATATTCGCCGTTCAGCGCCGTCCATTCCTTGTATTCGCCGGTTGCGGCGATCCATTCGACAATGGCGATCTTGATCCGGGCCTGCGGTCCGACGTGGTACACCTCGCTCGCCGCGGCGACATTGGTGGTTTGGAACACGCCCGCGCTGGAAAGCATCAATGCCAGCAGCCATGGCGCCATGAGCCGAGGCGGCCTGGAGATGGAATGGTAAGGCAAAGCTGAAACTCTAAACATGAGCCGAAATCTCGCTTTCGTGTCGCTTGCGCCGTCAGGCAACCGAGGGCGCCATGCAACGAGATCAGCAGTCGAACGCATAGCGTGTAAATCCCCTACCGAAGCAACAGGGCTTATCATTTCTGACAGGGAAGGAGATGTTCCTGCAGTTTCTTAGGCGGGTGGGTATATCCTTGTGTGCAGGCTTCGATCCCCGGCTAAATCTTTTGGTTACTCCCTTCGGCCATTTGGATGCCGTAGTGAACCGATGTGGGCCCTGTCGCAAAAGTTGCCGTCTGGCCAATGTTGTTTCGACCCATGGAGGGAAGAACAATGCGGGTAGCGATCGTGCATTACTGGCTTGTGTCGATGCGGGGTGGAGAGAAAGTCGTCGAGGCGCTCTGCGACATGTATCCCGACGCCGACATCTTCACTCTCGTCTACGACGAAAGCCGCGTTTCGGAGAAGATCCGCAAACACAAGATCGTCACATCGTTCCTGCAGCGGATTCCAGGTGCGGTCAGGGGCTATCAATCGCTTCTGCCGCTCATGCCGTTCGCGCTCGAGAGTTTCGATCTCTCGGATTACGATCTGATCATCTCCAGCGAGTCAGGCCCGGCCAAGGGCATCATTCCGCCGCCGCAGGCAACGCATGTCTGCTATTGTCATTCGCCGATGCGCTACCTCTGGGATCACTATCATTTCTACCGATCCCACGCAGGGCTCGCATCACGGCTGATGCTGCCGGTGCTCGCGCCGCTTTTGCGCTCCTGGGACGTCAATACCAGCCTGCGCGTCGATCGTTTCGTCGCCAACTCGCATCATGTTTGCGATCGCATCAGCAAATATTACCGGCGTCCCGCGACGGTGCTTTATCCGCCGGTCAATGTCGATGACTTCGCCCCGGCCGCATCGATCGAAGACTTCTATCTCTGCGCCGGCCAGCTGGTCCCCTATAAGCGGATCGATCTCGCCGTGCAGGCGTTCACCCGGATGAACCGCAAGCTGGTGATCATCGGCGAAGGCAAGCAGATGGACGAATTGAAACGCATTGCCGGTCCCACCATCACTTTCCTGGGCCGAACGCCGTTTGCGGTGCTGAAGGAGAAGTTGGCGCGGTGCCGCGCCCTGATCTTTCCCGGCGAAGAAGATTTCGGCATCGTTCCGGTCGAAGCCATGGCAAGCGGAAGGCCGGTTATCGCCTATGGAAGCGGCGGAGCGCTGGAGACCGTCGTGCCCGGCCTGAGCGGTGTTCTGTTCAACACGCAGTCTGTCGATGCCCTGATCGACGCCGTGCTCGATTTTGAGGCGACGGAGCATCGCTTTCACCCCGAAGCGCTGCGGGCACATGCCGAGCAATTCAGCCTGCACAAGTTCACGGTGGGCATGCGGGCGATCATCAACGAGGAGCTGATGATCCGCAAGGCCGTCAGACTTCGCAATCCCCAGGTCGTCGCGGCCGTTCAACGCGGACTTGAAGCACAATTGCCGGCCCTTGCCGCTAAGCCGCATAGCACGACGCTGCAATAGATCATTTGCGGAATCATAACCTGAGAGCCACGCCGGGATGGGCATGTTCCCGACGCGCCGCTTTTTCCGCCCGCTCACTTCCTCACCGTGATCTTCAACCGAAGCCGTGCACCCATTGTGCCGCGCGTCCGAAACCGTCGGTTAACCATCTGAAACCTACCGTTCGCACCGACGCTTCCGAAAATGAACTGATTCCATGTCTGGCTCGGGCAAGACGGGACGAGGCAAAAAGGATTCGACGATGACCGACGATGCAGCCGAGATGACGCTCTCCCGCGAAATACACGCCTTGGAGAGCCATTACTGCGAATATCCTGGCTGCCTGAAGCGGGGCAGCCTTGGCTACGATGTCGGCGATGGGGAAAACCAGTTTTTCTGTCATGAGCACAGATGGAGCGATTATCGCCGCGGCGGAGCACGGCGATCGTTCTTCGATGAAGAGGCGGCGGGAATCGAAGCCATCATGGTCGAGCCGCGCAGCATCGCCTCGTAAGAGCGCAAGGCGCATAAAGCCCCCGCCTGATGATCTTTCATGGCAAGCCGCGCCCCTGGGATATCGGGTGGTGGCGGCCATCTCCTCAGATCGCCCGAATCGCATCACATGGCGCACTCGCTTCAATTCTTCGGCGGGGCGACGCTCTCCCGCAGGATCAGCCTGCTGCGGATTGTGACGCGCAGGTCCTGCACCTTCGCCGCCTGTCCGAGGGCATCAAGCAGGCGAGCGACGGCGGCCTGGCCCATTTCCTCGAACGGCTGTTCGATCGTCGAGAGGGGCGGGAAGCAGAATTCGCAGACCGGCGCACCGTCGAAGGAAATCACCGACAGATCGTCGGGAATGCGCAGGCCCGTTTGCCGTATGCGGCTGACGAAGGAGATCGCCATGTCATCGCTGGTGGCGATCACCGCCGTCGGCCGATCCTTCAGCAGGACGAAATCGGCGGCAGCCTGGACGCCGATCTCAAAGCCCTTCTGGTAATCGAGATTGCCTCCGGACCGCCGCAGCGCTTCTTTCGAAATCCCGGCATCGCGCAGGGCTTCCAGGGCGCCGCCATAGCGCTCGACATCGTGATAATTGTCCTGCGGACCTGCGATGTAGAAAAAGCGCCTGTGACCCATCCTGATCAGTTCCGCAACCGCGTCCCGTACCGCCTCACGATCATTGGTCACGACGCTCGCTACGCCGGCGTCACTCATGTCGAGCAGCATGGAGACGATCGGCAGGCCGGCATTGGCCAGAGACCGGCCATCGATCTCCGGCAGCTTAGACGACAGGATGATGGCGCCGCGAATGGTGCCGCCGAAGGCGAGATTGAGAATATGCCGTTCCGACTCCGGGTCGCGGCCGAGATTGGCGATCATCAGGTTGTAGCCATTCTGCAGCAGGGCCTTGTTGATGCTCTGCAGGACCTGCGGGATGACCTGGGAGACGCCGTAGTAGAGCGATCCTGGAAGGATGATCATGATGGTGTTGGATTTGCCGACCCGCAGGCCGCGAGCCATGGCGTTCGGCGTATAGCCCAGCTGCTTGGCGGCCGCATCGATCTTGGCGCGCGTCTTCTCGTTGACACGTCCGGGATTGGCAAGGGCACGGCTGACCGTGGAGATCGCGACCCCTGCCAGCCTCGCGACATCGGCCATCAACGGCCCGGAATGCTCCTCAAGGGGCATATCCTTGTTATCTTTCACTTTTTTGTTTCCTTCCCGATGCCTGACGCGGCGGATGCTATGGCAGTTCCCTTCGTTTAGCAAACGTTTGCCAAAAATCGCTTGCATATGGAAACGACTGGTCTACTATCACGATATGGCAAACGATTGCCAAATGATAGCGCAATGAAATCATTATGGATTATTCGCTGCGGACTGCGTTCCGCAAGCGATTGTCCCTATCCTTGAGAACGGACTGCATCATGAGCTCGACCGAACGGCTTCGCTTTGGCGTGGATCTCGTCACCTTTTTCCATCCCGACTTCTGGGGCGTCGAGGATTACGACGGCATCATCGCCCTTTCTCGTAGCGAACCCCGCGCCTTCTGGGACAAGATCCTCGATGCCGTTGAGGCATCCGGCGTCACCGGTGTCGAGCTGACCTTTTCTCCTTTCAACTGGCAGGATGCGACGAAAACCTACGGTTCGGTCGAAGCCTTCGCGACCGAGCTTTCCAGGCGCGGCCTGACACTGGCAAGCGGCTTCTTTGCCGAACTCGAGGCAGCTGGCGATTTCACCGAAGCGTCGGCGCAGGCAGCCATCATCGAAAAGGCGGAGAAATATGCCGCGTTTTTGAAGGCTTGCGGCAGCGATATCATGGTCATCGGCGCGCCGCTGCGCCAGACGCCGGGTTCCGAGCCCGTGCGCTTCTTCGATTTCGCGCAGGCCCGCAAGATTGCCGATTTTCTCAACCGCCTTGGCGCAATCCTCTACACAAAGGGCGTGCGGCTTGCCCTGCACACGGAAGCGCATTCGATCTTTGCAGCCTCGCGCGATGTCGATCTCATGATGCTGCTGACGGATCCGGCCTATGTCCACATGTGCCCCGACACGGCCCATATCATCGTTGCCGGTTCCGACCCACTCCAGGTCGTCGAACGCCATCACGAGCGGGTCATCATCGCCCATTGGAAGGATGCGCTCGGGCCGATGCCCGCCGACACGCCGATCGACGAGCATATCCACGATCGTCACCGTCCCTATTTCTGCGGCTTCGGCCTCGGCCGTGTCGACTGGCCGGGCTGGATCAGGCTGCTGCGGGACCGCGGTTTCGAAGGCTGGGCCATTCTCGAGCTGGATGCCGCGCCCGATCCGGTCGGCGACATCGCCAACGGCCTGACGCTCGTGCGGCAGGCATTGCTGCCAATCTATCGCTGATTTCATGACCTGAAAACCAATGGCCCCGCAAAGAGGGCCTTCTTGAAGAGGTGGAACAATGAAGAATACGATGAAATTGCTCATGTTGGGGGCAGCACTTGCGGCGGCCTCCGCGCCTGCCGATGCCGAGGACAAGGCAAAGGCCGAAGTCATGACCTCCTGGACATCAGGCGGCGAGGCAGCCGCCCTCGATGTCATCAAGCAGGAGTTCGAAAAGCGCGGCGGCGTCTGGAAGGATTCGTCCATTGCCGGCTTCGGTGCCGCCGATGCCGCCTTCCAGAACCGGCTGGTCGCCGGCGATCCGCCGGCCGCCAAGCAAGCGGTGATCGGCCTTGCCAATACGGATTTCGTCAGTCAGGGGCTCATGAACCCGATCGACGATATCGCCAAGGCCGGCAAATGGGCGGATGTGCTGCCGAAATCGATCCATGACCTCATCACCTATAATGGCCAGGTCTATCTCTCGCCCACCGGTGCCCATGGCGAGAGCTGGGTCTTCTATTCCACGGATGCCTTTGCCAAGGCCGGCGTGAACGAGGAGCCCAAGAGCTGGGACGAATTCTTCGCGGCACTCGACAAGCTTAAGGCCGCCGGCGTGCAGCCGGTTGCCTGGGGCGGCCAATCCTGGCAGGAATCCAAGGTCTTCAACATGATCCTGCTGACGCAGGTCGGTATCGACGGCTTCCTCAAGATCTATGGCGACAAGGATAAGGGTGATGCATCCGTCGAGGGCGTGAAGAAGACGCTCGATATTCTCGGCAAGCTGCGCGGCTATGTCGATGAGGGCGCGCCCGGGCGGAACTGGAACGATGCCACCGCGATGGTCATCACCGGCAAGGCGGGCGTACAATTCATGGGCGACTGGGCCAAGGGCGAATTCGTTGCGGCGGGCAAGCAGCTTGGCAAGGACTACGGCTGCATGCTCGCTCCCCAATCCCCCGGCATGGTCTATGTCGCCGACGCCTTCTCCTTCCCGAAGATCGCCGATGCGGCATCGCAAAAGGGACAGGCGCTGCTGGCCGAAGTCGCCATGGATCCGACCGTGCAGGTCGAATTCTCGCTCAAGAAGGGCTCGGTGCCGATGCGCACCGACGTCGACAAGTCGAAACTCGATGTTTGCGCGCAGAAGGGCCTGGAGCTGATGAGCGCCGGCAAGATCGTTCCGGATCAGGCGCTGATCCTATCGCCGCAGCAGGCGGGCGCGCTCAACGACTTCGTCGACGAGTTCTGGAGCAACCCATCGGAAGGCAGCGCCTCCGGTGCCGAGAAGTTTTTCGGGATCTTCGAATAGCGCCTTTGTTTCGGCCGGTCGACGGTGTGATCGTCGATCGGCTCATTCCGTTCTTTTGAGAGGGTTTGCTCATGCAAGCCAAGCGCAGACGTTCCCTGGCTGCGACCTTTGCACTCCTGCCGACATGGATCGCCGCAATTTTCGTCTATATCGGCACCATGGTCTGGTCGGTCCGGCTGTCCTTCACGGATTCGACGATCTTCCCGTCGTCGAACTATGTCGGCTTTGCCCAATATGCCAGGCTGTTTAAAAATTCGCGCTGGCTCGCATCATTGGAGAATGTGCTGATCTTCGGCGTGCTCTATGTCGCGGGATGCCTCGCCCTTGGCTTCGTACTGGCGGCGGCCCTTGATCGCAAGGTTCGCTTCGAAAGCGCGTTCCGCACGATATTCCTCTATCCCTATGCCATGTCCTTCGTGGTCACGGGGCTCATCTGGCAATGGATGCTGAACCCGACCCTCGGCATCCAGGCAACCGTGCGGGCGCTCGGCTGGCAGGGCTTCGTCTTCGATTGGATCGTCAATCGCGACATGGCGATCTATACGGTGGTCTTCGCCGGCGTCTGGCAAGGCGCCGGTCTCGTCATGGTCATCGCACTGTCAGGCATGCGCGGCATCGGCGAGGAGCAATGGAAAGCCGCCCAGATCGACGGCATACCGGTCTGGCGCATCTATCTTTCAATCATCCTGCCGCAACTCGGGCCGGCGCTTGCCGCTTCGGGCATGCTGCTCTCCATGGGCGTGATCAAGACCTACGATCTGATCGTGGCGCAGACCGGCGGCGGCCCCGGCTACTCGACCGAAGTGCCTGCGAAATTCATCATGGACAATCTATTCGAACGCCAGAACCTCGGGCTCGCCAGCGCCGGTGCAACCGTGCTGGTGCTCTCCGTCGTCATGGCCGTCGCCCCGTTCCGCTATGCGCTGGCCATACGCGCCAGAAGGAGGGGAGCGCATTGATGACAACCCACCCCCATCCTCGTGGTCCCAAGCCGTCCAGGCTCAGTGGCGGCCAGATCGGGCTCTACGCCTTCCTGATCCTGTCGGCGCTGTTCTTCCTGCTGCCTCTCTACACCATGCTCGTGACCTCGCTGAAGTCTATGGAGGAAATCCGCCAGGGCCATATCTTCGCCCTGCCCGCCACCATCGATTTCGATGCGTGGAAGACCGCCTGGTCGGGAGCCTGCATGGGCACGCAGTGCCTCGGCGTGCGGGTCGGCTTCTGGAATTCGGTCAAGATCACCGTGCCCGCCGTCGTCATTTCCGTCTTCATCGGGGCGATCAACGGTTACGCACTATCGCTCTGGCGGCCGAAGGGCTCGAACCTCCTGTTCGGGCTGTTGATGGCCGGCGGCCTGATCCCCTATCAGATCTTCCTCTACCCCCTGGTGCGGCTGCTCGCCAATCTAAGCCTTTATAATTCGGTGGCCGGCGTCGTCCTCGTGCACGTCATCTTCGGCCTGCCGCTGGTCACGCTGCTGTTCCGCAACTATTTCGTCGCCATCCCCGAAGAGCTCTGCAAGGCTGCCCGCGTCGACGGCGCCGGCTTCTGGTGCATTTTTCTCGAGATCATGTTGCCGATGTCGGTGCCGATGGTGGTCGTCGCCTCCATCTTCCAGTTCACCGGAATCTGGAACGACTTCCTGATCGGCCTCGTCTTTGCCGGGCGCGACAACCTGCCGATGACTGTCCAGCTCAACAACATCGTCAACACCACCATGGGCGAACGCGCCTACAATGTGAACATGGCCGCCACCATCCTGACCGCCGTCGTTCCGCTCGCCATCTATTTCTTCTCCGGCCGCTGGTTCCTGCGCGGTGTTGCAGCCGGCGCCGTCAAAGGGTAATGCCATGCAGCCTGCCGTATCGGTCAAAGACCTCAAGATCGCCTATGGTGACCACAGCGTCATCGAGAAGCTCTCCATCGACATCGCTCCGCGCGAATTTCTGGTGCTTCTCGGCCCATCCGGCTGTGGGAAATCGACGCTCCTGAACGCGATCGCCGGATTGCAGGACATTCGCGATGGCGAGATCTGGATATCGGACAAGAACGTGACCTGGGAGGAACCGAAGGACCGCGGGATCGGCATGGTTTTCCAGTCCTATGCGCTTTACCCTCGTATGACGGTGCGCAGGAACCTCTCCTTCGGCCTGCGCGTCGCCGGCCTGCCCAAGCCGGAGATCGAGGCGCGCATCGCCCGCACCGCATCTCTGCTGCATCTGGAAAATCTGCTCGATCGCCGCCCCTCGGAACTCTCTGGCGGCCAGCGCCAGCGCGTTGCGATCGGCCGGGCGCTGGTCCGCGAGGTGGATGTCTTCCTGTTCGACGAGCCGCTCTCCAATCTCGACGCCAAGCTTCGCAACGAACTGCGCGTCGAGATCAAGAAGCTGCACCAGAGCCTCGGCAATACGATGATCTATGTGACGCACGACCAGATCGAGGCGCTGACCCTTGCGGACCGCATCGCCATCATGAGGGACGGCGTGATCCAGCAGCTTGGGAGCCCTTCTGAGATCTATCACCGCCCCGCCAATCTCTTCGTTGCGGGCTTCATCGGCGCACCGGCGATGAACTTCATCAAGGGTGAGATCGCGATCAACGCTGCTGCCCTGGTCTTCGAGAGCGGCAGCTTGACCATCGATCTCACCAATTATCCATTTCTGGCGTCCGTCAAGGCGGGTCCCGTGACACTCGGTATCCGTCCGGAACATATTGCTCCGGACGGAGGAGCGGGAGCCCTGCCGACCATCGCCGGCATCGTCTCCGTGGTCGAGCCGATGGGCGCCGACACCGTTGTCTGGTTCGATTGGGCCGGGCAAAGCCTCTCCTATCGCATCATGGGCGACGCGGTGCTTCAGCCCGGCGCAGCAATCTCGCCCGGCATCGATATCGCCAAGGCCTCCCTCTTTGACGCCGACGGCGTCCGTCTCTGAAATATACGGAATATATCTATGTCTCAGACTGTTTATGACGCGCTGGTCATTGGCTCCGGCGCCGCCGGCTCCTTTGCCGCCAGGGAATTGACCGCTCAAGGGCTTTCCGTGCTTTTGCTCGAAGCTGGTCCGGCGGTAAGCCAGGGGGATTTCGATCCGTCGCGCAAGAAGCTGCCGGCCAGCAGCATCAACATCTGGGAGCGCGCACGCGCTACCATAAAGGGGCAGCCGATACAGGCGCGCGCTGCCTTCTTTACCGAACGCTTCAGCCATTTCTTCGTCAACGACCGGAAAAATCCCTACACGACCCCTAAGGACGCGCCTTTCCTCTGGATTCGCGGCCGGCAGGGCGGCGGCCGCCTGCACAGCTTCGGCCGCGTGCTGCTGCGCTGGACCGACGACGACTTCAAGATCCGGTCTCGCACCGGCAAGGGCGTGGATTGGCCGGTCGGCTACGACGATCTCGTGCCTTACTACGACGAGGTCGAAACCTCTCTCGGGCTCTACGGCAATCCCGACGGGGTGGAAACGCTGCCGGACGGCATCTACGCTCGTCCGGCGAAACTGACGCCGGCCGAAGAGGTCTTCAAGAACGAGGTTGAGGGTCTCTGGCCGCAACGGCATGTCGTGTCCTGGCGCTATATCGCACCCGATGCCGACCGTACGCCGAAGCCCTTGAGGGAGGCGCTTGCGACCGGCCGGCTGACCATCCGCCACGATGCCATCGTCCGCCGCATCGTGACCGATGATCAAGGCGTCCGTGCAACGGGTGCCGAGTTCATCGATCGTGTCACTGGCAAGGTCGAGACCGCACGCGCCGCCCTCGTCGTGCTCTCGGCATCGCCGATCGAAAGCGTGCGGCTGCTTCTGAACTCGGCATCCCCGCGCCATCCCGAAGGCCTTGGCAACAGCTCGGGTGCGCTCGGGCGCTATTTCATGGATCAGCTGCCCTGCCTTGCCTTCGGCTCCTTCGCCAAGGCGAAGGGATGGTCGCTGGACGATTCCGCGCCTGTCGATGCGTTCTATAACCCCTCGGGCGGCATCTTCGTGCCGCGTTTCGGAACCGGCGACGCAGAGCGAGGCGATTTCGACTACCAGGGGAGCATCGGCCGGGCACCCACGCCCGATGACGAGCCGGCACGGCTGGCATTCTTCGGCTTCGGCCGCATGCTGCCCTATGCGGATAATCGCATAAGCCTCAACGCACGGCGAAAGGATGCCTGGGGGATTCCCGTTCCCCACATCCGCTGCGTCATGGGCGAAGAGGAACAGGCGCTTCTCCGTCAGCAGGAAGAGGTACTGATCGACATGGTGCGTGGCGTCGGCGGAGATCTGGAGTTCATCGGCTCCCCCACCGGCCTCAGGGAAATGGGACGGGGCGCCTTCCCCGACGCCGATCCCTTCAGCCGCTTCATGTTCCGCAAATGGTTCCGCAAGACCATGTGCATGGGCGCGGCAATTCACGAGACGGGCGGCGCGCGGATGGGAGATGACCCCAGTAATTCCGTGCTCAACCCCTATAACCAGCTTTGGGACGTATCCAACGTCATCGTCACGGACGCCAGCGCATTCCCCGGCAGCGGTATCGCCGGTACGACCCTCACCGTCATGGCTTTGACGATCCGCGCATGCAGGAATCTCATCGGCCAGCACTAGGCAAGTCGTGCGAAAGTGAGCCGCGATCAGGACGTTTCGAACAGCGCCCGTCTTTCCGAGCACCTTGAAGCTTCCGCCACCGGCGGAGGCTTCTGCAGCATTTCAAAGCGTTACAGCGTCCTTGACGCGTCCTAAAAGACGCGCGGCGCTGGAATCGAAAGCCGCTCGATCCCGAGCGCATTATTCCTCGGATTCGCCCGATCCGTTTTTGCGCCGTTGCGAATAAAGTCGTTCACCGCCCAGGAAACGCCGATAGTTTGAAGGTGAGCAGCGTTTTCTATTCCCATCTTGATCAAAATCGTCAGCCGCTCGGCTAAGATTTCGCAAGAGCGTTCACTCTTGTCGAACCATGGTTGATTGGTGATGCTAGCCAGCACTTTATGAAGTGTATCGGTCTGCTCCGGCGACAGACAGCCACTCGTTACACTGCGAAAACGCTCCATTGTGCTTTCTCCAAACACTATCGCTCGTATAGTTTCGCGAACGGTTGCATCGTTGAAGGTGAATTTGCCCTATCAGCACAGGGGCCATGAGGCCGCCTTCCTCCAATCGACGCTCGCCGACGGTTCACTGTCACATCGCGATCACTCTGCCTTCATGGCCTGGGACATTAGGCAGATCCCTATCCGGCTCCTACGTCCATTTTTGACGAACAACTGATACAGCAAGCATTCAGCATGGGTATTTCGGCGCCTCCCGGGGCCTTATTGAGCGAGCCGCTCTTTCAAGCTGGTGTGCGTCCGACGACAATGAATGGGGCATATTGATTGCCGCCGGACGCTGCACTTTTCGGCTCGCGGGTGGCGTCCGGGCCGACATTTAGAATATTAGCATCAAGCGTAAGTTAGACGTACCTACCCGAATGGGTTGCCGCACTCGCCTGCAACCTACCCGCTCTTTATCGCAGAACCGCCCACAGTTTTGCGAGGGCAGGCTTTAAGCCGCGTTTGCGCCGGGTCAGGGCGAATGGACGGTATGGCTCGACAGCGATCGCGACGTGAACCGGGCGCTGCAAGATGCCGCTTACTTTTCGGCTCTCTGCAAAAGAATGCGCATTTCCTCGAACCGTCGTTTCCGGTCGGCATCCTGGTCATTAGCCGCGTAACAGGTGGTCGATACGCAGAACTTGGCAAGGTTATGAGGCTTGTCCGCCCTGTCGAACTCGCATTCGAACGTGTCGCTCATCTCCGAGGGCGCCGTTCCCTGCCGGGTGGAATAAGCCATGCGCACACCGGGCGGCTTCAGTTCGGGAAAGGATTGGATCGCGCCGATCGAGAGCCCATCGGACAGGAAAAAATTCTTGGCCACCGTTTTGCAGGTTGCCTCGAGATCGGTCGATTGCGCGAATGCCGCTGTCGGGATGAGCGCAAGGGTAAGCAAAACCAGATGTTTGAACACCGGAACCTCCATTGGATACGCTATGGATTCACTTAAGAGCTTGGCTGGCAAAGACAAGTAGCGGCTGCGTCGTCCGCTCCAAACGGGGAAGCAGAGGGCTATTCGAGGTCTCTCGCGTTAGGGTCGCTCAAATTTTCCGTGCATCCGATCAGGCCGGGAACATTTACATCCCGCGCTTGTTCGGCGTGCACGTGGGAGCAAGTGCCAAATGGAGGTCCATCATGCAAGTCAGTGAAGCTATGACACGCGACGTGCGCATTGCCCGTCCCGACCAATCGATCCGGGATGCCGCCTTGATCATGGCGGATATCGACGCCGGCGTGGTCCCGATCGGCGATAATGACCGCCTTGTCGGCGTCATTACGGATCGAGATATCGCCATCCGCGCCATTGCCCGAGGCAAGGGACCGGACGCGAAGATTGCCGATGTGATGAGCTCTGATATCAAATACTGCTTCGAGGACGAAGAGATTGATCACGTCATGCAAAATCTCGGCGACCAGCAACTTCGCCGCCTTCCCGTGGTCAGCCGTGACAAACGCCTGGTCGGCATTCTGTCTTTGGCGGACATTGCTGTGAAGGCCAGCGGCGGAGCGGCCGGATCAGCGCTTTCAAACATTTCCAGGCCAGGCGGCAGACACTCGCAAACCGGCGTCTAGCAGAAGCGGACAAGCTGGTGCTTCTTGACCCTATCGATCGTCCGTCTCCGATAGAGAGCCGGAGGATCGATGATTGCTGAAATTGCAAGCCGCCATCCGGAAAGACGAGCCTGCAATTCCCGATGGAAAACTGCTGTGCACTTTTCCTGGAATTGCTTGAACGCCTGTCCTACTTGCCGCCTTTCCGCGTCGGATCGTGGCCGTGATGACGATCACGTTCTCCGCCGCCGCCGGAAACCTTGCTGCGGTCGCGCCGGTCTGGCTCTGCGGGCGGCTTCGGAGTATTCAGCGGCGCCTTGGCATTTTTATGCGATGCGCCGGGACCGCCCTGGCGGATGCTGGCCGGCGTCTTGGTCGAGGTGGACATTGGCACCTCCTATCGATCCTGTTGATGACCTTGGTGGCTGGTGTTGATCCTGCTGTTTCCCTGCTCGCCCTTCTTGTCGGGATCGACCGACATATCAGGCTTGCGACGGTCGGATACGGACGGTCTGGCGTGATCGCCAACGCCCTTATGGCTTCGGTTTTCTTCGGGAACCGGTGGTGGTCTGCTACTCATAGCGTCCTCCTATCGTTGTTCTTGCCAAAACCTGCAGCAGCACACGCCGCGCCGGAAAGCGCAAAGCGGTCTGAAGCACAATAAGGACAAACGAAAACTGGGATTGAAAGTTCCACCCCTCGCCAGAACGCTCCCTGGTGAGATCACCCAACAGCCCTGGCCCTTGGCCGGGCCGCAAGGAACAATGCAGCGTGCCAACGGTTTCACTGGCGAAAACGAGACGTCACGACGATCTGACATATCGAACGTTCAAAGGGAGAGCGCAGTGAAACATCAACAGCCACGCGACAGCGCACCCGGGACCGCGGAGCAATCACCGCGATGGGAAGGGCCGGCCGGGTCAAAGCCGGCCGGATATCGTCCAGCCCAGGATGGCGGCGAGAATATCGATCACCCGCGCAAGCGCCGGGTCTCCGATGCCCTGAAACAGAAGGGCGACGATTGACGGCGGTGCGTGGGTGAAAACAGAGGCCATCATACCCGATGAGAACGGCGATGCATCGACGGCGGAGGGTAGTCTCGCAGAAGATTCAGTCGATCGTGCGCGAGCCAGGCCATCGGGCAGGCAGATCGACAATCGGTCCGCCTCGGCAAACGAAGAGATCGTCTATCTGGCAGGCCTTGAGACAGGCATAACCCGCAAAAGAAGCGGCGCAGGCTTTACCTACTATGATCGACATGGACAAAGAATAACCGACGCGAGAGAGCTCGATCGGCTATCTGCCCTGGCAATTCCCCCCGCCTATACGGATGTGATCATATCGCCGGATCCGAACAGCCATCTGCAGGCGGTCGGCCGCGATGCAAGGGGGCGCAAGCAATACCGTTACCATCCCCGCTGGATCGCCATGCGCGAGAGCGAGAAATTTGCGCAACTGGCCGAGTTTGGACGAGCGTTGCCTGCCATTCGCAAGCGCGTCGATGCCGATCTCCGGCGACGCAAACCCGGTCTGGCGAAGGGGCTCGCAACCGTGGTCTCGCTGATGGACAATCTCTTTATTCGTATCGGCAACGAGGCTTATGCTCTTGAAAATGGCTCCTATGGCCTGACAACACTGCGCGGTCGCCATGTAAAAGCGATCGGATCACGCCTGCGGTTCCGCTTCAAGGGTAAGTCCGGCAAGGAATGGCGCCTCAACGTCACGGACAGGCGGATCATCCGCGCCATTCGCATGCTTCAGGAGCTGCCCGGCCAGCACTTGTTTCAATATGCGGACGAAAACGGGCTGATCCATCCGATCCGCTCGCAGGACGTCAATGCCTATATTCGCGAAGCAATGAGCTGCGATTTCAGCTCGCGTCAATTTCGCATATGGGGCGCCACGCGCATGGCGGCAACGGCGCTTTCAGCGCTCGAGCCGGCGGACACCGCAAGAGGAAGAGCAAGACAGATCAATAATGTCATCGACGGCGTCGCGGCGAAATTGGTCAACACGCGCGCCGTCTGTCGCGGATCCTATATCCATCCCCGCGTATTCGAGGATTTCGAGAACGGCCGCCTCGGCGAGATCGTCAAGATGCGCGTGCGAAGAAGAGCTGCCATCCTCAAATGGATGGAAGAGGACGAACTGGCGGTGCTGCGCTGGCTGGAAGCAAATTGAGCGGCCGCCTCGCGGATTCCGACAGGCCTCGTCAGATGGGAAGGATGACCTTCGGGAACTCGATGAGCCTTCAATAGTAGGCGTGAGTGCGGAACATGTGGTCTTTCAAATAGTTAAATTTGCAGACGATCGCTTCAGCCAACGAAAGGAGCCGTTCATGCCGATGATCGCCGGACTTTTCGATGAATATTGCGAGGCAAAGCTTGCCGTCGAGCTGCTGGAAGATGCCGGAATTGCGTCCAAGGACATTTCCATCATCTCTCGCACGCTTGATGGTCGCAGGATCGACGAAGGGCAAACCCAAACGGTAACGGATGCGACCATGGGCACCGGCATCGGAGCCGTAGCGGGCGCGGCGGGCGGCCTTCTGGCTGGCCTGGGCATCGTCGCGGTTCCCGGTGTAGGTCCCGTTGTCGCCGCAGGCTGGCTTGTCGCAATGCTGGTAGGCACGGCGGGTGGCGCCGTCCTCGGCGGCGCGACGGGAGGTGTCATGGGAACATTGACCGGCTCGGGCATCTCGGACGACGATGCCAATGTTTATGCCGAAAGCGTACGCCGAGGCGGTACGCTGGTCATCGGCCGCATCGGACAGGCGCAAGTTCCGCTTGCAAATGAAATTCTGGATCGCGTGCCGCGGATCAATATTGCGGCGCGCCGGGCATTCTACGCTCAAAGCGGCTGGGAGCAATTTGACGAGAAGCGCGGCCTTTACGATCCGCCGGACCGTGATCCCATACACTATGCTCCACCGCCACGCGTATGAGGCCAAGTCATGATGCGAGCGGAAAATCAGGCTCGTCCGTCAGCGGCCTTCGCCAGAAGCAAGAGCTGCTTCTCATCCCGGATGCCCTTTTGATATAGCTCGATGATCAGCGCTGCCGCTACTTCTGCTTCTTCGCTGTCCCGCGCAGCACTCCGCTCGACAAGGAAGGCGTCGAAGGCGCGCTGGCAAAGCTTGAGTTCGGTCGGAGTCAACGGATAGGTCTGATTTCGTAGAGATTTCCGGATCATTGTACTCTCCCTTTTCTTAATCAACAGCCATGGAAAGCGGCGGGGGGCCGCCGGCGTTGAGGTCGGTTATACTCGACATTAGGTCTGCCGTCTTTTGCCCACTCTCGGAGGGACAAGACACCGATGCCCGTGGGGACGTCTGAGGGCGCCGGCGCTACTTCTGCTCGGACGAAAGAACCGGCGGTGCTTGCGGCGGCGGCGGCGCCTGCGTCACGGCCTCCGTCTCATCCATCTCCATTGGCTGTCGCCCGTCTTCGGCAAGGATCTCTTGGGTTGCCCGGCGCCAATGGATAAGTTCCTGACCCTCCGGTTGCCCTTCGTCCTGCCATATTTGATAGGCGCGCAAGCGCACGGCTTCTTCTTGTAAAGACTGGTTCATCGATCGCAATCCTTCAAATCGTATATCGGCACAGCCCACCTCCGCTCACCACGAGCCGAATACCTTTGGCTTGCCCATCCAGATATGCCGAACCGCGACACCGCGCGGATGTTCCGGATAGCCATCAATTTTTTGGCAGCGGCTGTTACTTCAGCGGATTCAATGAGGCCGCTAAGGATCACGGACGCCGATTGCTATGCGAATGCCGCAGAACGGCACCCGTCACGCAAGCGATCTCGGCAAAGACGTCTTCAAACAGCGAAGCGCCAAGAAGATCGCCGATTCCCTCAAGCAGTCTGCCGAGCAAAGCCACCGTCGCAAGGCATCATCCCTCCTTGCCGGAAGACACGGATTTCATCTGTGATCGCCTGAATTAAACAGCTGAAATGAGGATCGGCGGCGGACCGCAGCGTTAGATTTTCCCAGCAATCATCAGCAAGATCTGCAAACCACGCTGATATTTCTCGCCGCTTTTGCCGATTTGCTCGCTTTGCCACAGATTATCCTCCAGATCGGCCTTCTTCACCGGCAGCGCCAGTGCATTCGACGCCGCCCGCAAGACGAATTCGTCGTCCGGCTCGTCCGATCGCCGCGTCAGCGCGTCGACGGCGGAGACGATCCTTGGAGGAAACCCCTCTTCTCTCAATCGATCGAGCGTCCACCCCCTTCCCTTCTCGGCGACATCGTGAAGATAGGCGACCGTGCGGGCCTCCTCGCCGGAAACGAGAAGCGCGATCCGCTGGCAGTGTTCGAAGAAGGGGCGCCCCGTCTTATCGGTCTGCCCCTCATGCGCTTCGAGCGCGATCTGTATGGCTTGGTCAAGGTGCTTCATGACATTCAGGGCCTCCAGGCATCTCGGATGCCCGCCGAACGGGCGCGAATCCGCAAGATCAGCCAATGAACCAAGCTCAAAACGGATTGTTCCCTCTCGCCGCCGCACGGCACTGGGATCAGCGTCTATTTTCATCATAATCGTCGCTTGCCACGCTGATGCCGAATTTTTCTGGTTTTGGCTTCCCCACGGCTTTGGAAGGGCGCGGAATGGAATTCATCAATCGTTATGTTGATCGACCATTGCTTGATGGTGGAGCGATGGCGCTGCGGATGTGGCACGAGCACACACGTCAATCGCCGCGGACACTTGCTCCTTTCTGGAATCTCCTGGTCATTTTGTTGCTTCTGTCCGCGAGCGGCTTCTTTCTGGCAGGCACTGTCTACAGGCTGACCTTTGCCGCGCTGTTGATGCTCTCCATTCCATCGATCCGGATGCTGGCGTTCGGTCGGACCACGGGGACCTATGATGTGCGCGCCTATCGTGCACTGGCTGCCGTTGCAATTCGCAAGCGCGAAAGCGAATGGGCCGTTCGCCTGACGGTGCTGTTCACCTCTATCGTCTTTCCCTTCTGTGTTCATGTCGACGACGGGGCGACAGCCTTGTTTCTGCTTGGCGCCAGTCTTTGGTTCGCGCTCATTGTGCCGGCGGGAATGTATCTGGAAGCCGCCGAGCCGCCGCCGCCGGCTGACGATGGCCGCAAGGCTTACTCGCGAGAAGCGATGTTTGCCGCTTAAACCTTATTATTGACTATGGAACAAACTGATAGCTGCTCCGTTCTCCATTTCAACAACAAATGGAGAGTAAGATGCTTTACTATGCGTTGGTATTTCTGGTCGTAGCCCTGATCGCGGGCGCCCTAGGATTTGGCGGCATTGCCGGTGCCTCGGCGTCAATTGCACAAGTGCTCTTCTTCATCTTCCTGATATTCTTCGTTGTCTCCCTGGTCATGAATGTAATGAGGCGCTAGGCATAAACGGCCAGAAAAATGGCCTCGGGCGAGCCCATATCGGGCAATCACGTCCTGCCGACGCGTTTCCCGGCTGACATCCGCTCCGCGAAAGCCCCGCGCCCTTGCCTGGCAGCCGGAGCACATAGCGAGCGCGGTCATCTCTAAGCTTCTCGTTGCCGCCTAAGCGACAACCAGACGAATGGCCAATTGTTCCCGGAAGATTCCGCATGCCGCCGATCTAGGTCACATACCCATAAAATAGTTTTGGATTTGAATGATTTGTGATTCTCTGTCTGTCAGGCTTGGAGGCAGAGATGGCGCGCTTTGATTTGACGGATTTCGAATGGTCGGTGATCGAACCCCTTCTGCCGACAAAGGTTCGTGGTAAGGCCCGC